>JBDHHK010000217.1:0-7043 GCA_039589395.1 Gemmatimonadota bacterium
GACACTGCTGCTTACTGGCAGTGGTGTAAGTGGAGTCGTAACAACAGACGGAGAAAAGCTGAAAGCGCGGACAATAGTTCTGAGCGCCGGGACATTCTTGCGAGGCAAGATGTTTATGGGGCTGGACACATGCATTGCTGGTGGACGGGCGGGTGATCCAGCTGCGATCGAGTTGGCGGAACAGCTAGAGAAACTGGAACTAAAGGTTGACCGATTCAAAACCGGCACACCGCCCCGAGTTGATGGAAGAACAGTTGACTACACGAAGATGGAGGAACAGCTCGGCGGAATGCCCTCGTTCAGGTTTGCACATTACCAAGACAATGAACGGCCGGCACAGAAGGCATGTTGGGTTACATGGGCTGGGAAAGAAGTAAAAGAGATAATAACGCATCATATCAAGGAATCTGCGCTATACGGAGGAGTCATAGGGGGAAGAGGACCGAGGTATTGCCCATCAATCGAAGACAAGATTGTGCGGTTCCCGAATGCGGACAGGCACCAAGTGTTCCTTGAGCCGGAGGGCCTCAATACCACGGAGCTTTACGTGAACGGTCTATCGACATCGTTGCCAGCTGAGGTGCAACTCCGCTATTTGCAGGCAGTTCCAGGCTTGGAGCGAGTAAGAATGACTCGGTGTGGCTACGCGATCGAGTACGATTATTATCCGCCTGAACAACTCAAACCGAGTCTCGAGGTGAAGGCTATCGACGGATTATTCTTCGCGGGCCAGGTGAATGGGACAACTGGATACGAGGAGGCTGGTGGCCAAGGACTATTGGCGGGGATCAACGCGGTTCGGAAGGTGAGGGGTGAAGACGCTGTAGTGCTGAACAGAGAAGATGCATACATCGGTGTTTTGATCGATGACCTGATCACGCGTGGGGTAGATGAGCCGTATAGACTATTCACGTCGCGTGCCGAATTTAGGCTGATGCTGAGGCAAGACAATGCGCTCATGCGGCTCGGAACGTTGGCGTTGAAAATGGGTTTGCTCACGAAAGGTGAATCTGAGATACTCGAGCAGAGACTTGCAGAGAAGCAGGAACTGGAAAGGCTCGCAAGTACAACGGTAGCGAAGCCGAAAGATGTCAACGCGGTATTGAGGGAGGCAGGTGAAAACGATCTACCTGAGCCCCAACGAGTATCTGAGTTAGTCCGGAGGCCAGCGTTGAGGTTGAAGAAGTTGTTGCACGCGGCTGTCGAAGATACACTCGATATGCGGGACGATTCTTGGACTTCAGCGGAAATCGAACTCAAGTACGCTGGATATCTGGAGCGGGAGAGACTCACGGTAGAGAAGATGCGGGGAATGGCGGAGTTCAGACTTCCGGAAAAAATCGAATACCTGACGTTGAAGAGTATTAGCACGGAAGCGAGGCAGAAACTGGATGCAATCCGTCCAGAGTCACTCGCGCACGCGAGTAGAATTCCTGGGGTGTCACCTTGCGACCTTCAGAATCTCGTTGTGGAGGCTATCAAGCTTCAAGACCGTACTTCTTAGAAGAAGCTGTTCCACGTGGAACAGCGGTACGCAAAACAAGTCGATTTGAGAGATTCGTTCCATTTCCATTCTTTACCACCCATCACAACAAGGATATATTCCCGCTCCTGCTCACGAACATGTGAAGAGTCTGGTCAGGGCCAGGTAACTCGTTGTGGTGTAAGGACTTACGAACATGTCAAGGGTTGTGGCGATTGCCAACCAAAAGGGTGGTGTCGGGAAAACCACCACAGCTGTCAACCTCGCGGCCTCGCTGGCGGCGGCGGAATGGCCTACGCTGCTAGTCGATGCCGATCCCCAAGGCAACGCCACGAGCGGTGTCGGTTTGGACAAAACAGCGCTCGATCGGTCTCTATATGATGCACTTCTGAACGACGAGCCCTTGTCGGAGGTCATCCACCCTGCGGTGAAACTTCCCATGCTCGACGTAATTCCAGCAACCCAGGATCTGGTAGGAGCGGAGCTGGAGTTGGTCAACAAGGGCAATCGCGAGTCTGTGATGAAGCGTGCTCTCACCCTGGCCAGGCAACGTTACAAATACGTCTTGATAGACTGTCCACCATCGCTCGGCCTGCTGACCCTCAACATGCTAACCGCGGCGGATTCCGTACTCATACCTATCCAGTGCGAATACTACGCGCTCGAAGGCCTCTCGCAGCTGCTCAATGCGGTGAGACTCGTGCAACAGAATTTCAACCCGGAGCTGGCCATCGAAGGCGTGCTGTTGACCATGTACGACGCCCGCCTCAACCTCTCGAAGCAGGTAGATGTCGAGGCACGGGAGTACTTCGGAAATAAGGTCTATCGAACGGCTATACCTCGTAACGTCCGCCTTGCTGAAGCTCCTTCTTTCGGAAAGCCGATCATTCTCTATGACGTCAGATCGGTCGGCGCCAAGAGTTACCTGGCGCTTGCTCAGGAGGTGAACAAACGTTCGGACGCGCAGCATGGGAGCAGCCAATGACGGTGTCAAAGAAGCGAAGGCTCGGCCGCGGCCTAGAGGCACTTCTTGGACCGACAACCTTACCTGAAGCACGCAGCGCTGGAACGCTCCGACAAATACCGGTCACCGCGATCAGACCCAATCCGTTTCAGCCGCGCCGCACCTTCAACCAGGCTGCAATCGACGAGCTGGCTAGCTCCATGGCGGCGTCAGGCCTGCTGCAGCCGGTGGTGCTACGCCCAGTTGAAGATGGGGAATACCAGCTGATTGCCGGAGAACGCCGCTGGCGAGCGGCCGTGCAACTCGAGTGGAATGAAATCGGTGCGGTGCTGCGCGACGTAGATGATCGAACCCTTCTTACACTCGCACTGGTCGAGAATCTGCAACGCGACGCGCTATCCGCAATCGACGAGGCCAGTGGCTATAAACGCCTTGTGGAGGATTACGAACTATCACACGGAGAAATCGCCGACCTCGTCGGAAAGAACCGTTCAACGATCGCGAACTCGCTCCGGCTTCTGAATCTGCCAGTGAGCGTTCAGGAAATGGTCCAACGCGGCGATCTGCAGATGGGGCATGCTAGGGCGCTTCTCCAGATTTCTGATTTGAGGGAAATAGAGCGGATCGCTCGTATGGTTGTGAAACTAGGCCTTTCCGTGCGCGAGACCGAAATGAGAGCTAGAGGGTTTCGGACTGCCAGAAGAAAGCCTCGGCCCCAATCGCCGCGTCGAACAGCAGAGGGATCGCCGGAGACCAGAAGAGTGGAAGATGCGCTGCGGTCGTACCTGAAGACCGACGTGAGCGTCACTCAGTCCGACTCAGGTAAGGGTCATGTAGCCATCGATTTCTACTCGAACGACGACCTGGCGCGCGTGTTGGAACTAGTGTTGGGCAAACCATTTGACGGATGACTGAACAACGGCGTGTAACAATAATCCTGCACACCGACGGTGTGGTCGAATCCAAGTCGATTCGGATGCCGCTGCCGTTGTTTCGGTTTTTAACAGTTGCCTCGATCGTGACGTTTGGGCTGATATGTCTCGCTGCGATTTTGTATGCCCCAATCTTGCGAGCTGCTTCTGAGGTGCCCGGATTGACTCGCGAGGTCGAGCGCCTGTCGGCAGAAAATCAACAGGTGCACCAACTTGCGAGCCGCCTCGTGCATGTTGAGGAACGATACATGCAAGTACGAGGCATGCTGGGCGCAGACATCATTCCTGAACTTCAGAATCCAGACAGCATTCTTCCGACTGCCGCCCCCGTTTTCGCGCGCTACCCCGACATGACTCCGTGCTATGAGACCGGCTCATCTAGGCCGCGTCATTGGCCTCTCGGTGGGCCGGGGGTCATTACGCGCGGCCCAGTCGGAGTAGGTGCGTCCACCGAGGTACACGCAGGTCTTGACGTTGCGGTTGCTCAGGGTACGACCGTGCTCGCTTCGGGGGGAGGTCGGGTAGTGGGAGCCGGATACAATACGGAATACGGCTTTTTTGTCAGGCTTCGCCACGGTGACGGATACGAGACCATGTACGGCCACCTCTCACGGCTCTTGGTCGAGCAAAATGACGCCGTCGATGCTGGGCAGGTGATCGGGCTTTCCGGATCAACTGGTCGTTCGACTGCACCTCACCTACATTTTGAGATCTTTGTCGACGGAGAGTCCATCGACCCCAACATCTTGATCAGTGAGGAGTGCAGCGAGGGCAATGTTCTCATCCAGGGAGGGTGATGGAATGTCAGAAAAACAGGGTCGTGGGCGGGTGCGCGATGGCGTTCTCTCCATCATCGCTGCGGATCTGAAAGTGGTAGGTGAGCTGTCCACCGAAGGGGTCGTGAAAGTTGATGGCTTGGTGGAGGGCAATATCAAAGCCACAAAACAGGTGCTGGTTTCGAAAGAGGGTTCTGTTAAAGGCGACGTTCGCAGCAGCGAAGTCATAGTCGGTGGTCGAATTGAAGGCAGCGTTCAGGCAACCGGGCGGGTCGAGGTGCAGTCGTCAGCTACTGTTGTCGGTGACATACTCACCAAGCGGATTCTCGTGCACGAGGGTGGTGAGGTGAACGGACATCTACGAATGGGTGAATCAGACTTGACCGCAGAAGCGCTCAGGCCGGTTGCCGGGAGCGAAAAGGTTCAGGGAGCGTCATAGGCGACAACTCCGTCTGCTGCAAAAGATCTGGGATTTCCACATATTAATGTGAATTCAGTATAGACTGTCGTAATACATTGTTATATTGGTACTTACATGCTGTCAGCCCCTTCCATTAACCAGTTTCGGTGTCGCGTCGGTATGTTTATGCTGTCTTGTTACTGGCGCTATGGCCATTGGTGTCTTTCAAGCGAACTCGTCCTATGACCACGTACGTCAGCGATGTCCAACAATATCTGGATGAGTATTTACGAATCGCCGAGGTGGGAGACTCGGCCGAGGCTCTGAATGGGCTGCAGGTCGACCATGAGGGCGCAATTACCCGATTCGCAGCTGCCGTGGATGCATGTCAGAACACCATAGACGGAGCTGCTGATAGGGGAGCGGAATTCCTCTTGGTGCATCATGGCTTGTTCTGGGCTGGGCTCGAGCCGTTAACGGGCCGACATGGCCGTAGGGTCCGACAGCTCATGAATGCCGGCATCGCCCTTTATTCCGCGCACATGCCTCTCGACTTGCATTCGGAGATCGGCAACAATGCCGTGATGGCGAACAAACTGGGCCTAAATGGCAGAGAGTGGTTCGGTGACTACAAGGGTGAACGCCTGGGAGTGGCGGGCAATCTGTCGATCTCGTTTAATGACCTAGTGGACCGGGTCAGAAACATCGTGGGTAGCACGCCGCGCAAATTGGCATATGGTCCGGTCGAGGTCTCCCGTGTGGGCATCATATCGGGAGGGGGAGGTGACATGATAGCCCAGGCCCGCGATGCGGGGGTTGACACCTATATCACGGGTGAGGGTAAACATCACAGCTTCTTCGACGCCGAAGAGTGGGGGTTGAACGTCATCTACGCGGGTCACTACGCTACTGAAACCCTAGGTGTGAAGGCGCTCGCCGCTCATCTTTCCGAGAAATTCAATATTCCCTGGGATTTCCTGGATCATCCCACCGGCATGTGAGTCGAGTCGGCGGCCGTTTCGTCAGAATCAGGCCTCGTGTTACCTCGAGCAGTCGAGTTGAGCATCGCAATCCGAGCATTTCTGCGGATTCCACCTATTCCAGGACGCGCCAGCGCTGAGTTGGCAAAACGTCGCCGAAACTGCTCGGCGGTAATTTCAATCATATCTGCTAGACGCTCCTCCGCTCTATGCGGGCTGAACGAAAGGAGAGGATCGTCAGCGCTCTCCGCAAACTTCACGTTCCAAGGGCAAACGTTCTGACACTCATCGCAGCCAAAGATCCAGTCACCCATTTGATGCTGCAGTTCCGTCTCGATCTCTCCGCCATACTCGATCGTGAGGTACGCGATACACAGACGGCTGTCGATCAAACGGTCGGCAGCGATGGCACCGGTGGGGCAAGCTTCGATGCATCGCCGGCACGATCCGCATCGATCTTCGCGGAACGGCAAATCCAGCGCCAGGTCCAGGTTCGTCAAGACCACGGCGAGAAAGTGGTATGAACCTCGCTTTGGGTGGATCAACATTGAATTACGCCCGATCCATCCAAGACCAGCCCGCTGAGCCAACTCGCGCTCCGGTACCGGTCCCGCATCCACGTAGGCCCGTGAAATTGTGTCTCCGTCACCCAGATGCCGAATGTAGTCCACCAACTCTTGAAGTGGTGCTTGAAGTGTATCGTGGTAATCGGATCCTCTTGCATACTTTGCGATCCGGCCCGTACCACAACTCCTAGGGGGGTCCACGTTAAAGTAGTTTCTCATCAACACGACTGCGCGATTGGCTCCGGGCAATATCCTGGAAGGCTCAATTCTGCGTGATGCTTGGCGATGCATATACATCATCGTACCGGCCATACCGGAAGAGAGCCATCGCAACAGCTGCTGCTCGTGAGCGTTCCTGCTCAGGTCGGCAATCCCAACCGAACTGAATCCAAGCTCCTGAGCTCGCTGTTTTATCGACGCGGAGCGTTCCTGCGAATTCACGCTGTCTGAACCTCCTGAGTGACAAGGTAGTCACGGTCTGGCTGGAACATGCAGCGAAATCGACGCGAGTACCAAGCTACGCATCCTGGGTGTCCTAGCAATTATATTGGCCTCATGAATACTGACAGTGCACCGGGTTCGCACGCGCTCGCACGCTATCGTTCAGAATTTCCGATATTCCGCGACTCGATCTACCTGAACTCATGCTCTTTGGGCGCGTTGTCAATTCGGGCTGAGAAACGGGTGGGCAAATTTCTCGAGACGTGGCACGCACGCGGCGCCTCAGCATGGTACGATGATTGGTGGCAGTGCCTCGCCGATCTTCGCAGGGGATATGGCGAAATTATCCATGCCAGTGCAACCGAGATTGCATTACATGCCTCAATATCCACCGCAACGTCCGTCGTGGCCGGAACCCTCGATCACACCAAAAGACCGAAGGTCGTGACCACAAACCTCGACTTCCCAACGGTGGCATACCAGTGGCTTGCGAAAAAACCT
>JBDHHK010000218.1:0-7016 GCA_039589395.1 Gemmatimonadota bacterium
CCGATGCTCAGACGCTGAAAGAATCGGTGCATTCGAGGACTGCCGTTTCCAATATCGTTACCACAAGCCGGTTCCTTCATCTCACGGGAATGTCAAACGCCCAACTCTCTAGCCCCCTGCACCAGTTCGGCCGGATCGACTCAATGGTCACCGGGGCGTTCATGCTGTCGGTAAGCAGAACGGGAGCAGATGCAGCCAAATCGAGCGCTTCCAACGACGGGGCAGAGCTTCCGCCCGTTTGGGTGCACGCCGCCAGCCAGGATGCTGTCCCGGAGGAGGCCGCAGCTTTGAGAAACCGTCGACGGTCCATGACTGTCCCTTGCCGTATCTAGGAGTTGTTGCCTGGTCTTCCGGTGCGTCGGCAATCCGCCGAATCGTCCAACGCGTGGCGTGTCACAGCTTTGTTTCTGTCAGACCGCACCACTCGCGTCCTCGCGACCCCGTAAGAAAACTGCGGACGGAAGCACGCCAGCCGCAAGAACGGAGTCGGGCCGTGGCAACGGAGACATCTACCTGTACGATCTGGCCACCAACAGAAGAACTCGGGTCATAACCCACCCCGGTATGCAGTAAGGACCTCCGCTTGGGTCAGAGCCACTCCCCGCATTCCTGACCACACGTACGCCCTTCACGGGAACCAGTTCTTTGTAACGTCAAACGACTCTTGCGAGATACGGGTGCATGGACAAGACGGTGGCCTTCAGTCGATAGTGCGCAAGCAGCACGATTTTGTCGACGTGACCGATGCGGATATCGAGGTGTTGAGGGAAGTGCATCTGGTCGGAGATGTCCCCCCAGGCACGCGCGAAACGATGGTTGACGTGCTGGATGCAACGCCGATTCGCGAAACCATGCCCGCACACGATGGCGTGATTGTGGACAGCATCGGAAACTGGTGGGTGGAGGAGTGCCGACGTCCGACCGAGACACTACGTGCTTGACAATCTGGTATGCTAGTACCACATTATACAATCGGTTTTTCCGAACGACATCCCTGAACGGCGACTCTCTGGCACCAAGATCGAGTCCCGCACCGCCAATAGATCCGCGCAGCCTCATACCAAATCAGTGAGAAGACGACCAAAGGGCACTGTCAATTCAAATGAAACTTCCTGGTAGCAGTGCCGCGCCGGCCGAGACCGGAACAATCTCTCTCGTCGACCGCTTAGCGGCTCTTTCCAATTTCGCCACGATCCCCCGAGCGGAGCTGGAGTGGCTGGCTGCGCACGGCCGGGTCGTAGCTGTCGAACCCAGCGACGTGGTTGCTCCCAAGAATGAGCAAGTCGAGCGGCTCCTGATCATTCTCTCCGGACACATTGCCGTATGGGTAGACAGAGGTGCGGGGCTCCATCGTGTCATTTCATGGCGAACCGGCGAAGTCACCGGCATGCTGCCGTACTCCCGGATGAAAGGACCGCCCGGCGACAACCGCGTCGAGGAACCTTCGGAGCTGCTAGCAATCCACACGGATCTCTTTCCGGAAATGATCCACCATTGCCCGCAGTTCACGGCTTACACCGTACACCTCATGCTCGACCGGGCGCGCAGTTTCAACACCAGCGACCTGCAGGACGAGAAGCTGATATCTCTTGGAAAGTTGGCGGCCGGTCTCGCCCATGAGCTGAACAACCCCGCATCCGCGGCCGTACGCGGCGCCAAGCAGCTATTGGACTACCTGACCGCGGCTGACACCGCATCGCGGGCGCTCGGCGAAGCCGGATTGACCGACGAGATGCTCGCTTCAATCCTGCAGGTGCGCGCAGCCTGCATAGCAAAACCACCCGGCGACATCTTGTCAGCAATGGAGCAAGCGGACCGCGAAGACGAGATCGCCGACTGGCTGGCGCGCCACCAGCTGGACCAAGACCATGCGGTGCCGCTTGCGGATACCGCAGTGACCGTCGAAGCGCTCGATTCGTTGGCCGACGCAACATCGGGCGATACGCTCGATGCGGCGCTCCGCTGGATCGCAGCCGGCTGCTCGACACGTTCGCTCGTGAGCGACATAGAGCAGGCCGCTACCCGCATCTACGAGCTCGTGGCCGCCATCAAAAAATTCACTTACATGGACAATCTGGCCGGGCCGGAGCCTGTGGATGTGGAGGCCGGACTCCGAGACACCATCAGAGTTTTAGCCGCAAAGGCGAAGTCGAAAGGTGCTGCCATGACACTCGACATCGCGGCCGACCTCCCACGGGTGCACGCAGCCGGCAGCGAGCTCAATCAGGTGTGGATGAACCTGATCGACAACGCTCTCGACGCAATTGGCGATTCCGGCCGAATAGAGATCAGCACCAAGACCGAACACGACCGAGTCGTGGTATCCGTAGTCGACAATGGATCCGGCATTCCCCCAGACGTTTTGCCCCGCATCTTCGACGCCTTCTACACCACCAAGCCGCCTGGAGAAGGCACGGGTCTTGGCCTGGATATCACCCGGCGTCTGCTGCGTCGTTACCACGGTGACTTGGAAGTAGAGTCCCGGCCGGGCCGAACGGAATTTCGAGTGATCCTTACTCGCCAACCACATGAGTCGGAGTCTTAGATGTCGAAACCTATCATCCTGACGCTCGATGACGACCCCCACGTGCTTCGCGCGGTGGAGCGAGACCTGCGGGTCAAGTATGGGGCAGAGTACCGGATCGCTCGATCCGATTCGGGCCAAGCCGCCTTGGAACTCCTTGCCGAATGGAAACGCCGCGGCCGGGTGCCGGCACTGTTTCTCGTTGATGAGCGCATGCCGAACATGACCGGGCTGGAGTTCCTGGAGCAGGCAAGCGACATCTACCCCGACGCGCGGCGTGTGCTGCTAACTGCGTACGCAGACACCGACGCGGCCATCAAGGCCATCAACCAGGTGCAAGTCGACCACTACCTGCTCAAGCCGTGGGACCCACCCGAGGACAAGCTCTATCCAGTGCTCTCGGACCTGCTCGCCGATTGGCAACTGGTGCACGATGCGACGTTCGACGGCATCAGGGTAGTGGGCCACGAGTGGACGCCCGACTCACATCGTGTGAAGGATTTCCTTGCGAGAAACCACGTTCCGTATCTCTGGATGGACTGCACTCTGAATGGCGAAGCGCAGAAATTGCTGGACCTGGTCGAGCAAGAGAAGCGTGTGATGCCGATGCTGTTCTTCAGCGATGGCACGCACCTGGGTAATCCATCGAATCGCACAATAGCGGACAAGATGGGAATCCAGACGATTGCCGATCAGCCAGTTTACGACCTTCTCGTGGTAGGGGGCGGGCCCGCAGGACTCGCGGCCGCGGTGTACGGGGCCTCAGAGGGCCTCCGCACACTCGTCGTAGAGGAGGAGGCGCCGGGTGGGCAGGCGGGGATGAGTTCGCGTATCGAGAACTACCTTGGATTCCCCACCGGCATCTCCGGAGCCGAGCTCGCACGACGCGCCGTCGCTCAGGCACGCCGCTTCGGTGTGGAGATTCTGACAACTCGCAGGGTCATGGGACTGCAGGCGGATGGGCCGACGAACGTGATAACACTCGAAGACGGCACAACCTTGGACAGCCGAGCGGTGCTGATCGCAACCGGAGTCTCCTACCGGGAACTCCAGGCCGAAGGCATCGCGACGCTCACCGGTGCGGGTGTCTACTACGGGGCAGCACTCAGTGAAGGCGAGTCCGTACGGGACCTGGATGTCTACATCGTGGGTGGCGCCAACTCGGCCGGTCAGGCTGCCATGTACTTCTCGCGGTTTGCGAAAACCGTCACGATGCTGGTACGCCGTTCGTCGCTGACAGAGAGTATGTCGCAGTACCTCATCGAACAGATTCAGGGAACGGAAAACATACGCGTCTGGACGCAGAGCGAAGTCCAGAAGGCGGTCGGCGCAGACCGTCTCACGCACCTCGAGGTTTCTAGATCTGGGGGCCAGCAATCGGAGACAGTCGAAGCCGCGGCTCTGTTCATCTTCATCGGGGCTGAGCCACGCACCGATTGGCTCGAAAACGCAGTGGCGCGGAACGAACACGGGTTCGTGTTGTCCGGACCGGACGCGATCATTCCGAATCCCGCTGCCGCCGAGGGATCCATGGTGCAGAGCGGTGCATCGGTCGCGGCGCAACGCCCATCGGGAAGGATGAGCTGGAGGATTTCCAAGAATACTCTGGCGCTCAGCGTTCCGGGAATGCTGGAAACGAACGTCCCTGGGGTCTTCGTAGCGGGCGACGTTCGCGCCGGATCGATAAAGCGTGTCGCATCAGCTGTTGGTGAAGGTGCGATGGCGGTGATGTACGTGCATCAGTACTTGCGTGAAACCTGACGAAAGAGGAGTAAAGTCGATGACTTCCATCAAAGAGACCGCAGCAAACTTCTTCGATGCATGTGAGACAGGTAGGGGCTGGGAGGCATGCAGCGCATTCTGTCATCCTGACGCATCGTTCTCCGCGCAGGCAGACACTTTCAAGGAAATTCAAACGGTTGAAGCGTATACGGAAGCGATGAAGGGATTGCTGGCCGGGCCCATTCCAGACGGAAGCTACGAGCTTCGGTCATTGGCCGTGGATGAGGATCGCGGCAACGTTAGTGGTTACGCAGTCTTCAAAGGCTCCAACACCGGGGAGGGCGGACCAGGTGCTCCAACCCGCAACAAGGTAGAGACGGACTACGTCTACGTGATGGAATTCGATGGTGAGCTAATTCGCCATATGACGAAGATCTGGAATGACGGGTTTGCGATGCGGCAGCTGGGCTGGGGATAGTGTGTGCGAAAGCAGCATTACCTTCCACCGCCCGATATCGTGAAGCGATGGCCAACCTGACGACGTTACTTGACGAATGAAAAGAACCACGAAACACGAACGCAGTACCGAGTTGGCCGTGCAATGGATCGAGGCGTGGATCAGTATGGACATCGAATGGCTGCGCCGACGGTTGCACTGGCCGCCTGCCAGATACCGGGATTCACCGGGATAGAGGGCCCCAAGGTATCGTATGTATCGGTGGCGACCGGAGACGTTTTTGTCTGCGGCCTCACCGGGTTGGGTGAGATCTCCTGCTGGAGAACGGCCGATCCACGGCCAAACTTGTTGTCGGCGCCAGTGCGTTTCGAGTCAATATCGACGACGGCGGGACATGCATGCGCTCTCACCGAAAGTCGCGAGGCGTGTTGCTGGGGAGCCAATGATGTAGGGCAGCTCGGCACCACCACCGAGCTTCCCGAGTGCCGAACCTCGTACTCGGGTTCGCCGCCCTCTTGTTCCACCACACCGGATCGTGTGTACGGACGGTTACACATGGGGAGACATCTGCCTTTACCCCGGGGCTCCGGCAAGACCGAGACCTACCCAAAAACGCGAGTCACACTGGACCAGTTTTCGGGCAGCTGACCAGGTCTATTAGAAGACTTGCCTGCCGCTGATTCCCGGAGCGTAGCCCGACGTTCGCGACGTTGGGCTCGCACAAACGTTGCTCACAGCGGCGAAGAGTCGACCGCGGCGTCAGACGTGTGCGCGGAGGGAAAACACCGGCGAGGCAGGTCAATGCACTAATCAAAGCGCCACGGTGATCAGGTTGCTCGGCAGACTTTCACCGGCCTTGTTGATTGCGATCACCTGATACTCGAGGTCGATCCCCTGCGGCTGTTCGGTGAGGACGGTCATGGACTCAAAACACAACACTACCTCTTTCCACTCAGTCTCGCCGTTAGTGCGGTTCAAAACACGATACGCCGCAACTCGGCCCCCTTCGGCAGGCGGTTTCCAGTCGAGGTAAACCCAGCCTCTGCCCTCACGCTTGACTTCCAGTGTGCGTGGGGCGCCTGGCGGCTGCAGCTTCACCGGATCGCTCCGCTTGCTCCAGCCGATGTTTTTCAGTCTCCCCTCGTCGGATCCCACGGCGATCTCGGCATAACGAAGGACACTCTTCATCTTGTCCGTGAGGTCCTGTGCTGCGTCCTGCTTCTCGTCAAAGGCCTCGGCGGCGGCGCCTTCAGCTGAGGCGGCCGTCTCCTTTGCCATCGAGAAGCGTGCAAGCGCCTCCTGGAGAACTTCGACGCTCACTGGACAGTCAGGGAAGTGTTCGGGGTGCTCCGACAGGCCATATACCATCGTGCCTGCTAGAGAAGCCACTTCGGCTTCTCTGGTCGGAAATCGGGCCATCTTTTCCTCCTGGGTTGTTACTGCTGGTTGGTGAGTTCGACCCGGCCGGAATTGGCCGGGACGTTCGTGACCTTTCCGACAGGGTGCCGGAATGGCCCGCGAAGAACCGCCGTTCTCGCTCGCTGCCTCGATCGATTCTGAGCGAGCCATGGCGGACAAAGCGGTCACAAGAGAGGACCGTTTGGTCATCTCGAGCGATCGATTGGATGCTTCGAGCCCTCGATTTGAAGTCTCCAATCGCGAGCTGGAAGCTTCGATTTTCAAAAATTGAAGGTTCCGATAGACGGCTGAGGGCTTTCGGTTGTCTATCTGAGATTTCCCGCCGGCGATCCGTTGCTCCTTGCCGACGACCCGAAGGCTCAAATCGGCGTAGCAAAGCTCCGATTTTCAAAAATTGAAGCCTCGAATCAACGACTCTGAGCTTCCAATCGAAGACTTGAAGCCTCCAATCGTTGACCGAAATCATCCAGCGGGGCGCCGAAAGCTTCGAATCGATGCCGTTTTGGCAGATTTCGGCTGCATTGATCGATGCCAGGACGCTGTAAGTCATTATGTTACAGCAACTTATAGCCGAGCGGGCAGGAAAAAGGAGCTGCGGGGCAACGCGCATTGAGCGGCGGTAACTGAATGTCCGAGGGGCTTTGGTGCATGGCTCCGGATTTCGACGCATCATTGTAGTGATGCCCCGATTTGGAGTCGCCACCGATGAAGTATCCCAAGCGTAGCCAGTACAAGTACGCGAAATCCCCATACCGGATTCGCAATTGGCCTGAGTACGAAGCAGGCCTACGCAGACGCGGCGACCTCACCATCTGGTTTTCCGACGACGCAATCAAATCCTGGCGGGCACCAACCAGTGGCAGACCCGGCGGCCAACGCATCTACGCGAACATC
>JBDHHK010000219.1:0-6995 GCA_039589395.1 Gemmatimonadota bacterium
GGGCACAGCTTTAGCGCTGGTTGGTTATGATGCCAAAGATCAGGGAGCCGGCCTCATTCAAGCGGACCTAGCACTGGCCGCTACACCGTAACGCCACGCATCACACAGCTCTGTCTTTTTTCCGGGCCCGCCATTCCAGGCGGGCCCGTCGTGCACTAGAATCGCTCCTTGGCGAGTTCCATCGGCGAGCCGCCCCCGGCGTCCGAACGGCCCTGATCCCTTCGCATCTTTCTAGATTGCGTGCGGGTTCAGGTGTAGTTTAGGTCTCTGGACCAGCGGAGGTCGCCAGCGTGACCGATGATGTCCGAAGCCGTCTTTCTGCAACACTGTCCGACCGCTACACCATCGAGCGGGAGCTCGGCAGTGGTGGGATGGCGACGGTGTATCTCGCCGAAGACCTCAAACATCACCGCTTGATCTTTCAGAGTCGGCGGTTTCGTCGGGCATGTCGGCATTAACCGGCTACGGTAGGAGTTCATCACGCATTCACGCTGGAACTAAACGTTATCGTCGAACGATTCTTCCGTAGCCTGAAAGAGGAATGTGTGTGGCTCGACAGTTACCGGAACTTCGCGAAGCGCGTAGAGCGGTTCAGCGCTGGATTCGGTGGTACAACACAGGTCGGCCGCACCAATCGCTGGCCTAAAGGAATCCGTCACAATACCGGGCGCAACAACTGAAACGGGTGGCTTCACAACAGGGGCGCATTATATAATCTCATAAGAAGGAGAAGGCACTCATGAAGAAGCGAATTTTCTTCAGTGCAGTAATTCTGCCGTTGATTCTTGCCCTACAAGCCGCAGGGCAGGTCACGACAAACAAAGACGAGCTCATGACAATTGCAGTCAGAGGCACTGTTGCGCCTTCACACGTCACGACCTTTTACCAAACAACCTGGGACGGAAAAGCCAAACTCGCCCTCGGAATTGGCGGCATCAATTATGAGTTGAAACTTGGAGAAAACGTCTTCGGATGGGCGAGTGCCGATAGGGCAACGATGGGTGTAGCAACAGTCGGGGAACAAACCTCCTGGACTACATTCACATCAGTAGGCAACGAAGTAACAGTGTTAGATGGAGTTGCCCGAGGTGAGAAAGGCGTAGTTATCGGAAAGTTTGCAGACTACGTGTTGGTTCATTTCGACGACGAGACTTTGGAGAAGCTTACGGTCGGTACGGCACTTCAGGCCAGGGCTAGTGGGGTTGGCCTCGAGATAGAGGGATATGAAGATGTGTTCACTCATGGTATCTCGGCGGAGACCATCGAACGAATGGATATCGAGGAAAAGAGCGGCAGGCTCGAGTTCCCTGTGGTTAAAGAGATCCCGGCAGATCTCATTAGCCATGGCCACGGTCAGAGGGCTCTATCGGGAAGTTGGGATATTCAGACCTCATATAAACCGGATATTGAAACCTATGGCTTGGATGAACTCCGTTTCGGGGATTTGGTTCTACTCAAAGATGTCCAGGCCGACTATAGCAGGGGGTATTATACGGGTGGTGCTAGTATTGGCATAATCTGTAGTACACCAAGTGATCTACCCGGTATGGGCATCGGTGTAACTCCGATCGTATCGTCGAGGTTCGGCAAGTTGACGTCTCGTATTGACCCCACTGCGAACATCGCCAAGTATCTCGATATCGATATAGATGATTCGAATGACCCCGGTATAGACATGGGCACGTCAAACAGTCCTACCAACGCTGCATCACTGAGGACGAACAGAGATAGGCTCATCACAACTGCTGCGGTAGCAAGGGTGAATCCTGCACGAGATGCTGGTTATTCGAACACGGCATACGACGGTACCGCGCACGTACGCTTTGGAATCGGGACGATCAACTACACGGTTTCGGTTGGGGATTCGGCCTACGGCTGGGCCAATGGGAACCATGTGGAACCTGACGTTTCCACTACCGATGTGAATCCCCCCGCTCTTGGCATTCTCGGCTGTATTGGCAATGAGGCCACAGTCATCACGGGGAGGGCAAGAGGAGCCAAAGGGTTCTTAGTCGGCAAACATGGAAACACAATGCTTTGGTTCCCAAAGGATATTCTCGAACAGCTTACTATGGAGGATAGGTTTCAGATACGAGCACGGGGTGCAGGACTCAAAATTGAAGGGTTTGAAGATGTGAGAGTGAATAAGATTGCCCCTGATTTGCTGGAAAACATGGGGATAGAAATTGAGGGCGATCGCCTTGTCGTTCCTGTTGCAACGAGAGTCCCCGGTCGTATCATGGGATCGGGGGTGGGAATGGCTGGCTCGAGGTTCATACTAGAGAATGTTGATTACGATATTCAAACGACAGACCCGCAGATAGTGGACGAATATGATTTGAAATCCATCCGCCTCGGCGATATCGTGGCGATCGAAGGTCATTATGACTACTGGGGACGGGGTAGATACGAAGGTGCTGTTACCGTTGGCGTCGTTATTCATGGCTATAGCACTTCTGGAGGACATGGACCGGGGGTGAATCCAATTCTCAGCGCTCTCCCAGGTAGGATTGAGTTGAGAGATGATCCGGCTGCCAATATTGCGTATTATCTCGGAATCAAGGAGAAACCTGATCCTCGGTGATCTGGAGTTCTATAGTCTGAGAGGTAAAAAATGACATCCCAAGCGAATCGTAATATTGCTGCCTTTGCTGCCGTACTCAGCCTGGTGCTTCTTATGGGTGGGTCACATCTAACGGCCCAGGCGACACCGACCGGCTGGACGCCGGAACTCGTTATGCAGGTGAAACGCGTGGGCAACGTGGTGCCATCTCCAGATGGACCTCGGGTAGCGTATCAGGTGGGTACGGCTGTCATGGAAGGTGAGACGAGCGAGTGGCGCTACCAGATATGGGTTGCCGGTAGCGATGGTTCGAATGCCTACCAATTGACGCGAGGTGACAAATCGTCCACGGATCCTTCCTGGTCTCCAGACGGGGCATGGCTCGCATTCCTCTCGTCTCGCTCTGATTCTGCAAACATCTGGCGAATTCGAATTGCTGGCGGAGAAGCGGAGCAGGTAACGCACGTGAAGAGTGGAGTGGACGCTTTCGCTTGGTCGCCCGACGGTGTGTCGATAGCGTACTCAATGCCGGATCCCCCGACCGAAGAAGAGCTGCAGAACGAAAAAGAGAAGAACGACGCCTTCGTGGTGGACGAGAATCTGAAGGAAATACACCTATACACAATACCGGTAAACGTAGGCGACGACGGCAAACGCGAAGCAACGCGACTCACGCCGGCCGGGAGGAGCGTTTTTGGCCTGTTCGCTGGAATGCCGTTCGATTGGTCTCCAGATGGGTCGAGCATCGTTTTTGCCCACGCGCCAACGCCGAAGGTGGACGATTGGACGAGGACCGATCTGTCCGTCGTTGACGTGGCGACAGTTACAGTGCGCTCACTCGTGAATTCCAGCGCCGCCGAAGGTCAACCAACGTATTCGCCCGACGGGCGCTGGATAGCGTACACTGCAAGCGATGATCCGCCCACGTGGGCATTCACGTCACGTGTCCATCTGGTGGGTGTGAATGACGGAGAGTCGAGGCCCCTTGCTGCGAGCTACGACGAACAGCCCGGAATCGTGGGATGGTCGGAGGACGGACGGAGCGTTCTCATCTCCGAGACCCATAGAACGATCAATCGCGTCAGTGCGCTGCCGCTGGACGGCGGGGCACCCGTGGACATCACCCCGGACAACGTGATGGTGAGTGCGCCAAGGCTGAACGTATCTGGAACGTTTCTGGGCTTCGTATCGGAGACGCCGGACACTCCCCCTGAGGCATTTGTCTCTGCGATCGATCGCTTTCAACCGGCTTTGGTTAGTGCCGCTCAAGACACCCCGGACGTCCCAATAGGTGAAACCGAAGTAGTAACCTGGAACTCTTCGGATGGGATGGAGATTGAAGGGTTGCTGACTCTTCCGACGGGGTATGAAGGCGGGGCACCTGTACCATTGCTTGTCATAGTGCATGGTGGGCCGACAGGAGTGTTCACACAGAGATTCATTGCCAGCCGCGGCGCCTACTCGATTGCGTCGTTTGCAGAGAAAGGCTTCGCTGTTCTGCGCTGTAACGTGCGTGGCAGCAGTGGCTACGGTCGCGAGTTCCGCTACGCCAACTACGGAGATTGGGGTGGTGGAGACTACCGCGACATCATGACCGGTGTGGATGCCATGATTGAGCGCGGTATCGCCGACCCCAACGCGCTGGGCGTGATGGGCTGGAGCTATGGCGGGTATATGACATCTTGGGTCGTAACGCAAACAGACCGCTTCAAGGCCGCATCGGTGGGCGCGGGTGTCAACAATCTCATGTCATTCACGGGTACGGCCGACATTGCCGGGTTCATCCCAGACTACTTTGGTGGCGAGTACTGGGACGTGTTCGACAACTGGCGGTCTCATTCCGCCATGTTCAACGTCAAGGGGGTAACAACGCCGACGCTGATCCAACACGGAGAAGAAGATGCGCGGGTACCGGTGGGTCAGGGTTACGAGTTCTACAATGCGCTGAAGCGGCAGGGAGTCGAAGTGAAGATGGTCGTGTATCCTCGCCAGCCGCATGGCATTCAGGAGCCCAGGCTGCAGCTCGACGCGATGAAACGGAATCTCGAGTGGTTCGAACGCTGGGTACAGGCAACGCCGGTGAGCCTCAGGCGCTACTGAGTCTGCGTCAAACATGATCAAGGCTAGGCGCTTCGAGCAGCTTCTAGCTCCGGCATCGCCGCCTGGAGAGCCTTGATGTGGTCGGGGCTCGTGCCGCAACATCCACCGAGCAAACGTACGCCTGCCGCAACCCAGCCGAGCGCTTCGGTCACCAAATCAGTTGGTGAGATGACGTCTACAAAGTTCCAATTCGGTTTGGTGAAGTATCCTGATTCGGGATACACGCCGATAGGTCCCGACCACCGTTGCCGGACTAGTTCAATGGCCTGAGGAATGGCCTCAATCTCGCTGTGCATGATGTTGACGACGGTCGGTTCCATCGGGATGAGAGCGTCCAGCACCGCGGCGAATTCCAGGTCGGTGTGGTCAAAGCTCACGATCTTGCCGTCCTCCGTTTTCTTACAGCCGACACCCAACCACACAGGGAGTTTTGTCTCAAACGCCGCCTGCAACGCGCGGGACGCATGATTCGTCTCAACTATCATCTCCAGCGCTATCAAATCAACGCCCGCATCCGCCAGATGGCCTGCCGCTTCTCGGTAGGCCGCTAATTCCTTTTCGGGTGAAAAAAACGCGTCTCGATCAAAGCCGGGCGGTTCCGTTGATATTGAACCTGCCACGGCCACAGCTTGTTCGGCCACGTTATCACGAGCCTGCCTAGCAAGTTTGACAGCGTCCCGAATGACCGCTTCGACCTGGTCTCCATAGCCGGCTGGCTCGAGCATTTGCCGTGCCGATCCAAATGTGTTTGTAATGACAACCTTCGCCCCAGCGCGGATATAATCCTCGTGCGTTTCGCGTACGGTATCTGGATGACTGAGCACCGCAGCCCCACTCCACGCGATTTTGTCCATCGGCACGCCGCGTCGTTGAAGCTCAGTACCAGTGGCACCGTCGATCAGGACGATCTGGTCCGCTTCGAGCTGTTGCTGCCAGGTTTTTTCCATGATGTTTCCTTATTCATCTTTCCTCTTCGCAGGGTCAGACCTGCACAATACTGCGTCGGCAGCAAGTGCCACTACGATTAGCTCGTCCGCTGCGTGGTATTGTCAACTTACGCGAACTTGACAGTACCTTCCATCCACATCATTGACAGAAGACAAAGCAACAGGCATGGACCTCACGGTCCATTTGACGCGCCCTACCGGTGCTCTCCATCCTAACGGGCATCGCACGAATTGACTCTGACTGCTCCGCAATTGATTGACAGTTGACCGCATGCGGATACGTTTGCAGCGATCCTGTACCCCCTCCAAGGAGAAGACGATGCGCCGTTTCGTTCTCGCAACATTCGCCCTGACCGTGCTCGCCGCGTGTCAGACCGCAACGACTGAGCTGACTGAAGTGCAGAGAGGAGAAATCGCGGCCGAGGTTACCATGAGGTTGGATCAACTCTGGGATGAGTTGAAACAGCCCGATTTCGATCGACTGGTGACATTCTTCCATTCGGAACCGGGCTCGTTTTCGGTTAGCAATGGAAGATTCACTGAGTGGTCCCCTGCGTTGGACAGCATCAACCGTGCTACGCTCGCGGAATGGGAAGACCAAGTGCTCACGATCTCCGAAACCCGTACAGTGGTGCTGTCGCCTGACGTTGTCTACACGATGCGTGTCGGGACGGATTCGATAACGCTCAGGTCCGGAGAGGCCATACCCACAAGGCCATGGGCCTGGACTAACGTTTGGATCCGTAGAGACGGAGAATGGAAGGTCATGTACACCCACGGTTCCCATCCGTCTCCCTTGAATCCGTGAGACGGGGCGCACCCTCACTAACCAAGGCACACCGCCCGGCTTCGCAGCGGGCGGTGCGCTCGGCAGGACACTAGGCTAGGCTAGCCACTCCTCAACTCACCTCCGCTACCGCACCTCCGCCGCCACCACAATCGCACTCACTAACACGCCGCGCACTCGGTTTAACGCATCCTCTAACATGTCAGCCATACGCAGTGTCTCATCGACATCCTTCTTCTCTATCGCTTCGCGTACACCCGGAAGGGTCTTCACACCGTATCCGGTATAGAACCCCGGCGCGTAGATCTGGTGGCGAAACCAGGGGCGCCCCGGGAGACCCTCCGCGCTCAGAAATCCACGCTCTGCTTCCAGCAGCAGGTCGTTGAGCCGCTTCAGGGACTCCCTGCTCCGACTCAGGCTGCTCTCGTCGAGAGCCAGGACCCGTTCCACCTCGGCGCTCAGCGTGATACCGGCACCGTGAAGCCATTCGTTCGCCTGCCGGAGGCCTGAAAGGTCGACTCGATCCGTGAGGCCGCTGTCGGCGAGTTCCCTGTCGAGTTGATCCAGGTAGGTCTCGATCGTCTCGGCGGTGCTTGCA
>JBDHHK010000220.1:0-6995 GCA_039589395.1 Gemmatimonadota bacterium
AAGTCCCCGTGATGTTGTTGTGGTAGTAGCGCAGAGGCTGTTCAACTGATTCGCCGACTGCCTTTAGCGCCGCAAAATGTATGACGGCATCCACTGGGCCGGTGGCGAAAACGGCCGACAGGGCATTCCGGTGGAGAATGTCGACTTCGTGAAACTCGACGTCACGTCCGCAAACCTGCTCGACCCGTTTGAGCGACTCTTCGCAGCTATTGTCGAGGTTATCGACCACTACGACGTCGTAGTCGGCATTCAACAACTCGACTACGGTATGGCTACCGATATAGCCGGCCCCACCGGTTACCAGTACTCTCATGGATTCCTCTCTTGCGTTGGGTTCAAGTATCACCATTGTCTAGGGAGGTGTCCAGCTATGCCGACTCTTGACTAGCTCAACATGTCTGCGCGATGATACTGCTATTGGCGTCGGTTTACGGCGGAAGCCCCGACACTTCCAGCACCATCAAATCGAAAGACCTGCGATGCCGATTTACGAATACCTGTGCCCGGAATGCAACGTCGTCTTTAGTTTCATGGTCAAGAACGTGAAGACCGCGAAGAAGGCGTACTGCCCTCGCTGTGGCAATACGAAAACCATGGAGCGCGTGATGTCGAAGTTCGCGTTGTCCGGCCATACGCGGAAATCGACTGGTGAGGGTTCGAGCGGTGGATCATCGGTCGAAGGCGGGGGCGCGGATGACATGCCCGATCTGACACCCGGGCAAGAGCGGGAGATGATGCGCCTCATGAGCCAGATTGAAGGCATGGACGAGAACGATCCAAAACAGATGGGCACGCTCATGCGCAAGATGAGCGAAATCACTGGCGAAGGACTCGATCCGGAGATGGAAGAGGCAGTGCGTCGGCTCGAAGCAGGCGAAGATCCAGACAAGATCGAAGAAGATCTTGGTGATTTGGGGATGGGTGACGGTGGAGGGATGGCAGGACCCAGTTACGATGATGGGATGTACAGCCTTTGACCCGAGGTGGAAACCATGACTCCCCGCATTCTCAGCCAAATGATGCTGCTTGCTGCCTTGTCTACGCTACTGGCGACGCCGTGCAACGGACAGAGTTTCAATTCGACCTCACAGCAATATCCTCTCCGATTCTCGGTCTCCTTTCCTGAACAACGCAGCGCCGATCCCTTGGACGGTCGTGTTCTCCTCTACATCTCGAACAACGACGCTGCCGAACCCCGCTTCCAGGTTAGCAACGGACACGAGTCACAGTTGGTCTTCGGAGTGGATGCCGACGGTTTGCGCCCCGGTGAGGAAGCCTTCATTGATGCTGAGGTGTTCGGTTACCCATTGGAGAGTATCTCGGAGATACCGGCCGGAGAGTATTGGGTCCAAGCGTTGCTCAACAGATATGAGACCTACCACCTCGCTGACGGCAGGGTGTTGAAGCTGCCACCGGACAAGGGTGAAGGCCAACAGCTCGAACGCAAACCCGGGAATTTCTACAGCGTCCCGCAACGGGTCACGATAGATCCTCGTTTGAACGCCACCATAAGGTTGTCGTTGGATCGTGAGATCCCACCAATCGAACCTACCGAAGACACCAAGTATATCAAGCATATCCGCATGCAGAGCGAACTGCTCTCGGAGTTTTGGGGCCGGCCTACCTACCTGGGTGCACACGTCCTCCTGCCGGAAGGATTTGACGCACACCCAGAGGCACGATACCCGCTGGCAGTTTTCCACGGGCACTTCCCGTCCGATTTTGGTGGGTTCCGTGAAACACCTCCAGATCCCAACCTCGAGCCTGACTACAGCGCGCGTTTTGACCTCCACGGATACAACAGAATTCAGCAGGAGCACGCGTACCAGTTCTACCAGGAGTGGACAGGCCCCGACTTCCCAAGGATGCTGATAATCGAGATCCAGCATCCGACCCAGTACTTCGATGATTCGTATGCTGTGAATTCCGTCAACATGGGTCCATACGGCGATGCGATCACATACGAACTCATTCCCTACATCGAGGAGCGTTATAGAGGTATCGGCGAGGGATGGGCCCGTTTCCTCTACGGTGGCTCGACGGGTGGCTGGGAAGCCCTGGCGGTGCAGGTTTTTTATCCAGACGAGTACAACGGCGCCTTTGCGGCATGTCCGGATCCGATCGATTTTCGAGCGTTCACACTCGTGAACATCTACGAGGAAAAGAATGCGTACTTCTATGAGTCTGATTGGAAACGTATTGCACGGCCGCGGAGGCGAACGACGCTGGGACAGGTCGAGGCCACTCTCGAGGATGTGAACCACAAAGAGCTGGTATTTGGCACGAAGGGCCGTTCAGGGGGGCAGCGCGACGTGTGGCTCACACTATTTGGACCCGCAGGTGAGGACGGGTATCCACGGCACGTCTGGGACAAGAAGACGGGAGTGATCGATCCCGAGGTGGCCGAGTACATGCGTGAGAACTACGACCTACGACACATTTTGCAGCGGGATTGGGCTACTCTTGGGCCAAAGCTCGTCGGAAAGATCCATATCTATGTGGGGGAAATGGACAACTCCTACCTCAACAACGCGGTGTATCTGATGGAGGAGTTTCTGGAGAGCACCACAGATCCGTATTACGATGGTCTGGTGGATTACGAACCCCGTGCCGGTCACTGCTGGAACGGAGATCACGAGCGTCCGAACGCGCTTTCTCGACTACGCTACAACCAGATGTACATACCGCGCATTCTCGAGCGTATTCGCGATTTGGCGCCGGAAGGTGCTGATACACTGAGCTGGTGGTACTGAAGCTATCGAATATCAACCCTCCGGCGGGGTATTGATTGTGAGATGGTAGCAATGTTCACCCGTGTCCACGAGGAGACGGCGATGGTGCGGTATCTGAAAACCGTTGCAGCTGTATTCTTCGCTGGTTTGATGAGCTGTGGCATCGATGTAGCTGCGCCCGACATGGTCGGTGAATGGGGCGGTGAGCACATTTCGCTCACTCTCTCACTAACAGGCGGTACGGTTGAATATGACTGCGCTCACGGTACCATCGCGGAGGCAATCGTTCCGGGAAACGACGGCAACTTCTCGACATCGGGTGTGCACGTCCTCGAGCACGGCGGTCCCATCCGAGAGGATGAGATCCCTGACGAACATCCCGCAGTCTATTCCGGGTGGACCAACGGCAACAGGATGACACTTACCGTGACCTTGACTGATACGGGCGCAGTTCTGGGACCGTACGAACTACGCCTAGGCGAACAGCCACGGCTGTTCAAGTGTCTCTAGCGCGAGGTCCGTTACCTCTCAATGACAGTGGGTGCTACGTTTGCGCCTTCGTAGATCATCTGTAACCCGCCCACCACAATCTGTTCGCCTGTTGCAAGTCCCTCTCGGACTTCGACGAAACCGGGTCGGCGAACTCCAAGCGTTACCTGCCGTCTCGATGCGGTTCCTTCGCTCACAACCCATACGTAGTCAGCGCCCTCGAGCGGTAAGATCGCGTCTTCAGGAACCACGATCGCTTCGGGACGTACTTCCGTGGCCAGGCGAGCTTCCACGAACATGCCAGGCTTCAATATCCGACTTCCATTGGGTACACGTGCCTTGATGAGGATTGTTCGCGCCGGCACCTGAACTACGGGGTCCACGAAGTCTACGCGGCCGGTGAAATCTCGGTCGACCGATGCCACGCTAAAAGTCACTGTTTGACCAACAGCGAGACGTTCGGCATAGCGCTCCGGCACTTGGAATCCAGCCCTCTGCGGATCAACTGTCTGTAGCGTTGTGAGAATCGTTGAGGGAGTGACATAATCACCTAGACTCACCAGACGGGCACCGACAACCCCCGAGAAGGGAGCGCCCACTACCGTTCTTTCGAGTCGCACCTGCAAAAGCTCGAGCTGAGCTTCGCGACTTCGTGCGTTTGCTTCCGCATCCTCCAAATCCGCCTGCGAAGCTGCGTTCTGCTCGATCAACTCCTTGGTGCGTTCGAGCGCGCTTGCTGCTCGGTCGCGTTCTGCCGTCAGTTGAGCGACCTGGGCCTTAAGCTCTGCATCGTCAATCTTGAACAATGGAGCTCCGGCGATCACCTCGGTGCCTTCGCGGGCCACGATCTCGACGAGTCTTCCCTGTACCTCGGGCCGGAGTTCAATGGATTGAACAGCTTCGACGGTGCCGGTTGCCAGTATAGCGTCGACAACGGTGTCGGGTGAAGCCACCACAACTTCCACCGGTGACGGAGGCCGCCCTCCTGGTGGACCTCCACCCTCTCGGCCGTTGGCAGCTTCGGCGCCACATCCCAAAGTGGCGGCGAGTGACAAATAGAGCAGTGGCTTATGTCGCACGGTAAAATACCTCATGTCAAAAGAGTCGCCTTCCCAAGATTGCCTCGAGCCCAGAGAGGGCGAGGCGTGTTGTGAATCGTGCTTGCACTAGTTCGGCTTCTGCCTCGGAAAGGCTCACCTGTGCGGTAATTAGGTCGATGATAGTCGTTGCTCCAGCCTGATACCGTTGCTCCTGGACGCGAAGGTTCTCTAGGGCAACGATCACGGACTGAGTTTCGAGTTCTGCCGCCGCCGTGGCAGCTTGGTGGGCTTCGTATGCCTGCACCACATCCCGTCGCAAGGCTCGTTCGACATCTGTTTTTAACGCGCGCCTCACGTCACGTTCCGATGTAGCGCGGGAAAGGCTGATCTCGCGTGCTGCGTTATTCCAAATGGGCAGGCTAACGGTGATTCCGATTGATGAGCGTTTGGTGGCTGTCGGAAAGAACGACTCATCGAATGCGCTTACGCTTCCGAACACGTCCACGCTCGGGAAGTAAGATCCACGGAGCGAGCGGACCCGTGCTTCAGACGCGACCTGACTGGCACGGGCCTGAAGAGCCTCAGGGCTGCTGGAGGTCGCTTCATCTACTGCCTGCTGCACCGTGAGCGGAAGCGGTGACGTTGTCAGCACTTCGCTCTCTGACGCATCCACTGCGTCGGCTGCACCGATACGACGAGCGAGCTGAAACTGCGCAACCTTGAGGCGTGCATTTTGTCGGAGCAGAGCAACCTGTGCTTGTTGTACCTCGAGCAACAGCTGAAGGGAATCGGTCTGTACCGCGGCGCCTGCAATCACTCGCGCGCGGGCGATTGTGAACTGCTCTTCAGCACGGCGCACTCTCTCCATTGCGACGCGTGACAGCTCCCGCTGAGCGATGACGTCATAGTAATCGGTCTCAGTCATCAGCGCAGTTGCGAACCGTGCTCTCTGCTCGTTCGCCCGAGCCCCGTCCATCTCCGCGTTTGCTCGCGTGAGTTCGTTGAACTTGGAGAGACCAGCGAAAAGGTTGAGCTGCCCGTTTAGACGAACGTCGACGATCTGCGAAGATGGGGCACCTGTGCCGATATTGAACGATTCGCTGGAGTATCGCGTTGCTGAAAGCTGCGTGTTGAGCGATGGAACTAGAAACGCAGTAATCGCCGCTCTACGACTCCACGCCGCGTCGGCGATCTGTCTGGTGGCCGATACATAGTCGGGGTCGACACGCGCCGCCCTCTCGAGTGCTTCCGACAGGGTTATTTGCGGCAAGGAATCGGGCCCGTCGAACGAATTCACGGGCGTTGCCGCAACGAGGAGTAATAGTGCGATTGTGAGCATTAGTGAGTCTCCGCAGGAGCCAGCTCTATGCTGCGCCGCTTGAAACCGAACTTCGCTCGCAGGCCGTCCATCAGCACATACACAACGGGAACTAGAAACAGCGTCAGCACCGTTGAGAAGATCATGCCTCCCACGATGGCATAGCCGAGAGGGCGACGACTCGCCGAACCTGCTCCAAGCCCCAACGCGATCGGCATAGCCCCCATGATCGTAGCGACCGACGTCATCACGATTGGTCTGAGTCTGATCGCGCCGGACTCCATGATCGCTTCGATGGCGTTCTTGCCGGCACGCTTCAGTTGATTCGCGTACTCGACAAGGAGAATCGAGTTCTTGGTCACCAGGCCGATGAGCAGGATCATGCCGATCTGGCTATAGAGGTTCAGAGTAGATCCCGTCAACAGCAGTGTTACCAGCGCACCTGTAACAGCCAGAGGTACCGCCAAGATCACAGTGAAGGGATGAACCAGCGACTCGAATTGGGCTGCCAACACCATGAACACCACTATCAGTGCGAGAAGGAATGCGAAGTAAAGCGCATTTCCGCTCTCCATGAGTTCGCGTGATTCACCCGATAGGGCGATGCTACTTCCCGGCGGAAGCACCTCGTCGCTGGCCGCGTACAAGGCATCCAAGGCCTCGCCCAGCGTGAACCCGGGTGCCAGATTGCCGGTGAGAGTCGCGGATCTGACTCGACTGAAGTGACTGAGCGCACGAGGCCCGACGCCCTCTTCAATCCTCGCAACCGCAGACAGTTGCACCAGTTGCCCGTCTCGGCCTCGTACATACAAGCTGGTCATGTCACTAGGAGTGGCCCTGTCGCCTGGCGCTAGCTGCGCCATTACGTAGTACTGCTTGTTATCGCGAGTGAATGTGCTGATACGCTGCCCGCCCAACATAGTCAGCAGCGTGGCCGAGATGTCTTGTATCGGCACGCCAAGATCCTCTGCCCGGTCGCGCTCGTAGGCGATGGTCAGCTCCGGCTTGTTGACCTTGAGTGCGGTATTGAGGTTGATCAGCCCGTCGATCTGCTGGGCACTTGCCATGAGCCGATCCATACCGACAACTAGAGAGTCGAAGTCGGGATGCCGGATAACGAAATTCACCGGGCTGCCGAAACCGCCGAACGCCGAGGGGTTGTTTGCAAAGGCGAAAATGCCAGGGATACCAAAGAACTGCGGCTGCACTTCGCTGATCACTGCCTGAGATGACCGGTCGCGCTCAGCCCAGTCGGTGAGGCGCGCGAAGATGATCCCGCTGTTCACGCCACCTCCGAAGCCCACGATGCTGAAGTACGCCTCAACGTCGTCCGTCCTCTGTAAAACACTCTCAACTCGACTCTGATAGTCATCCGTGTAACCGGCGGATGCGCCTTCAGGTGCAAGTATGAAGACA
>JBDHHK010000221.1:0-6985 GCA_039589395.1 Gemmatimonadota bacterium
TCGCATCGACGGCCTCTGGTGGCGTTAACTCTCCTGCGTGGCACGCTCCGACCATAGGCAGAACAGCGAGCAGCGCGGTAGCCAGGATACGATTCAATCTGTTCATTTCGCGATCCTCTCGCGTTCGTGTTCTCGAAAACATTAGAAGTGCACCGACAGGGTTACGCCGAAAAGGTGCGCGTTGAATGCGTACAGCCCACTGTTCAGAGCTTCAGTAGGCGCAGCTCCACTTTCACCTTCTCGCACTCGGCCGCGCCGGTCGTTTTGCTTGAGGTATTGATAGGCGAAGTCTGCCGTCAGCATGTCTGTCAATCTCAAACCAAAGCCACCGGTGAACTCATTGCGCGCGCCCTCGGGCAACAGTGGGGTTACCGTCTGCGGCGGAGCCGCTCCTTTGTGGTAGAGGTAACCACCCCTGACCGCCAGCATTCCACCACCGTCCCAATCCAAGCCTACCCGGATACCGTGCGTGTCCTCGTAGTCCTCGATCACTTCACGGTCGGGCGTCGCGGCGTTCTCGAAGTCCAGCTGAATACGGTCGAATATCGACCAGTTCATCCACTGGTAGTCGACGAGCAGCATCAGCGCTGGCGACACATCGATTGCCACGCCGACAGTTGCCTGGTCGGGCATAGTAATGCTGGTTGATACCACCTGATCGCCGAGCTGGGAACCATCTGAAAAGAGGTCAGCCGCTTCCAGGAGGTTGTCGACCGGAAGAGGAAGATTCTCGTCGAGCAGCGGGTTCAGCACCGCAATCGGGTTTTGCGGTGGAAGTATCAGACCCGTTGAAACTGGGTCGAAGACAGCTTCGCCCTCATAATCCAGCTTAACACGCGTCAGATACCGGGCTCCGATACTGAATCCATCCACTGGTTCGATTGTGATGCCGAAGTTGCCGCCGATTCCGGTTGCTCCGGACGCTTCGAGTTCGGCGTTTGCGAAATCGGTGTGGAATGGGATCCCTATCTCGCCAAATGTGGTTCCGGGTACGGCGGTGAACTCCGAGAGATCGAGCCGTTGAGTTAGCTTGAGTGACCCAACAACGTAATCGAACCCGGCTCCGATCTTGATCTTGTCGTGCAGCTTGTAAGCCAGCGTGGGCTGGAAGTACATCGAACGCAGGTCGTTGTCGTATCCGTTGAATCTACCCTCGAACGTATCAGCCCATTCACTACCTAGTCCATACGGTACGAAGAAGCCGAACCCGGCCGCCAGCTTGTCGTTGATGCCGTAAACCAGGTAGACGTGCGGTACCGGGACCGGTTCGTTTTCAAGTTCTCCCACCAATAAAGTGCGGTCATCGGTGAACGACCCGTTAGCCTGAATTAGGGTTACACCGGCACCAACGAGCCCGCCCGTAATGCCGGCGATCCCGGACGGGTTGAAGTTGATCGTCGAGCCGTCGCCACAGGCGGAAGCGACCCCAGTACCGCCCCGCGCCATCGAACATGTGCCGTGTTCATTGACGGAGAATCCCTGGGCCGCTGCCGCAATTGGTATGACCAACATAAGGGCGCATCCTGCCGCCAACATCACTATGGGTCGTTTCATGTGTGTCTCCATGCAATTGGTATATATGGACGCTCGACATTACTTCGCGGTGCGGGAGATGTCAATCGAAGGCGTAGCAGGAGAAGCGGGAGAATCGGGAGAAGTGAGAGGTGAGGGAGGGCGGGATGGCAGGCATGTGCGGTCGACGCTGCGTAACTAGCAGGTCAGTTCGATATCAGATCTTCCTCGCGGGTCGTTTGCTTTCTACTGTTCCCGCAGCAATTCGCGGTCGTAGGCTGCCAGAATCTCTTGCCGCGATATCAGTCCAACAAGCCTGTCTCCGTTCTCACCCTCGATGACCGGGATATGGTGGCTGCCCCGTACGGCAAGCTTTTGTAGAGCTGTTCTCAGAGAGTCCTCTGGAGTGACCGATTCATACTGCTGGTGCGCAAGGTCGCCCGCGAGGATGACTGGTGCGAGCGTCTGCGCATCTGCGAGCACCGTTCGTATGTCGTCCTGCGAGATCATGCCGACCAGAGTCAGATCGTCGTCCAGAACCGGAAACTCTATCTGAGTTGAAGCTGTAATGGCGGTTACTATCTGTGGTACCGAAGCGTTTTCCCCGATGACGTTCGGATCGTTGTTATAGGAGTCGCGCACCTTGAGGCGTTCCAGGATTGCAGTATCCCTGCCGCGATGGATGTTCTCCCCGCGCTTCACCAGCCATTCGGAGTAAATCGACTCTGGGTAAACCCTTTTTGCGGTGATCAGAGCAACAGCACCGCATAACATGAGCGGCAAGATGAGCGCATAATCGCTCGTCATCTCGAATACGATCATGATAGCGGTGAGCGGTGCGTGTGTGGAGCCAGCGATGAGGCCGGCCATTCCGACCAACGCGAACGCCTCCGGTTCGATCGTGAATCCGGGCAGGAACTGGCCTCCGGCAACGGCAAGTCCGCCGCCTAGCGTCGCCCCGATGAACAGTGCGGGGGTAAACACTCCGCCCGCACGAGTGACTGCAAGTGTTACGGCGGTGGCGGCTAGCTTCGCGAACGCGAGAGCGATTAGAAAGAGCGCTGTGCGGTCACCGATCATGGCAAAGGTGAAGCTCTCATGGCCGCGGCCCCAGAGGTCGGCGCGGAAGACAATGTCTAGTGCTCCGACCACCAGTGCGCCTGCCACTATTCTGTACCAGATCGGTCGTGGTCCACCGACGAGGCGATCGCCGCTGTTGATTGCGCGCGAGTAGAGCACTGCCACGAGTCCGGTGATCACGCCGAGAAGCGCGTAGAGGACCAGTTCGGCTGGAGATCCCACACCGTACTCCGTTGGAATGGCGATCACTGGTGAATTACCGAATGCCGCCCTGGCAATCACAGCCGAGATTACGCTGGCTACGAGTACCGGCGGGAACGACGCCACACCAAAGTTCCCGACCACCTTCTCCAGCGAAAAAAAGACCCCGCCTATCGGTGCGTTGAACGCGGCCGAAATTCCGGCTGCGGCGCCACAAGCAACCAGCACCTTGAGGCGCGACGGTCCCGATCTGAACACCCGCCCGAACTTGGAGCCGAGTGCTGATCCTGCCACGGCAACGGGACCTTCTGCACCCACCGCGCCGCCCGAGCCAATCGCAAGCGCCGATCCAATGGTCTTCACCACCACTGGGAAGGAAGGTATGGAGCCACCGCGTTTGGCCACCGCGCGCATCACGTCGGGAATGTTCTCGCCGTCTGAGTCGCTGGTCCCCACTCGCACGAGAATTCGAGTCAGCACGAGGCCGGCCAAGACCACCACCAAAATCGCAAATCCGCCGATGCCACCCAGCAGTTCGGCGCTCGCTACCGCCAGTTCGCGGAAAAAGTCGATCAACATGTAGAACGCGATCACGACCAGGCCGACGCCTGCACCTATTGCGGCGGCAAAGCCCAGGAGCAACGTACTTTCATCTACGCCAAGGCGTGGCAGTCGCGCCACGAGCCACTGGACTCGATCTCCCATCCACGCTTCGATTGCGCGGTTTCTTTCCCTTAGCCGTGAAAGGTCTGGCATGACGGGCTGAAGATACTAGGTTCGGTGTGCACCGCCACTCCCCAAACCCACTGTTTTCTAGGGTTTCTGTGGGTTATCGGCGCACATGTCCCATCATGGGTGCACTCCAGAACACACTAAATCGCGCAGTGCACACTTCGGTAAGGCACAACGTAAGGCACAGCGGTCAGCGGGAGACCCAGATACCTCGCTGGAGAACACTGCGCACGAACTCATAGTCCTGGCCGTCGAACTCCGCGCACTTGGGGTCGGGGTGGTTGAGGTGGATACGCGCTCCACCCTTGTCTGGAACAGGCATCTCGAGGTCCACCTGAATCACTTCGCCACACGACGGACACAAGCTCTTCATGATTTGCTTTCGCATCGTCCCCCCTTGCGGGATTCTCGACAAAGATGTGCGGTGGACAGGGGACCGCAAGAGAAGCGCCGCGGCGATTTGTTGGGTGAGCCACAACAGGGGTACAGGTAGGGCACAGCGACCCCCCCCCCGAGCACCGCGTGACGCTCGGAGAACGTGGGGAATAATCACACGGGTAACTGTCTGTACCATTGGAAGACATGCCGCGAAGTCCGGGCCTACCTATCGCGTGAAGAATGAAAGGCCAATAGCAGCAGTGAGGGTGGACATTCCATTAAAGTCATCGTTCTCTAACGAGTGCTGGAATCCGGCTTCGAGCCGCACTGCAAGCTGGTTCGCAACTGGCACTTTCACCCCGAAACCGCCACCAAGGTGGAATTGAGACGCGCTCTCGCCACCGGCAGTGATGAATGTCAACCCAGCCTGCGGGCGAACGTATGGCTGCGACCTATCCCGGTCAGGGCTAAAATGAAATAATGCTGCAAACTTCAAGCCGATTGTAGCTATCGCGTCGGAGCCTTCAAACTTCAGATAGTTGAGAGATACGGCTGGTTCAAGGGACGCATTATCAGATACGAAGAAGCCAGCTCGGAACGATTGAAATGGAACCATAAAGGATGTTGTTGTGCTACCGTTGAATGAAAGGCTCAATCCGCCGTCCAAGCCCAATTCTTAGGGCCGTTCTTGTGCAGCTAGTAGAGTCGGGACCAACAGTGCCACGCCGACCAACACGTGAAACTTCGCTCTTGAAGCCATGCAGCCTCCTTGTTCTGTGCCTGCGGTTGGGGTGAAACCCAAAGTTCTCGTCGTCGGGCGGGCGTCTACTGCGGCGTCAGTCCGGCGACGTGGCACAGGGGCCAAAAACACGCCTTCCGTGCGTTTGGAGTACACTCTAAACGCCAGCAGTCAGTTGGCAGTCAATTCCAAGATGGCTTGAGTCAATTCGCAGGTGTGGCACTGCCCGACCTGCGGCAGTGGGCCGGCTCTGGCGGCCATACGACTGGTGCTGCATGTTATCCGTAGTGAGCTGGCAAAGGAAAGCGAGCTTTCTTTGGTGACTGCGGCTATTTCGTGCGAGCCGCACACCCTCGGACAATTCTGGAAATGAAAAAGCACTCATTCGGAGGGGGAAACGTTGCGTTTTAATGGAAAGTCTCTTCGGGTTCGCGGCTCGGCCGCGGGCGTTTTGATATGCTTGATGTTGCTATCCGCCGTTGCTCAGGCTCAACAACCTACCTACGACATCCTGATCAAAGGCGGTCGTGTTTTCGACGGATCTGGCAATCCCTGGACCTATTCCGACATCGCGGTCAATGATGGCCGCGTGGCCTCCGTAGGTGTTATGCCGGAGGCAACTGCGGAGCGGGTCATCGACGCTACCGGGCTGTACGTAATGCCCGGGATCATCGACATCCACTCCCACGCTGACCAGGGCCTCAACCACGAAGATCCACGACGTCGTGCCGTTGTCCACAATCTGACGCAGGGAATTACTACTACGGCCATAAGCGAGGGGAACGTGTGGAGCGACGACGAAGGGATGACGGAAATCGCCCGTCGCTGGACCGACGAGGGAATTGGTATCAACGCAGTGAGTTTCGTCGGGATAGGCACGGTTCGTCGGATGGCAATGGATGATTGGCAAGAGACGCCCTCGGCCGACGAGCTCGATGAGATGAAACGCCTCGTCCGTGAGGCCATGGACGGCGGTGCCTTCGGCCTCGCTGTCGCTTCGGATTATTGGCCCGGACACTTCAACACGACCGAAGAGATCATTGCTTTGGCAAAAGAAGTCGCCCCGTATCGTGGCTTGTTCTTCGCTCACCTACGTAGCGAAGGTACGCGTTCCGTCTGGTGGGTTGAGAGCGACCCCTCTCCTCGGGTGACCCACTTCGATGCCGTCAGAGAGATGATTCGGATCGGTAGGGAAGCGGAAATCCCGGTTCATATACTTCACATCAAGTCCACGGGAGTCCCCTTTTGGGGAAAGAGCCGTGAGTCCTGCCAGCTCATCGAAGACGCCCGAGCTGAAGGGGTACAGATTACCGCAGACCAATACCCTTACACGTCTTCAGGACCGGATGGGAACACCGAGCTCTTCAAATGGGAACCGTATCTTCGGAGATCCATCCCGTGGGGAGCGGAGAACGCCGAAGAACTGCGAAGCGAGATGATAGCTGAAATCCGGGAGCGGATGGAGCAAGACGCAATATTCGCTTTACAAGTGGAGAAGGACGTCTACCACGAGATTTTGGCGCGTGGCGGAGCCGAGAAAATGTTCGTGACCGAATTCGAACCACTGCCCGCGTATGTTGGCAGATCTTTACGGGAGATTGCGGATCTGCGGGGAGAGGACCTCTTCCAGACGGCAAGCTATCTACAGCTGGAAGGGGCAGCTCGCATCCGCTCCTATTCGATGTCCGAAGAAGACATCGAGTACTACCTCACCCGTGACTACATTGCGGTTGCGACGGATGGATTCGGCAACCCCGGGGTTCATCCCCGATCCTTTGGGACCTTCCCCCGCGTCATCCGCAAATACGTGCTGGACCGAGAGGTCATCACCTTGCCGTTCTTTGTTCGCAAGGCCACTTCGCTGCCGGCAAGCATCCTCAGAATCGAAGATCGTGGGTGGATCAAGGAGGGTTACTGGGCCGACATAATCGCGTTCGACCCCGAGACGATCCGCGACCGCGCGACCTTCGACGAGATGGATCTTCACAGCGAAGGCATGATGTACGTTATCGTGAACGGCGAAATCGCCATCGACAGTGGGCAATACACGGGCAGTCTTCCGGGAAAGGTCATCCTCCGACCGAACACCAGAACATCACCGTCGACATCACCCTGAAACGAGAAGTGGTGAGGCGAAAACGATCGTCGATGGGTGTTGTCAACTTGAGCCGGTGTGAGGCGGGTTAGCGCGGACGCTTCGGCGTCGCAAGGGCCGTCTGGGAGACGTGTGGCACCTGGACGAGATATTCGTGAAGATTAGGGGCGTGAGCCACGCCGGAGCTTTTGAATTGACAATGCCTGGCAGCGTACTATGTCAGGGTACATATGCTTATGTTTACAAAC
>JBDHHK010000222.1:0-6952 GCA_039589395.1 Gemmatimonadota bacterium
TATTCACGTGCAAAATCGGAGCGTGAGTACCAGAATGATAATATCATAAGGGCGCACGTCCATACCGCGTATGTTTGTTAGTTGAAGGTTTGTGTCATTCCGGTAGATTCTCCCTCGCAGATTTTCTTTGGAGTTTTCCTTGTGCGGACTCGATTTCCCCCGACGGCCTTTGGGGCACATACAGCTACGAACCCAACGAAGGTGACGCGAATAGTCACGATTGCAGATCGCAGATTGCAGAGTTCAGATTGCTGATTGGCGTTGATGCAGGCAGCTCAGCGCTGGAAGAGGGTCAATACGGCAAATCTGAAATTTGCATTCGCTAATCTGCAATCAGCGAACCCACAAACGACAGGAAGACCGATGATCGTAAAAAGAGCAGTGCCGGCAGTGATGTTCGCGTTGGTGGTTGGATCGTCCATCCCGGTCACCGCCCAGGAGAGGGCAGAGACCTACAGAGTCGATGGTCTCTCCTCCAGCGTAGAGATCATCAAGGACCATTGGGGCATTTCACACATCTACGCCGAGACCGAAGAAGATCTGTTTTTCGCGCAGGGCTACAATGCTGCGAGAGACCGACTCTTCCAGTTCGAGGTGTGGCGACGGCAGACAAACGGTACCGTTGCAGAGATTCTCGGCGAGCGCGAGCTGCGGCGCGACATCGGGACGAGGTTGTTTTTGTTCCGGGGCGACATTGTTCAGGAGATGAACCACTATCACCCGCGTGGCGAGTCAATCATCACATCCTACGTGCGCGGTGTGAATGCTTACATCGAAGAGACTGAGCGTAACCCGGACCTGCTCCCCTTAGAGTTCGAGCTTTTGGGCATTCGTCCCGGGAAGTGGACACCGGCAACCGTCATTTCACGACACCAGGGGCTGCTCGGGAATATCGGCTACGAACTCGGCATCGCGCGGGCTGTTGCCACTCTGGGGGGTGAAAAGGTAAAAGAGCTGATCTCGTTCAGTCCAACGAACCCCAACCTCGAGATAGACGCTGCTATCGATCAGTCATTGCTCTTCGACGATATCCTCGGCATTTATACTGCGTTTCGACGTCCAGTGCGGTTCAGGCCGGAAGATCTGGCGGAGGAATACCGCGAAGACAGTGAGAACCTCGATTTGCTGGAACACGCTTTCGAAGATATCAATGAGCTGCAGGCAGTGGGCTCAGAGGTTGTTGGCAGCAACAATTGGGTTGTGAGTGGGAACCTCACTCAAAACGGGTTCCCCATCATGGCAAACGATCCGCATCGCGCTCAATCGACTCCGTCGCTCAGGTACTGGGTACACCTCGTAGGTCCTGGCTGGAACGTGATCGGCGGCGGCGAGCCTGAGATTCCGGGAGTCTCAATCGGACATAACGGCTACGGCGCTTGGGGCCTCACCGTGTTCGCGACCGACGGTGAGGATCTCTACGTCTACGAGACAAACCCTGAAAACCCCAATGAGTATCGATACCGAGATCACTGGGAGAGCATGACTGTTATTCAGGAGACGATCCCGGTTAAGGGGAGAGCGCCGGAGACAGTAGATCTCAAGTACACCCGTCATGGACCCGTCGTTTTTGAGGACACTCAGCACAACAAGGCGTATGCTGTTCGCGCGGCGTGGATGGAAATAGGAGGTGCACCCTACTTGGCGAGCCTCAGAATGGACCAGGCAATGTCGTGGGAAGAGTTCCGCGAGGCATGCAACTACAGCAACATCCCCGGCGAGAACATGGTGTGGGCTGACCGCGACGGTAACATCGGCTGGCAAGCAGTTGGCATCGCCCCCATACGCCGAACATGGAGCGGTTTGGTTCCGGTTCCCGGTGATGGACGCTATGAATGGGACGGCTACCTGCCGATCAAGGCCAAACCACATGTCTTCAATCCAAGCAGCGGGTTTTTCGCCACTGCGAACAACGACCTCGTACCCCGCGATTATCCGCATAGGGGAGTTGCAACTGGATTCCGCTGGAGCGATCCGTCACGCTGGGCACGCCTGAACGAGGTGCTTGGTAGTGGCCGATTCTTCTCGATGGCTGACATGATGGCGCTGCAGACTGACGTGATGTCATTGCCGGCCCGGACACTGGTTCCGATGCTGCAACATCTAGACGTGAGCGATTCACGCATCGAGCGCGCGCGATCGATGCTGTTGAACTGGGATTACGCGTTGCACGCCGGTTCGATCGCGGCTGGCATCTACGTAGCGTGGGAACGCAGCCTCTCACAAGACATGTCGGCTCTGTTCGTGCCTCCAGAGGCAAGAGAACACATGGGCAGCTACGGATTGAAGAAAACGATCGACCGACTGACCGCACCGGGCGCGGAGTTCGGGAATGATCCGATAGCAGGACGCGATTCATTACTGCTTGCGAGTCTCGAGCAGGCCGTGGAAACTCTCCGTCAGAAACTCGGATCCAACATGGATCGCTGGCAGTATGGTCAGGAGGCTTACAAGCATGCTTACATCCGCCATCCAATGAGTGGCGCCGTGGGCGAGGCTATGCGCCGTCGCCTCGATGTCGGACCAGCGCCGAGAGGCGGGTATTCCTACACGGTCAACAACACTTCAGGGGGAGACAACCAGACCTCCGGTGCGTCGTTCCGGTTCATCGTCAACACCGGCGACTGGGATACATCGGTAGGGAGCAACACACCAGGGCAGTCAGGGGACCCCGACAACAAGCACTATCGAGATCTTTTCGGCCTGTGGGCGAATGACAGGTTTTTCCCCGTCTTCTATACTCGTGAGCGAGTTGAGGCAGTAGCTGACGAGAGGGTCGTGTTAGTGAGTCGTGAGTAGTCAGTAGTGAGTGGGGGTGGTGGGGCCGACTCACCACTCACCACTCCCGACTCACCCTTCACGACACACTCACTCGTAACGAAGCACTTTCAACGGGTCCAGCTTCGCCACCCTCCGAGCCGGGAAATAGCTTGCAGCGAGGCTCGCTCCTAGCAAGACCGTTATCGACGCTCCGAATGACACGGCGTCAAACGGGCTTACCCCGAATAACCAGAGCGACATCCCCCGAGCGATCAATGATGCAAATACGATTCCAACGGCGATGCCGATGCCGGTGAGCAAAACTCCCTGGCGCAACACTAATCCCAACACGCTTCGATCGCGCGCACCGAGTGCCATTCTTATTCCCATTTCCTGAGTGCGTTGTGCTACGGAGTAGGAGATAACACCGTACACGCCCGCAACCGAGAGTACGAGTGCCACGATCGCCATCGCAGCCATCATCTTCGCCATCAATGTGTCCATCTGGCGGCTTTCGGCAACGACCTGCTTCATACTCATCATTCGGTAGAGAGGGAGGTTCGGGTCTAGCGACGACACCTCGCTTCTGACGGCATCCACCAGAGCATTTGGTTCGCCCGACGTGTGCAAAACAACGCTCATGCTGTTTCTGGGAGCTTGGAGCGCTGACATGAGGATCATCGGCCGAATCAACTGGTCGTAGACGATCGTGTTCTCCACTACGCCGACGATCTCACGAGTTTCACCCCAGAACTCCACCTGCTTGCCGATGGGGTCTTCGTTTGGCCAGTGGAGCTCCGCCAGCATCTCGTTCACGATAACCACGGGCCGCGTGTCGGGACGGTCACGTTCGTCGAAATAGCGACCCTGCGCCGATACTATATCCATTGTCTCGAGATATCCGGGCATCAAAAAGCGATACTCGGCGAGCGGGCGTTGCTGAGGAGTTGGTGCCTCCTGTCCGGGTACGTCGTACAGGGTATTTGACCTGGATTGCATCGGCAGAAAAGAAATGGCGCCTGCGGACTCCACGCCCGGCAACGCCTCAAGCTGCTGAAGCAACGGCCGGTAGAAGCCGCGCACCGACTCTCCATCGCGGTATTCGCTCTGAGGCAACGAGAGACGGAAGGTGAGAACGTTCTCCTCGCGCCACCCTGTATCCAGCGACTGCAAATTGAAGAAACCTCTTACGAGCAGTGCCGATCCCACCAGAAGCGTTAGAGCCATTGTGACTTCCGACACAACAAGCGCATTCCGAAGGCGGCCTCCCCTGCCACCGGACACTCCGCGGGCACCTTCTTTGAGCGACTCGGAGAAGTTGGGCAGAGAGTTTCTGAGTGCGGGAGCTATGCCAAATATGATGCCGGTCAGCATGGAAACGACAACGGCGAACGCCAGAACTCTGCCGTCGATTCCGACCTCCTCCACGCGTGGAGCCCAAGGGGGTATTAGAGACATGTACCAGCGGATACCCGCGACGGATGTAAGGATTCCGAGGAAACCTCCTAGGAACGCAACAACCATCGAATCCGTTAGCAGGTGACGTACAATTCGAGCTCTGCTCGCACCAAGCGCTCCCATAACCGCGATCTCACGAACGCGTGCGGTAGCGCGTGTCAGCATGATGTTGGCGACATTTGTGCATGCGATCGCCAATACGAGAGCCGCCGCAACGACGGTAATCAACATGCCGACGCGGGCTTCAATCGGAACGACGAAGTCATTCAGATTCCTCGCTCCCGCGCTCCACCCACCATGCACTTCCGGATAGGCTTCGGCCAGTCGATCGGCGATTCGCGACATATCGGCGTCTGCCTGCTGCACCGTGATGCTAGGCTGAAGCCTTCCGACGGAAAGCAACATGTTGGACCCGCGACTCTCGTCGCCAGTGACGCCGAAGGGTATCCATACATCTGGAATGGTCAGTCCGAAACGGAACTCCGGAGGGAGGACCCCGATGATAGTGAACGGCTCTCCGTCCAGTTGGATCGTCTGACCGATTACGGAGGGGTCTGATCCAAACCTACGTTGCCACATTCCGTTGCCGACGACGGCAACGCGATGCTCGCCGTCGAGTTCTTCCTCCGGTCTAAATGCTCTCCCGAGGATTGGCTGAATCTGAAACACCTCGAAGTAGTTCCAAGATGTTCTCAGCGAGCCTATTCGCTCGGGTCGATCACCACCCGAAAGGTTCACATCCTGGGCATAGCTGGCAGCGACATTCGTGGTCTGACTCTGCTCCCGAAGATCGAGGAAAACCGGAATCGATAGGGGGTTGAAGTTCCAGCCGCGCTCCGGCATGGTGCTGTACACCTCAACCAGTCGATCAGGGTCGGGGAATGGGAGTGACCGGAACACATACACATCCACCACACTGAAGATGGTGACGTTCGCGCCAATCCCCACACCTAACGAGATGATTGCAACAGCTATCGCGCCAGGGTGCGTTCGGAAAGACCGTAATGCATAACGCATGTCTGCGAGTATGGACCGAACCAGCTCCCTTTTCGTACCGCCTCGCTCTGTCAAATGTGTATTCTCCGATCCTGCTCGTTGCAGCTTCTGTCTCAAGAATCCTACGCTCGAGCTCAGCACCTGCGTCCAGTACCAGATCCGGGCGCGCACCTTGCCACGGTCCTGCGCGACATAGAGGAGTCGTTCATGCAGGTCGCCGAGGATTTCTTCGTGACCTTCATTTGGAGCGAAGATCTTCAGGACAGCTGTTGCCAGTCGCGGTGGTGTTTTTTTCATGCCCGGTCCAGCTCCGGACTGACGCCTTCCCACATCTTGGCCAGCGCCGACCGTGAGTCACGAAGTTGAGCGGTACCAGTTCGAGTGATCTCGAAATACCTTTTTGCGCGCCCGCCTCGTTCAGCGGTCGGTTTTCCCAACTTCGACTTGATGAAGCCCTTTTCTTCCAGCCTGCGCAGCGTCAGGTATGCTGCCGCTTGGGTAACTGATCTACCGGTCCTATCTTCGACCTCGCGTATAACCGGTACGCCATACGCGTCTTTTCCCAGTCTATAGACTGCCAGCAGAATCAGATGTTCGAATTCGCCCAACGAGCCGCGAGCCACGATATACCCCCATTGCAGTAAGCTATACAGTGTATAGTAAATAATAATACGGGAAGAGCCTTCGATAGGTTTCTGCAGCTAGGCGAAAAGTTGCCACAATGGGATATCGTGGGTGTTGATTCACAACACGGGCTGTAAGACACCGTGCGTTGTCAAAGTCGTTCGAAATGCGCTCGCGAGGAAAGCAGCTTTTGTGACATATCACACAGATCGAGAGAGGTTTGATCCCATATGTTATTACTGGAGTCGTGCGCCCCACGGTCACGATCCACGATGTGTTGGAACTTGCCACAGTAGGCACCATCGGTGCCGTGGCGGAGGACAAAATGAACGTACGGACAGCACTTCCGAAGTTGTTACTCAATGTGCCCGCGTTGGCTCACCAGTCGCCGGATGTAGTCGAAAGAATTCTGGGGCGACCCGAGCGATCTTGTGGAGCGATGGTGAGCCAGCACCAGAAGGTTATGTACAGGGCAGGTAAAGTAGAGGTCGTGTACACCGACGGAAAAGCGAGTTGGATCAAGCTGTACGCCACACGCGACCTGAAGTTCAACCATCATTCCTTATCCAGACTGGGTTTGCCTCCCAAAAAACCGACGTACGTGAATCGAAACCACGTAATGAGTTGGAGCGGGATCTGTAATCTGCGAGAGGTGAGCTTATATTCGGACAGTCACGGTGGAGTGTCATCAGTTTTGGTCTGTGCGAACTCACCTGTGTTGGAACCCGCAAGTATGAAGCGTAGTGGGCCAGCCACGCGATCCGGTCGCAGCGTTTGGACCAGGCCTATCTCGTTTGCCTCGAGGTGAGCGACCTCTGGTAATCCGCGCAATAGAAGTTTCCCCCAACACATGGTATATGGCCTAGACCCGGTAAGAGAGACATCAAGTCACTCTCCGTTGAAAGCTCTTTGACTCTTCAGATCTCTTGCCCGGTTCTGGGACGCCTCCATCCCACTTTCGCACATAGGGAAGTGGTTGCATGACGAGACAGTGCCGTGTAAGCGTATGTGTTAGGACAACTTACGCCACTTGATCTGTCAGGCACACACGTTGCCCCTGAACGACTCGATACAGTCGGTTTGCAGGCACGAAGATTGAGGCCTGCGAAACTCAATG
>JBDHHK010000223.1:0-6875 GCA_039589395.1 Gemmatimonadota bacterium
GCATTGTCGCGCACCTGGTTTTCTCGCGCCCCTACTGCATCGGATTCATGAGGGAGGCACTGAAAGTACGACCACTCGCGATAGCCACCAAACGGCGTACCGTCGTCAGGCCGGTTTCCGGCTTTGATCCCGCGCGCGATCTGTTCGTCGACCGGTACAACCACATGATAGTCCGAACCGTCGGGCGCGAATCCAAGGTAGCCGGTGTTTCCGGTGTTTGCCGGGAGCGTAGCGCGAAGGACGTCCGATCGACGGACTCTCAGAATCATAGGCGCAAGATAGCGAGGGGCGGGAGTGGCGGGAGTGGCGGGAGAAAAAAACTGAAGTCTTCCCGCTTCTCCCGCCCCTCCCGCTGCTCCTTTCATCTAATTAGCTGGAGCGGATTAGTCCCTACTCACACCACCATCGTCTTCGAAAACTCTGCTCCGATTGCCCCACCCGTGCAGGCCTTCGTCACCATGAAGTCACCGGAGTGTTTTGCCTGAATCGAAACAGCATCCGCCAGCGAAACGCCGCAAGAGTCCTGGATACACTTCATGATCGCCGAACGTGCATCCTCAGTGGCGGGAGAGTCGGCCGGTGGTAAGCCACTAACCTCTGTCGGCATTCCTTTCAACGCGTTCTTCTCCACCGAGCGCGCCGGCAAGCCGTGATCTCCACCCGTGGCGATACTCCACACCGTCTTCAATGCGTCTTCCATCGGTCCGGCATAGTCAACCAGCCAACCGGCCGCTTCGCCCGCACTCACCTGCTTGCCCGACAACAGCAGCGCAAACAGCATCGGCCATTGGTCCGCCTTAACCTTCCTGAACGGCCAGTGACAACCTTCCATGCCCGGTACTACGGGCAATGTCACTTCGGGCATGCCCAGCTTGGCATCGTCGACCGAGACGAGGTAATGGCAGTGCATCAACAGCTCGAGCATTCCGCCTAGGCAGCGTTTTCCGTTCACGAACCCAATCGAGGCCCTGAACTCGTCATTCAGTCGCCGCGCGGTGCGCGACCAGTTTCCGGCGATCTCGGCGCCAGCCGTTGTATCGCTGAGCGCAGGGTAGAATTCCGACGTATCTGCTCCAACCAGCTGTGTCGAGAGATGGAAGTCGCCGGTTACGATCACGCTTTCGATCCCTGCATCCTTCAACCAGTCGAGAGCGCGGTTCAGTTCCTGGTTGACATCGGAATTGTAGCTCTCACGGTTGATTGTTATCACTCCGACTTTCCCGTCGTGCTCGGCGTTCACATAGAGCTGTTGCCACTCTACGCTATCCATATTCCCGAATGCCTCGGGATACCACGCTGCGCCGGCAGCTTCGGGATGCAGTCCGTGGTATTTCTCCACGGTCGCTATCACAGAGTCGGCACCGGCTTTACGGATCATCGCAAGAATGCCGCTACGGAACTGAGCGCAGAGTTCGCCCATTGAGTTGATATGAGATAGATGTCCTCTCTTCTCATGGAGCAAGAGGCTGGTCATCTGATACAAAGATCCGAGAATCCAGGCCTGGAACTCGCCCTCATCCTCATCCGTCTCGAGCTTCCAGTCCACGAGTGGACGGAAATGGTTCAGCGGATACCAGTTCTGTCCCGTCTCCTGGCGTTCGTCCAGCTCAGGAGTCGGTCTGAAAACGTCGCCGTATGTCTCAGCCAAATGGTGTAGGCACGACCAAGTCAGGAAGTTAGCGCCCGCCGCACCAATGGCGTCGTGCGCCCGGAACGGGTTCGGACCGACGAGCTTTCGCACGTATTTGTCGATCTTCCAGAACGGCATGTTGGTGGCGTGATGGTAGCGGAGCCCGGCGTGGGTGATCCCGCAGAAGAGTACGTCCAGAACGAACGACCAATCGTCACTCACCGCAATCGGCATCAGCCCGAGCGCCCAGAGAAGTTGCGTTACTGCGGACGGCTCTTCCTCAACGATCTCCCACATTTTGTTGATCTCGTGAGGGAACGCTGGGTGAGCTACACCAACACCCAGCTCCCTCATCGGAAATCCAGACGTGACAGAACGGATCTCGATCTCTGGGAAAGACGTGCGGAAGATCTCGTAGTGCGCCAGCTTGATGTTCAGTATTTCCGGAATCGCCTCGAGGAGAAACCGAGGATTCAGCTGCTTCAGCTGTGGCGGGAGTGTCTTTCCATCGTAGTTGAGACGGATCACATTCCCCATGATCTTGGCTGCGTCGTCGGCGCCAAAAGCCCTTACAAGACCCGGGTACTGTTTGCCGATGCCATCCGGTGCGGCGGGGAAATCGAGCCCCACGATCGGTATGTCGTACGGCGCCAACCTCGAGCCGAGCTGCATGGTCTTCCCTGCGCCAACGATTCCATTCGCACCAGAAACCACGAGTGCGCCACGACTGCCGGAGTTGCCGAAAACCTGGTCTACGAGATCTCCAGCGTCGACCGGCAGTTGGCCGGCACTGAAGAAGTCGATGACGTTTCCAAGGCCCATCGTCTGGAGGGTGGTTTCCCTCATAGTAGTTGTCATGATTCGCCCCCCTCCCTTACGAAACCTTCAGAATCGCCGCGATACCGACATCGCCCGCAGCGCATCCGAATATGAGTACATAGCCACCGCCGAGGTCCACCGCTTCCTCGAGGCCTTCAATGAGGACTCTTGTAAGCGTCGGACCCTGCGGGTGCCCCCATACCAAGGGACATCCGGTTTTGTTCATCTCCTTCCAGTCGTAGTCCAGCATCTGAGCAAAGATCACGTCGTTAACGGCAAACGGGTTGTGGTTTTTCGCCACGGCGACGTCTGCCATCGTGAGGCCGGTCATATCGAGGAGCCTCTGGACGGCGAGGCCGGGAGCCTCAGGCATCAGGCTCGGCCCTGCCCGCACCTCCGTCTTCGCAATGAACTGGATATCGATCTCCGGTCTTGAGCTCAGGTCAGCGACACGTTCTTTGGTCGTGACGAGCAAGCAGGCCATACCGTCAGAAGCATGTGTCTGGGTGCCACCAGTGACGCAGGTGTCGAGCTCTCTCATCGCCCTGAGTCCACCAATTGTTAGCTTGCGAACCCCGTAGTCATCGTCCACGCGCCCCAGAGGACGGCCTGCGACGTTGAGGATGTCCAAAGGCACAAGCACGCGGTCGAGGAATCCCGACTCCTTTGCCTGGAAGTACTGTTCGTAACGGTAGAACGCCAAATCGTCGGTCTCTCGCTTCGAGCACTTATACTTCCGTGCTGTCAGACCTGCGGCCGCGATCATTGCATTCTCGGTCGCAGGATCGAACCCAAAGTTGTCCCACACATCTGCGATGGCGTGTGTGCGTTCATGGGCCCGACGCTCAGGGAACACGCCGACAGGCGAATCACTCGTTCTATCGAAGGTGAGCACCCCAACCACGTCGGAGGCGCCGCTCTGCACCTGGGCGCCACCGAGTAATACTGCCTGCATGCCAGTCGCGCACGCCTGCTCCACGTGGAATCCGGGAACTCGGTGTCCCAAGCAGCTAGAAACCAGCGGCGCGGTCCAGAATTTCCAGTGCCACGGAACTGTCGAACCAATCACGAGGTACTCGAGTTCGCTCTTCTGGACCTTTCTCAGTCCAAGGATTCTGTTCATCGACTCGCCGGCGAACTGTCCAATGTTGACCTCCGCCAGCGCCGACGTTTGCCAGGCTGGGAAATAGCTACTCCCCCAAGTGCCATACGGAATTCTGGCTCTGGGAAGCATGGAGTTCTGCTCTGTCACGAATTCCTCCTTCAGCCGGAGTTGCGGTGCGTCAGCACACACGCCGAATCCGGAAAATGGATGTTGATTTGCGCTGAACGGAGTTTCGCTAGCGGCCGAATGGTGTCAAGTGCCTCCGAGTGAGTCGTCATGATCCGACCCGGTATTTTCGGATTCTCTTCCGACAGCGATGCCACCAGAAACTCACAGAACTGCCCGAATCTAGTGCTGCAGACCTATTGGCAATCGGCATTTTTCCGCATTCCCAGAAAACCCCAAAACCGCATCTTGTGACTACCCTGCACACGCTCTATACTCCGTTCGGTGAACTGTGATACTTATCACGCTATCCAGTTCCAGCAGGTACAAACATCAACGGAGCCGTCGGCGCAATCCTGTACCAGACGCTCCGATTACAGACCGACCGAAGGAGAGGAAGCATGGCAAGTTTGAAAGAGACTTTGTTCAAGAAGATCGAGGAACACCGCCCTCGAACCACGAAGCTGCTCAAAGAATACGGTGACACCAAGGTCGGCGAGGTCACGATTGCACAGGCAATCGGCGGCGCCCGTGGCGTTCGCTGTCTGGTGACTGACGTTTCCTACCTGGACCCTGAGGAAGGCATTAGGTTCCGCGGGAAGACCATCCCCGAGACGTTCGAAGCCATGCCCAAGGTCCCCGGCTCCGAATACCCTTATGTGGAAGCGTTCTGGTATTTCCTCATGACGGGTGAAGTACCGACGAAGGACGAGACGTTGGAAGTCGTCGAAGACTTCAAAGCCCGCAGAGCGCTCCCCGACTTCGTCAAGGATATCATCAGGGCTATGCCGCGCGACACGCACCCGATGACGATGTTCTCGACAGGCATCCTCTCGATGCAGCGCGAGTCCCAGTTCGTCAAGATGTACAACGAAGGCATGAGCAAGATGGAATATTGGGATCCGATGTATGAGGATTGCACTACCCTCATGGCCAGGCTCCCAGAACTCGCGTCATTCATTTACCGCCTCAAGTACAAGAACGACGAACAGATCCCAGCCGATCCCGACCTCGACCTGGGCGGCAATTTTGCGCACATGATGGGCATCGATAAGCCGTACGATGACGTTGCGCGCATGTACTTCATTCTCCACTCAGACCATGAGTCGGGCAACGTATCGGCCCATACGACGCACCTCGTCGCTTCGGCGCTGTCCGATGCCTTCTACTCGCTTTCGGCGGGTATTAATGGTCTGGCCGGTCCGCTCCACGGCCTCGCGAACCAAGAGGTCCTGGGTTGGACACAGAAGTTCCAGGAAAAGCTCGGTGGCGAAGAGCCCACCGAGGAGAATGTGAAGCAGGCACTTTGGGACACGCTCAACAGCGGTCAGGTCATTCCTGGCTTCGGCCATGCAGTGCTCCGGAAGACCGACCCTCGTTACACGTCACAGCGTGAATTCTGCCTGAAGCACCTGCCGGATTATCCGCTGTTCAAATTGATCAGCACGATCTACAAGGTTGCGCCGCCGGTGCTCATGGAGCAGGGCAAGGCCAAGAACCCGTGGCCAAACGTAGACGCGCAATCAGGCGTCATCCAGTGGTACTACGGCCTCACGGAGTGGGATTTCTACACGGTTCTGTTCGGTGTCGGCCGTGCGCTTGGCGTGCTGACAAACATCACTTGGGACCGCGCTCTCGGTTACCCAATCGAGCGGCCGAAGTCCGTCACAACCGCGATGCTGGAGACGACTGCCGGGATCGAGTAGCTCACTGCACACTCTGCATACGCAAGCAGGAATGGAGGCACTGTTTCGGTGCCTCCTTTTCTTTGCGGCGTTTCCCCTTCAAGACTTCCGCCGCTCAGCACCCTCCAGGATTCGCCGAGACATCATCAACTGCCCTAGGTGATATGCATTGTGGTCAGCCACCAACAACGCTTCGCGCAGTACAGTCTGGCCGTTTCCGTGCGGAATAGGCGCGTACATGTCGGTGGAAGGGTTGAGCACAATGTCGATCATCTCCTGCAGATCTCGGCAGATGGCGTCGACACTGGTATTCCAAACCACCTCATTCGGCGCGGTATCCGACCCCGGCCAGTATCCGTCAGGGAATTCTGGGGACACGTGGCACGAGTCCCGCGAGAACTCGAGTATGTCCCACTGAGCCAGCCGAATGTGCTCCAGCAACCGCCATGGAGAGTTCCTGTGGCCTACGGGCTCCGCTGAAAACATTGTTGATGGGAGTTCCCTCAACGCCTGCTCGACTCTCGAGTGAGCTGAGCCACCTCTCAGTAGCTCCACCAGATGGTTACGGAGTACTTCATCATTCATGCGCCTAGCCTCCGATCATCGTTCGAGACAGAGCCCGTCTCCGTCCCGCACACAACTTCCCCATTTTCGCCAAACGGTGAGTCCGCCGCCAGCGTTCTGCTCGTCGAGTGGACTTGCGGCCACCCTGCCAAGCTTGTATCATGCAGTCACCACTATAGTGATTACCACTATAGTGGTGATCAAATCACGACTCAACGGAGTCTGATAGATGACCGATACCAACCGCAATGTTAACGACTACGTGCCGCTGACGGATCTTTCGTTCCACATTCTCCTCGCACTGGGCGACGGAGCGTCACACGGATATGCCATCGGCAAAGAGGTTGAGCGTCGCTCCGGGGGGCGGCTAAACCCGACCACAGGCAGCCTCTATCAGGCGCTGCGACGCCTTCACAAAGATGAATTGATCTCCGAGTCTCATAGCCCGAGGAACGCCAACGTGACTGACGCGCGTCGTCAGTATTTCCGTCTGACGCCGTTCGGCAAACAAGTCTTCGCTTTCGAGGCCCAAAGGTTGGAAGCGCTGATTGCTGCGGCGCGGGAGAAGAACCTCGTTCCCAAACGATCGTGACCGGGGAACGACGACATGATAGAATCCCGCAAACCCGAGCGTATCGCCAATCCGTGGGTTCGACTCTACCGACGGTGGCTCCATTGGTATCCACCGGAGTTCCGCGTGGCCTATGGCGCCGGCATGGAACAGATGTTTGCGGAACGATTGGGCGACCAGCGCAGGAAGCGGAATGTCGTTAAACTCGCTGCGTTCTTGATCCGTGAGGCCTGGTCGGTTGCTGCGTCGGGAATCCAGCAGCGTGCGTCCATGCTGCGTTCGATTGGAAAGCGACGTGAGCAACATCTGCGATCCGCTAACACACATTCACCATTA
>JBDHHK010000224.1:0-6871 GCA_039589395.1 Gemmatimonadota bacterium
CCAGCAATCCACGTCTACCAGTGTATGTGCGCGCAGCAGCCAGGCGAGCTGGCCGCGGCGGCGGTTCTCTTCGGTGATGTACGGATCGGACAGTTCGTCACTGTAGTTGATCTCGACAGTCATTACCTTCCTGAATCTGCTGAAGATCTCCTTCAATCCAGGTTCCATTGGGGATAGGAACCTGAGGTGCAGAGACGAGACAGCTAGTCCATCTGCACAGGCTCGGTCCACCGCTTCCTCGATAGCTCCCAACGTGCTGCCCCATCCTACCACCAAAAGGTCCCCAGACTCGTCGCCGTGCAACTTGGGTGGCTTCAGGGTCGACTGTAGCACCGCGATCTTGCGGCTACGCATGTTGCAGGCGCGCTGGTGTGTCTCTGAGTCGTACGCGATCTTGCTTCGCTCGTCATGGGATAGCCCCGTGGCGATGAACATCCCATTGGGCTGCCCGGGTAAAACTCTGCGCGAGAGACCGAGCTTGGTATCCCAATCGTATGGCAGCGTGCCTTCCGGTACGGCACTCAAGTCGGGCGGCCCGGAGAACCACTCGGACTTGAGGTCCGGCCGCGGGAACGGCTGCTGGCCTGTCGCCAGGTTGGCGTCGGTGAGGACGATCACCACACAGCGGAATGCCTCTGCAATACGCCGCGCCGTGATCATACTCTGGAAGCACTCTTCCATGGTAGCCGGCGCCATAACAACGTGCGGTGCATCTCCGGTTTGACCAAAGATGGAAGCCAACAAGTCCGACTGCTCCACTTTCGTCGGCAAGCCCGTACTTGGGCCGCCTCGCTGCACATCTACAACGACGAGTGGCACCTCGGTCATGATCGCAAGCCCGAGAAACTCTGTTTTCAACGCCAGACCGGGCCCCGACGTGATTGTGAAGGCGACCTTGCCAGCAAACGAAGCTCCGATAGCGACACCCGCAGCGGCGATCTCGTCCTCCGCCTGATGAACTATGCCACCGAACCTCTCGAACATCTCGCTGAGATGATGTGAAGCGGATGTGGCCGGCGTGATGGGATACATGGCGCAAAGTTCCATGCCGGCGGCAATGCAACCAAACCCGACCGCCTGGTTTCCGTTCATCACCACCAAGGGCTTGTCGGACCTTACGGTGGGTACGTCAATCTTGAACTCGAGGTTGCTCTCGGCCCATTTAAACCCGGACTCGAGCAACGCGATGTTGTTGTCCTTTATCTGTTGCGACTTCCTCTTGAATAGATGCAGAATCATGTCGCGGATGAGGTCGAGCTCTCGCGAGAAGGCAAAAGAGAGGACTCCCAGTGCGAACATGTTTTTGCCCTTGGTCGCGTCCTCTACGATCTCGAGCGACTTCTCCTCGAGCGGAAACGGCACGAAGCGGTATTCGCCGGGCGCCATTTCCTCCATAGCCTCTTTCCATTCCTTTTGAATGTCCGGATCCTCGTGCTTCTCCCATTGCTCGTCGAGCAGGATGATGGCACCCTTTGCCAGCGCATTCAGTCGGTGTCTGTGAAGCAGCACCTGTTCGTTGAACGCGACCACTATGTCGGCTGCGTCACCCCAGTTGGTGACCGTCTCGGTGCCTATCCTGATCCGGTTACCACTAGCGCTGGGCGGAGTCCGTGGTGGGGGCTGAATCTCGGCGGGGATGATCTCCACGCTCCAGGTGCCGTTTCCCATCTTAGCGCAGACCGCTGCGAAGATCTGAGCACATTTCTGGGCGCCTTCACCTGAATCGGAAACAACCTCTACTGTGAATTGTGTAGCCCGAATGACCTCTCGTTCTTTCTTTTTGGAGGTCTTCTTCTTTGCACTCGTTTTTGCTGTTGTGGTCATTTTGTGCCTTTGCCCATATCGGCTATTTCGTGTCTCACCCCGACCCAAACCCCGTCGATCCTGCACAGAACCCGTCCCGGCGACGCTCGAGCACTTGTTCGAGGCATTCACCGCCATGGGACGGGTCCGTTTTACGACAATCTATGATTCAGCAAACAGCCATGATGAGGCTGGCTAGCGTCCAAAACGGAACGCTAAAAATACTAAGATCGGGCCCCGAAAGCGACGGGCAATATTGCCGGGTTGGAACCTCCGTAACTTTAATGCTGGAAAGCGGATACCACCTCACCGGTATACCGATTCCCGGCCCACCTGACAGGGGTATGTACACCCCGTATCTTTGCTTGCGGACCCACCCGACAAACCACTTCAGCTGGGAGTGGCAACATGCCTGCCCAAAATCGTCGCAGATTCCTGACAACCCTGGTTGGCGGAGCAGCCGCTACTACCGTCGTACCAACGGCTCTCGCATCAACCGGTTTGGAAAAGAGATCGCTTGCCTCCTTACGCCGCGCATTGAAACCACTTTCCCCGGACGACGAGAGGTACTGGCAGCTGGTAAAGGAACAGTTCTCGCTGCGACCGGGCCTCATAATGATGAATGCGGCAAATCTGTGTCCATCTCCCTACCCTGTCGTCGATGCTGTCCAGAGCCTCACGGCAAGCGTCGATGCCGACGCGTCGTTTCAGAATCGCGCCAAGTTCTCCGAGCTCAGAGAAGCTGGAAGAAGTCTCCTGGCGGAATATGTTGGGGCGGACGCCGACGAGATCGCGATCACGCGAAACACTAGCGAGGGCAACAACACGGTTCTGAACGGCCTGACACTCGGCGAGGGGGACGAAGTTGTGATCTGGGATCAGAACCATCCCACGAACAACGTGTCCTGGGATGTGCGCGCCGATCGCTGGGGATTCACCGTCGTACGTGTGTCCACACCTCCCGCGCCACGGTCGAGCGAGGAACTTATTCAGGCCTTTGTCGACGCCTTCACTCCGAGAACACGCGTTCTTTCGTTTAGCCACGTTTCAAACGTGTCCGGTGTCGCCGTTCCCGCAAAGGAACTCTGTGGCGTGGCAAGAAACCGGGGCATCCTGACACTGGTAGACGGAGCCCAGACGTTCGGCGCAGTACGGGTAGCTATGCACGACATGGGTTGCGATTTCTACACGGGGAGTTCACACAAATGGTTCGTGGGCCCAAAGGAAGCGGGAATCCTTTACGTTCGCAGGGATCAGGTGGAGAATCTCTGGCCCAGTGACGTGGGCGTGGGATGGAATTCTGCGCTGGAGAATGGTGCGCAGAAATTCGAGAACCTGGGCCAAAGGGATGATGCGGCCGTAGCGGCCATGGGCACCGCTGCCGAATTCCATCAAACGATAGGCGTCGATTTCATCGAGGCTCGTGTTCGTGCCCTTGCCGCAAGATTGAAAGAGTCCGTGGCAGATCGATTTCCCAACGTACAGTTCGTTACCCCACTGGACTCGAAATTGAGTGCGGGCGTGGTAATTTTTTCCTTGCCAGGGGTTTCCGGACGGGACCTCTTCGAACGTCTGTACCGCGATCACCACGTTGGCTGCGCCCCGACGGGGGGAATCCGTTTTTCGCCGCACTTGTACAACACCATGGGAGAGGTCGACAGGGTCGTCGAGGCGATCGCCCAGGTTGTGTGATCTGATCTGAGAGAGCGGCTTTTTTCTTCTGCCAGGAGATCTGTACCCAGTGGATACTACCATACGACTTCCCGATTCGAAGCTCGGTGAGGCAGTGAGTGCCAAACTTCAGGAATGGGAAAATCAGGGGATAAGTGGCAGGATCTGGGAGAAAGACCATACCGTGTGGTCGCCTGACCCCACCGAAGTCTCCAACAGGCTCGGTTGGCTGGACCTGCCTGAGGAATCTCTCGAGCTGCTTGATGAGCTCCAGGAATTTGCAGCAGAGATCCATCATGCAGAGCTACGTCACGTGGTGTTGCTGGGCATGGGCGGATCGAGTCTGGCGCCGGAAGTATTTGCTGAGACCTTTGGGGATTCCGATGAATATCCTGAGCTGATAGTCCTCGACTCAACACATCCTCAAGCAGTGCGTGTAGTAGACAGTGCTATAGACCCCCTGGCTACCCTATTCGTGGTCTCGAGCAAATCCGGCACAACTCTGGAGACTCTTTCGTTCTTCCGCTTTTTCTGGGACAGAGTTGCCAGCGTGAACTCGACACCGGGCGAGCACTTCGTTGCTATCACCGATCCGGGCAGTTCGCTGGACGATCTGGCTTCGGAACGCCGATTTCGACGCGTATTCCATGCGCCGCCAACGGTAGGTGGTAGAAACTCTGCATTGTGCCTATTCGGCTTGGTGCCGGCGGCCCTGGTCGGTGCAGACGTCGCAGGCTTGCTCGAAAGTGCCGGAGCGATGGCCATCGCCTCGTCGGCATCGGTTCCTGCCGCGCAGAACCCGAGCCTGCAATTGGGCGTGACGCTGGGAGTGCTAGCCGAAGTTGGTATCGACAAGCTCATCTTTGAGTGCTCTCCCTCAATCGCCTCGTTTCCGGCTTGGATAGAGCAGCTCGTTGCTGAGAGTATCGGGAAGGAAGGGAAAGGCATTGTGCCCGTCGACGGAGAGACACTTCTGGATCCCGACTCCTACAGCCGCGACCGCGTTTTTGTCGGAATCAGCCTGGCGGGCGACGGTGACGAAACAATTGGCGCGCGCCTCGACGCGCTATCGGTCGCAGGACACCCGGTGGTGCACAAGGTGCTCGAGAGCAGAAACGACCTCGGCGCTGAGATGTTCCTCTGGGAGCTGGCCACTGCAGCAGCCGGAGCCGTGCTCGGTATCAACCCCTTCGATCAGCCAGACGTGCAGCTCGCCAAGAGTCTGGCCAAAGAGGCGATGGAGTCAAAGGGTGATGCCGATGGCGAAACAAGTGAGATTCAGGTAGAAAAAACAGATACGAACGGACTAACCGACGCGCTCGCAGAGTGGGCGAGTGTGAGCCCTGGAGACTATTTGGCTCTACAAGCTTATCTGGCGCCGTCTACCGAGAACGAATCCAAACTGCAGACTATCCGAAGCGTGCTCGGTGAACGGCTCACTGTGGCATCCACTCTAGGCTTCGGACCGCGATTCCTTCACTCGACAGGGCAGCTGCACAAGGGAGGCACCAACAATGGCCTGTTTCTGCAGTTTGTGGATGAGCCCAAACAAGACTTGCCGGTACCAGAAACCGACTTCACGTTCGGCGAACTTTTAGCCGCACAGGCGTTGGGCGATTTCAGGGCGTTGAAACAACGTGGTCGCAGAGTTCTTCGGATCAATCTCGGAGCTGACGCTGGCTTGGGATTGGACATGGTACGGGAGGCTCTGGGCTAATCACCTGGCCAATCAGCGTGCGGTACCCTTGCGGAATCGCCCTTTCGCGTGAACCTTACCTGGTCCTCGAAGACACAGGTTGGCCGTGCGCAAACTTCACGTTGGCATCATCGATCTAGTAACTAAGAACCCCACGCGCGCGCTGTATGCGCGGGTGATGCACGCGAACCTCGCCGGTATAATGGCTCAGATTGTCGCTTCCTGGTGCGAACAGGAAGGACACGACGTGACGTTCGTGTGCTACACCGGGTTTGAAGACCTGGTTGACGAACTGCCGAGCGATGTTGACCTGGTAATCATCGGAGCATTCACTCAGGCCGCACAACTGTCTTACGCGTTGAGCAACTTGTTCCGATCCAGGGGAGCGGTGACCGCCCTGGGTGGACCGCACGCTCGTTGTTATCCGCAGGACGCTCAGAAATACTTCGACTACGTTCTGGGGTTCACCAACAGAACAATCGTGGCCGACCTTTTGAAGGATTTGTCGCAGCACAGGCCCAAGGGAGTGCACCTCTGTGCGAAGGAGCAGCCTCAATCGCTTCCCGGTGTTCGCGAGCGCTGGAAATTCATCGAGCAGACACTCGAGAAGGCACCATTCTTCAAAATTGTACCGATGTTGGGAAGTATCGGGTGTCCCTACTCATGTAGCTTCTGCATAGATTCGTCCGTGCCGTTCCAGGCCTTGGACCTCGATGTCATCAAAGAAGACTTGCGATTCCTCAGAACCAAATACAAACGGCCTCATGTGGGTTGGCACGACCCCAATTTCGGCATACGGTTCGATGAAATACTGGACGCCATCGAAGAGGCCGTACCGCCCAATACCATCGATTTCATTTCGGAGAGTACACTCGCGGTTCTTACCGAACCGCATATGAAGCGGCTAAAGAAGAACGGATTTGCCGCTGTCCTACCGGGTATTGAATCGTGGTACGACATGGGAGGCAAATCGAAGACTGGCAAAGCACAGGGAATCGAGAAAGTCAAGCAAGTCTCCGAGCACGTGAACATGGTCACGCGCTACGTACCGTACCTGCAAGCGAACTTCGTTCTCGGGCTCGATGGGGATCAGGGTGCCGAACCCTTCGAATTGACGAAGCTGTTTTTGGACAGCTCACCTACGGCGTTTCCCGCGTACTCGCTCCTTTCGGCGTTTGGACAGGCCGCGCCTCTGAACCTCGAATACCAGCGCAGCGGGCGGGTGTTGCCGGTTCCGTTTCATTTGTTGAACAACAACCACGCTATGAACGTGAAGCCGTTACACTATTCATGGAGCGAGTTTTACGACCGTGTGATCGATCTTTCGGAGCATTCGTTCTCATGGAGCGCTACTCTCAAACGTCTTAGGGCTGTCAAGTCTACCATCCCGAGGCTGCTGAATGTCGTGCGCGCCAGATCTTCGGAAGGCGTTGGTAGAATCAAGTACTACAAGACGTTGAGAGCGAAGCTCGATACCGATCTCGAGCTGCGGCGGTTTTTTGAAGGCCAAACGAGGGAGCTGCCAAGCTTCTTTGTGGACCGAATCAAGCACGACCTCGGAGCATTATGGGACTGGCTCCCTGATGGCGCGCTCTACCACGATTCACACGCATATCTCAGGGATAGCCAGAAGGCCACCGCGACCGGTTGAGGTTGCAGGGTTCCAGACATTGCGAAAGGGGCAGGTTCGATTACCTGCCC
>JBDHHK010000225.1:0-6983 GCA_039589395.1 Gemmatimonadota bacterium
AGACGAGCGCGTAATTCCCGCGTGGCAATTCCAGGTCGCCGCGATGCTCTTTGCCGAGCGCAGATATCCGGAAGCTGCAGCCGCGCTCGTTCCACTGGAGGAGCAACCCGCTTTCTTTGCGGTGGCTCGGATCTTCAGGATCTATGCTCTGTGCATGGCATCTGATGTGGAAACTGGCAGGAGCCTTGCCGAACAGGCGTATCCGAGATTGGCGGAGTCGGTGCGCGATAGCTGGTGGGATTTTTTCGAAGAGCGTTTCGGAATCGACCCGCGTTTGACTGTGTCGTCAGAGCGTTGATACAGAGACGCCAGTGCAGACCATCCAACAGCCAACACTAACAATGTTATTGACATCGAAAGGCGAACCGCGTAGAGTTCACTAACAATGTTAGTTGGAGTGGATATGGCACGTGAAACGCTAGGAGATTTCGAACATCAGGTCTTGTTAGCCGTTCTGCGGCTGGGCGGAGAGGCGTATAGCGTTCCGGTAGTCCTCGAGCTCGAGGAGCGGACGGGCCGCGAGATAGCACAAGCTGCCGTATTCATCGTTCTGCGCAGGCTGGAGAAGAAAGGGCTACTCGAATCGCGAATGGAGGGCGGATCGGAGAGTGATACCGGACGAACGCGTCGCTATTTCGCATTAACGCCGTTGGCGATCGAGCGTATGCGCGAATCCCGAAAGGCGTTGGTTCGTTTATGGGATGGTGTCGAGGCAAAGCTGGACGAGGCATGAGTTACAGCACCGACGAGGGTAGCGTGTTCCGACCTCCGAGGCTGTTTCGATGGATGCTGTCCACGATTTTGAGCGCTTCTGACCGGAGAGCAGTGCTCAGCGAACTCGAAGAGCTATTTCGCCTCCGACTTGAACGGGACGGTGCCGCGCCGGCCGCTATCTGGCTGAGACGCCAATGCCGTCAATACCCCACTCACCTCATAACAGAGCGTTTGGCATCGATGGCTTCTTTCAGTTTCAACCGAGGTGGTTTCGACCCGAGAGCCGGGCAACGGCGTGGAGGATCGATGTTGTCTGCACTGTGGCGCGATGTCAGGCACACGTTTCGCGGCTTTCGGCGCAGCCCCGGATTTGTGACAGTCGCTACGGCCACGCTTGCACTCGGGATAGGTGCGAACGCGGCCATCTTCTCGGTTGTGAACGGCGTACTTCTGGAGCCGCTCCCCTACCCGGAACAGGACAACCTCATTGCTTTGAGAATGACGAATGAGGAACGCGGTGATCGGCAAGTTCCCTGGTCACTCCACAACCTTCGTGACGTCGCCGGTCAAAGCACATCTTTCGTTTCGATAACAGGTTACCAGTGGTCGGACCTCACGCTCACCGGCGTCGGAGAACCTGAACTGGTAAACGCAGTGGGTGTAACCGGGAGCTTGCTCGGCACACTTGGTATCCGGCCCATGCTCGGGCGAGACATTCGTGATGAGGAAACAGAGTTTGGTGGGCCCGCTGTGGCTGTGCTCTCACACTCTTATTGGCAGGAGCGCTTCGGGGGAAGACCCACCGTTGTCGGTCGCACGATCCAATTATCCGATATACCGTTCGAGGTGGTGGGGGTTGCTCCACCAGGATTCGAATTCCCGAGACGTGCGCAAATGTGGGTGCCCGGGCATTGGGATCCCGAAATCTATCCCCGTTCCCGCTACTTCTTGAGAGCAGTCGGACGGCTCGCGCCGGGTGCTACACCGGAATTGGCACAGGCTGAGCTTTCCGGGATCACCGAACGCCTGGCCGAGGAATATCCGCAAACGAATGCCTCCCGGGGGGTGGCACTGCTTTCCCTTGCCGAATACACGACGGGGGACGTCCGCGTCGAACTACTCATCATGTTCGGTGCCGTAGGACTCGTATTGCTAATCGCGTGCGCTAATGTCGCAAATCTGCTGCTGGCGAGAGGATCGATGCGCGTAGGAGAGATGGCAGTCCGTGCATCCTTAGGAGCCAGTCGGGCGACTATTGTGCGACAACTCCTCGTGGAGAGTATCGTGCTGTCGTTGATCGGTGCGGTGTTCGGACTTTTTCTCTCCTTCTGGGGAGTACAGGCGTTGGTGGCTTTCTCTCCCGGAAACATCCCGCGCATCGACAATGTGACGGTCGACGGTGCCGTGATCCTATTCTCAACCGTCATCGCAGTTGTTGTCGCAGCGGCTTTTGGAACGGCCCCAGCACTCCGACTGGCGAGGATCTCGATCTCAGGCGTGGTAAGGGATGGTCGGGATCCAGAGATCGGTCTTGGCCAGAAACGTACGCTTCGCTCAGGTCTTTTGGTTGCTGAGATGGGGATTTCGTTGGTACTCCTGGTTGGGGCAGGCCTCCTTATCAAGAGCTTCGCTCAGATACAAAGAGTTGACCTCGGAATCGATCCGAGCGGTGTTCAGCAATTCAGCCTCTCGCTGCCCGAAGCTCGCTACGACGAAGAGCAAGCAGCCAGATTCTTCGGATCTCTCGAGGAACGGCTGGCAACGCTCCCGGGCGTTGAGGGAGTGGGGATGATTTCGGGTAGTCCCCTGGGACACTCACACACTTCGATCGGATTCGACATAGTAGGTCGTGAGCCGTTCGCACCCGAGAACCAGCCATTTTTCTTGGTACGCCGCGCGACGCCAGGCTACTTCGAAAGCGTGCGCATTCCTCTGTTGGCGGGGCGGCCCTTCAACACAGACGATGGACCCGAAACTCCACTCGTTACCGTGATCTCCAGAACTGCCGCCGATCGGTTCTTCCCTGGTGAGCACGCAGTCGGCAAACAGGTCACTTTTGACCAGGGGCAGACGTTATGGACGATCATCGGAGTGGTCGGCGATGTGCGTTCGGTCGATGTGACCACTGAGACCGAACCTGAAGCCTACTTCCCACTTGCACAGTGGAGTGGGGACTTCATGACTGTACTGGTACGCTGCACCCCAGGGGCCTCAGGGATCGTGCCGCAGTTGAGGTCCGAGGTTGCAGCCCTCGACCCATCGCTTGCCCTGTATTGGGTAGAGACGCTGGACCACAGAGTAGAGCTATCGATAGGGCAAGAGAGATTCAACCTTCTTCTGCTTGGCTCGTTTGCCGGGCTTGCAGTTGTCCTGGCTGCGGTGGGGCTCTACGGGGTGGTGGCGTATCTGGTGTCGCGGCGGTCACGGGAGATCGGTATCCGCATTGCGCTTGGCGCCAACTGGACCGACGTGGCCCGACTCGTCTTGTGGCAGGGCATGCTGCCGACAGCTGTGGGAACAGCGTTGGGCCTCGTGGGTGCCGTCGCCGGTACAAGAGTCCTGTCGAGCTTGCTCTACCAGGTGGAGCCGTGGGATCCGACCGCCTTCATTGCCGGAACCACCACGCTGCTCGCTGTAGCACTACTGGCGAGCTTCGTGCCAGCAAGGTCAGCGGCAAAGATTCCCCCTACCGAGGCGATCAAGGCAGAGTAGTATCACAGGAACAACTAATCCCCTGGGCCCAAGCCTGCAGGGCGTGTACTTTTTGCTGTCCGGTACGCGAGTAGCACTGGGGGAATCCTGTGAATCTCTTTGACGTAATTTCCGTCCTCGTTGTCCTGGCCGCTCTTTTCGGCTTCTTGAACAGGCGCTACCTGAAATTGGAAGCAACTGTCGGAATGATGCTGATCGCGCTGATCAGTTCTCTGGTGCTCGTGACGCTGCATCGCCTCTTCCCAGATCTAGGCGTCGTCTCAGCTATCCGCAACTACGTCACCAACATCGATTTCAACAAAGCCCTGATGGAGGGCATGCTCGGTTTTCTTCTCTTCGCTGGCGCACTCCACGTGGACCTAGATTTCTTCGCTCAGAAGAAGTGGGCTATCGCTTCTTTAGCGACCGTGGGGCTCCTGATATCCATGACTGTGGTAGGATTTGCCAGCCTCTTTCTCTTCGGTGTGCTGGGTTTCGAGGTATCGCTGATCGCCTGCTTGGTGTTCGGTGCGCTGATCTCACCAACAGACCCAATTGCGGTGATGGGCACACTGAAAACGCTGGATGCACCTCCATCACTGCACGCCAAGATCGCAGGTGAATCCCTCTTCAACGACGGCGTTGCTGTTGTCGTTTTCACGAGCCTCGTAGCGCTGCTAGGAGTCAGCGGGGGAGCGCATGGGGAGCATAGCGGTGATATGAACTCAGGGGCGTTGGCGTTGCTGTTCTTGCAGGAGACGGGCGGCGGGATCCTACTCGGACTGTTCGCCGGGTACGTAGCCTACCGCATGATGTTGAGTATCGATGCTTACAGCGTAGAGGTCATCATAACACTAGCGCTAGTGATGGGGTGCTACAGCCTTGCACGGTTTCTTCACCTATCTGGGCCAATTGCCGTAGTATGCGCCGGCATCTTTGTCGGCAACCGCGGACGCGCCCTCGCCATGAGCGAAACTGTCGTAGACTACCTGGAGAAGTTCTGGGAATTGATCGACGAAATGCTGAACGCGATCCTATTCCTTCTGATTGGTGTCGAGGTGCTGGTGATTGCGTTCAGTCTCACGAGTCTCGCAGCTGGTATCGCCTGCATCGGCATCGTCTTGTGCGCTCGGTTAATAAGCGTATCCGTGCCGATCACTCTGATGAGGAAACGAACTGAGTTTTCTCCCGGAGTTGTGCGCATACTGACCTGGGCCGGACTGCGCGGTGGGATTTCTGTGGCTCTTGTTCTCTCGCTTCCTCCGATCCCCGAGAAACCATTACTCGTGACTTGCACCTACGTGGTGGTTCTCTTCTCGATCATCGTGCAAGGGCTGACAATACGGAGGGTACTCGCGCGATTCATCTGAGATAGCTAGCTCCATTCACGTCTATCACGGCCCCGGTTATGTACTCGGCCTTCGTTGCTGCAAGAAAGAGAACCACGTCAGCAATCTCATCTGCGGTAGCAGCTCTTCGCATCGGGCTCTGAGCACGAATCTCCTCACCCTCTTTGCCTTCCAGATGCTTCGTGGTCATGTCGGTCTCTACCCAGCCCGGGGCCACAGCCGTAACGATCACGCCATGGGGCGCCAACGCCTGCGCCAACGACTGGCTGAGCGAGTTTAATCCTGCTTTTGCCGCGCCGTATGCCGGGGCCTGCGGCTCACCACGGTATGCGCCGCGCGACGTGATGTTGATGATCCTCCCGCTGCCACGTGCCGCCATGTGTGTTGCCAGGTGATGGCAAAGACATGCGGGGCCCAGTAGGTTCACGTCGATCGTACGCTGCCACTTCTCCAACCATGTGGCGGTCTCGGATACGACAACCGGGTGTAGCTCGAAAATGCCGGCGTTGTTCACCAGAATGTCGACTCCACCAAGCAACGTGATGGCCTCCTCGGCCAACTTGATCACTGCTGATGTGTCTGACATGTCCGCTTTCATGACCCAATGATTCTCACCATCGAGTTCCGCGGCAGTATTCTCAGCAGCTTCTTCATCGCTGTTGTAGTGCACACCGACTGTCGCTCCGTGCGCAGCTAACGCCTTCGCCACGGCACGGCCAATTCCGCGCGACGCACCAGTGACCAACGCGCTCTGTCCAGATAGGTCCAGTGTTTTTTCGGTCACGGTGTTTGTCCTTTCCCTAGGGAATCTGAGGAAAACGAATCGCGATTTGCCTATTGCGCCGTAGCCTCAATAGCTGCGGCAACAGTAGATATCAAATGGTCCCGTCTGTAGGGTTTCTGTAGCACACCAGCAAAGCCCTTATCTTCAAATTGGGCGCTGAGCTCGGCGTGGAAATACCCGCTGCCGAGAATCACAGGTACGTCGCAGTGTATCCTCCGCAACTCGTCGAATGTGTCCTCGCCGCCCATTCCCGGCATTGTCAGGTCGAGCAGAACACAGTCGATCTCGTCCGAGTGTTCCCTGAATGCATGCAGCGCATCATGTCCGTCAGAAGCGGTGATGACTCTGAAACCGGCACTCTCCAGCATGCGCGCCCCCACGTCGAGCACTGATGCTTCGTCATCGACAAAGAGCACGACTTTGCCTACACCGGCATCCGGAACGGCCTTCGGTATTTCGCCGATCGACACGCGCTTCTCGTCAACACTCACCGGAAGAAGCACCTTGATTGTTGTGCCCCTACCCTTCTCGCTTTCCACTACGACCGCGCCGTTGTGTCCGCGCACAATCCCGGAAACTGCTGCCAACCCGAGACCACGACCGGTGAACTTGGTCGTGAAGAACGGATCGAACATCTTGTCTACCGTTGATTGGTCCATCCCTGTACCGGTGTCTGACACGTCCAGATATGCATACCAACCTGCGGCGCATTCGCTGGAGAGCACGGTTTGGCTGAGGAACTGTTCGTCGCACTCCATCATTCCCGTCGAGACTTCAACGAGGCCGCCGTTATCGCTCAGTGCCTCACATGCGTTGGACACCAAGTTCATCACCAACTGGCGGATCTGAGTGACGTCTGCAGAAACCGGCCGCATCTCCGCCGCTAGGTGGTATTCGACGGAAGCGTCTACCGATAGGGACGACTGCACCAGCTGGCCCATCTCTCCCACTACTTCGCTGAGGTTGATGCTCCCCACCACAAAACTTCCCTTGCCCGAATACGCCAGCATCTGACGAGCAAGATCCGCCGCTCGAAGAGCAGCAGTTCGGATCTTCTCAATGCTTTCTCGTACAGGTGAGACCGGGGAAAGATCAACCAACGCGAGCTCGGCATTTCCCAAAACACCCATCAGCAGGTTGTTGAAGTCGTGTGCGACTCCTCCTGCTAGCACGCTGAGACTCTCCATCTTCTGAGCGTCTTGTACGCGCGCCTATCTCGCTCTGCCTTCGCTCGGTGATATCCCGGGCGAACGTACAATTAAACCCCACTCCGCTGTATTCCTGATAGTTCGCCGACAGCTCTACTGGAAAGATCCGGCCGTGTTTTGCACGATGCCTAGATTCCAAAACAAGCGCACCGTGCTTTTTGAGATTACTCCAAAGCGCGGGCCACGCATCTCTCGGGAAATCAGCGTCGATGTCGGGAACCGACATCGTGAGTAGCT
>JBDHHK010000226.1:0-6743 GCA_039589395.1 Gemmatimonadota bacterium
TCGCTCTGGGGTGAAAGGGATCGTGCACGGTGAGTCAGGCTCGGGCGCCACGCTATTTGTCGAACCCGCTGAGGCTGTGGAGTTGGGTAACGAGGTGAATGGGTGGGAGGCTGAGGAGGCACGCGCGATAGTGGCGGTTCTGCGCGATCTCACCGATAAGCTCCGCCCTCACGTCGACCTGCTGCAGGCTGGTGTCGATATGTGTGTGGCGGTGGACGACCTATATGCCCGCGCTCGGTATGTTTCGGAGACCGACGGACACCCGCCTACCGTATCGCAAGACACCAAGAGACTCCGCATAGTATCCGGGAAACATCCGCTGCTCTTGTCCGAGGCAACAGAGCCGGTGCCGTTTACACTCGGTTTTGCTGACAAGGAGAACTCGATACTGGTGAGTGGCCCCAATGCCGGCGGGAAGACCGTCTTGCTCAAGGCCGTGGGATTGGTGTCGGCGCTAACGCAAGCCGGAGTCATTCCACCGGTAGGGAAGGGTTCGACGCTTCCCGTGTTCGATCAGATCTTCGTCGATATCGGTGATCACCAATCCATAGCGGCCTCCTTGTCGACCTATAGCGCACACTTGGCTGCCCTCAGGGATATCCTCGAGCGAGCCGACTCGAGGTCGCTGGTACTGCTGGATGAGATGGGCGGAGGCACCGACCCTACGGAGGGAACTGCTCTTGCCGGCGCGGTACTACAGTCACTCAACGATCGCAATTGTTTCACCATCGCGACCACGCATTTGAGCGGATTGAAGGAGCTGGCCGCACGTACAGATGGCATGGCGAACGCCTCGTTCCATTTCGACGTCGAAACGCTCGCTCCGACATATCGGTTCGTCAAAGACGTACCTGGACGGTCATACGGTCTAGCCATTGCGCGGCGTCTCGGTCTTTCCGACGATGTGCTAGAGCGAGCCGACATTCTTCTACCCGAAGCCGCACGCACGCTGGATTCGATCCTCGCCGATTTGGAGGCCCGCGAGGAAGCACTCGCGGAGAGAGAAGCGGCCGCGAATGCTGAAGCTGCGCGGTTGTTGGCAGAGCGTCAAAACGCAGATGCGAAGGCGGCATCTCTTGACACTCGCGAATCGGAGGTGGCGGAGAAAGAGCGTGAAGTCGAGCGAGAGGGCCGTCAACAGGCTCGTCAGTATCTATTAGATGCGAGGCGGCGGGTCGAGGAGGCACTCGGCGTCGCTTTTGGAGCGGCTAACGCAGGTGAAGCAAAAAGGGCGCGGAAGCTGGTAGAGGAAGGAGTCCTTGAGGAAGGTGAGGCACTGAAGCTATTGGAGCACCAGGCCAAGAAACTCGGATGGCGAGTGAAGGGGAGCAGCGAGCAGAGCGCGGGTCCGGAACCGCAGAAAACGCGCTCTTTGCCCCCTAGCGTTTCCGCATTCGATCTCGCGACTGAGTCAGCCTCCTCCGACATCGACCTCCGCGGAAAGAACGGCGATGAAGCCGAGGCGGAGCTTATCCTCGCGCTCGACGGAGCTGTCGCCGGCGATCTCCCCTGGTTGCGGATCATCCACGGCAAGGGTACCGGGGCCCTCCGGGCTCGCGTGGCAGAGGTGCTCAAACTCGACCGCCGAGTCAGCAGCTTCAGACTTGCCCCACCTCAGCAGGGTGGTAGCGGCGTCACCATAGCCGAGTTTGACAGATGAGCGGGATCCCAGAAGAACTCATCGAACAGGTCCGCGATGCAGCCGACATTGTGGAGATAATCGGCGAGTCGGTGGAGCTGAAACGTACAGGCTCGGACTACAGGGGCCCGTGTCCGTTTCACTCGGGGAAACACCGCAATATGGCGGTGATTCCCAAAAAGCAGATTTTTTACTGCTTTGTGTGTCATGAGGGCGGTGATGTCTTCACCTTTTTCATGAAACACTTGGGCATGGAGTACCCAGCGGCTGTACGGGAGGTCGCTCGCCGTGTAGGCATCACTATTCCTGATAGGCCCACGGGTGGTCCGGACCCGCGTGAACCTCTCTTTTCGGCGGTATCGGTAGCCGCCGACTGGTATGTCAGGCGGCTGTGCGATGCGGACGACGCTGAGACAGCACGCAAGTACTTGGCGAACAGGGGCATCGATCCGGAGAAGTTCGGGCCTCTTGGACTTGGCTATGCGCCCCGAGGCAACGAATTCCTGGATGCGATGGAAACCCTCGGTATCGAGATTTGTGTGCTGGAGGACGCCGGGCTCCTCACCAGGCGTGAAGACGGCAGCGTTCGTGCGCGATTCTGGAACCGATTGCTCTTCCCAATTCGTGACATGAGAGGACGCACCGTTGGTTTCGGCGGGCGCGTACTGGGGGATGGCGAGCCCAAGTACCTGAATTCTCCCGAGTCGCAGATCTTTCGCAAACGACAGTTGCTTTACAATCTGGATGCTGCCAAACACGCAATTCGCAAGGCAAACGGCGTTGTGGTTGTGGAGGGGTATTTCGATGTGTTGCGGTTGGTGGAGGTGTCTATCGAGAACGTCGTTGCTCCGCTGGGCACAGCGTTCACTGAAGAACAGGCGCACTTGATCAAGCGCTATTGTCAGGACGTCGTACTACTCTACGACAGCGACACGGCTGGTCTCAGGGCCACATTCCGTGCCGCCGACGAGCTGCTGCGTGCCGGTCTGAGAGTCACAATTGCAACTCTACCGCCTGGTGAAGATCCGGATACTCTTGCCGTCAGTGGCGGAGCCGACGCGATAAGGGGTTTGCTGGACGACGGGATCGATGTCTTCGAACGTAAACTCCAGCTGCTCGAGCGAAAGGGTTGGTTTGGAACTCTGTCCGGGCGGCGGCGTGCACTCGACAGGTTGGTGCCGACGATCCGTGCGGCCACCGACCCGGTTACTCAGGACCTCTACGTAGATCGAACGGCCGAGGCACTCGGTGTTTCGGTAGAGTCGGTGAGGCGAGAGGCATCTGGTCGAAAAAGGTCGGGTGCGCGGAGCCAATCCAAACCTTTGGACCAGGATTCCAGTGGCGTGATTGCGGCAACATCGAGGAGCGTCCCCGAACGTGACCTACTTCGCGTGATGCTGCACGCGCCAGAGTGGCGATCTCGAATAAGCGAGTCTCTGACAGATGCTGGGGAGCTTCACCAACCGGAGGGAGATCTGATAACACTCATAGCCTCAGCTGACGAAGCAGTACCGATCACCGACCTATTGATTCAAGTAGACGGTGCCGCGCGGCTCGTGTTGGCCGAGCTGATAGAGATTGGTCTCGGCGAGAAGAATGTCGATGCGATCGTTGCAGGTGCTTTGAGTTTGATCGAAAGCCGTCGACTAGAGGCAAAGAAGCGTGCCGTGTCAAGGCAGATCACTGTCGCGGCAGAGGATGAGAAGGTCAAGTTATTGGAGGAAAAAGTAGCGTTGAATCGTGAATCCAGAAAACACAACACACGCGAGTGGAACGTGTTTCGTCGAGGAGGTAAGAGCGGTGCGGGTTGATCTGAAGGTATTGTTGGCATTGCAGGAAAAAGACAGCGCTATCAAAGCGATCGAGAAGAAACTTCAGGCGTTGCGGCCTGAAATTGAGGATCTCGACGCAGATCTGGCTGAGCTCGAAGACCAACTGGCGGTAGCCCGCAGTGCCGCTATGGAGGCCGACAAACGCCGAGCTGATCTCGAGGCGCGCATTGAGAGCTACCGCGTCATGCAGGAACGTCGCCGGCAGCGACTCGAATGGGTGCGAGGGGCAAAGGAGGCGTCCGCGATTATGGCCGAGTTGGACATGGCTCGTGGAGTCCTCGCAAAGGAGGAAGCAGAGTGGATGCGTTCAGCCGACGAATTACAGGAAGCGGAAGAACTGGTTGCTGAGGCTGAAGTACGGGCAGAGGAGTTAAAAGAGGCACAGAAACCTCGTCGAGAGGAAAGCGCTGCCCAAAGTGAGGCTTTCCAGCTCGAAATCGAAGCTGCGCGAGCCGAGCGAGCCGAGGCGGCCAAGGCGGTCGAATTTAAGACGCTGCAGTATTACGATCGGATCCTCAGCGGGCGCGCTCCCAACGTACTCTACCCACTGACTGCCGGTGCGTGCGGCCACTGTCACACGGCGGTGCCGCTGCACCGTCGCCAGCAAGTGGTAAGCGGCTCGGTGGTTGAGCCCTGTGAAGCGTGCGGCGTGCTGGTGTACAACGACGTGAGCGAATGACGCTCGCCTCAGCTCGTTGGAAGGTGGTGCCCGAGGTAGATGCGGAAATCACCCGAGCTCTCGCCTCAGACCTAAATGTCCCGCCTGAGCTGGCACAGATACTGGCACAACGCGGCTACGTTTCTCCGAAGGATGCCAAACGGTTTCTGAGGCCGTCGTTGGACGAGCTCTCGGACCCTTTCCTTCTCAAGGACATGCAGGCGGCAGTCGAAGTCATCGGCCGGACGGTTCGCTCGGGTGAGACGATTGTTGTGCATGGAGACTACGATGTGGATGGCCAATGTGCCGCCGCGCTACTAACCCGCGTGCTTCGGTTGGCCGGTGGCAAGGTTGTCCCATTCGTTCCTCACAGAATGCGAGACGGCTACGATTTCGGGTCGGCCGGCCTTGCTATTGCGCGTGAACACAACGCCTCGCTGGTGATCACATGTGACTGCGGTGTTACCGCGATGGAGACGGTAACCCAGGCAAAGGAAGCCGGCATCGGGATCGTGATCACCGACCATCATCTGCCTAGAGATCTACCACCCGCTGACGCTGTAATCGATCCCCGTCGTCCCGACTGTCCTTCTCCGTGCAAAGACCTCTGTGGGACGGGTGTCGTTTTCAAGCTGGCGCAGGCCCTCTGCGGCGAGCTGGGATTGTTGGATTCGACACCGATGCATTTCCTCGATCTCGTGGCACTGGCCACTGTGGCCGATATAGTCTCGCTTACCGGAGAGAATCGAATTCTGGCGCGCTTTGGTCTCAAGATCATGAGTCGATCGCGATGGCCGGGCATTCGAGCGCTATTGGAGGTCACCCGACTGTCCGGACGTGCAGTGAGGGCGGGCCACGTGAGCTTCGTTTTGGCGCCGCGCCTGAACGCGGCAGGTCGACTGGGTGATGCAGGTGACGGATTGAGTCTACTTCTGAGTGACGATGATGATGAAGCTCTGCGCCTCGCTCGCTCTCTAGAGGCGGTCAATGCTCGGCGACAGGAGCTTGACAGGGGGATCCACGAACAGGCAATTGAAGACGTCGAACGATCGGTTGATGTCGAAACGACCCGAGGTTTGGTTCTGGCTAACGATGGCTGGCACTCGGGAGTGATTGGGATCGTAGCGTCGCGCATCTCAGAGTCCTACATGCGCCCGACTTTCCTCGTCGCACTCGACGGAGATGAAGGACGGGGCTCGGGTCGGAGCATTCCCGGGTTCGACCTCCACGACGCCTTGAAAGATTGTGCAGAACTGCTCGAACGCTGGGGTGGGCACCAATACGCCGCAGGACTCACCGTTCGTCGCGACAACCTGGAGGCTTTTAAAGAGGCTTTCGACGCCGCGGCAAGGAGTCGCCTATCTGACGAAGATCTCATTCCGACGCAGCGCATCGATCTGGTAACTCGGGTCGACGCTCTCGATGGAAATCTCGAACGACTGATAGGACACCTCGAACCATGCGGGGCGGGCAACCCAGCACCCATCTTCGGGGTGCGCGACGCTTCGATAAGGGACGTGAAGACGGTTGGCGCCAATCATCTCAAGTTCTCGATCAGGGATGGCACCGGGAGCATCCCGGCGATCGGGTTTGGGTGGTCTGATCGTGTGAAAAACGGCTGGTGGCAAAAGCCCGTCGACATCGCCTTTAGACTCGACCGAAACGAGTGGCGCGGGAGCAGCACTCTGCAGGCGCGGGTCGTACAGATAAAGACCGCCGATTGATGCGTATCGTGGCCGGCAGCTTCAGAGGGCGAACAATAGCCAGGCCATCTGACAAGCGCGTGCGCGTCACGACGGAGAAGGTGCGAGAGGCACTGTTCGCCATACTCGGCCCATTGCTAGGAGGAGCAAGGGTTTTGGACCTGTTTGCGGGCTCGGGGGTCTTGGGGCTGGAGGCGATTTCGCGGGGCGCCGCGAGCGTGGACTTCGTCGACATCTTACCGTCCAGTCTTTCGGCCATTCGCGCAAACGTTGCTACGCTGGGTTTGGAGGCGAAAACACACGTGTACAGAGGAGACGCTTTGCGTTATGTCGAGCGCCTAGGTGAATGTGTTTACGACCTGGCCCTGGCCGATCCTCCGTTCTCTTCGGACCAGGCGGTAGCGCTGGCCGTTACCTACCGTGGACGCGCGTTTGCAAAAACGCTCTGTATTGAGCATCGTTCAAACTTGAGTTGTCTGGGAGACGACACCCGTCGCTACGGGGACACTTCCCTCACATTTTGCTATTCGACATGACAAAAATTGCGATATATCCTGGGTCATTTGATCCAGTCACCCGCGGACACGAGGACATCATAAAGCGGTGCTTTGCGTTTTCCGACCGCGTCATCGTTGCCGTGGCAGTCAATTCATCCAAAACCCCGCTCTTCACTCTTGATGAACGATTGGAGTTGCTGCACGCCGTCTTAGACGGTGTGGATCACGTAGAGGTCGACCAGTTCGATGGACTGTTAGCCGACTATGCACGGCGTGTTGGTGCGCATATGCTTGTCAGGGGACTTCGGGCTGTCAGCGACTTCGAGTATGAGTTCGAGATGGCGTTGATGAATCGAGACCTCAACAGTGAACTTGAGACGGTCTTTCTCACGCCGGCGATTAACCACACGTTTC
>JBDHHK010000227.1:0-6733 GCA_039589395.1 Gemmatimonadota bacterium
CCAACCGCTTCACCATGGGCTCTACTGGTGGATGAGGGTGGTGATACCGGTGTGCGTGATGTTCGTTGGTATTAGATGGTTGATTGACACAGTTGGGTGAGTCGTGAGTGGTGAGTGGTGACAACTGAATCACGAATAACCAACAAGGAATGTCCAATAATGAAGTGGTGTTTACTTGGACATTGGATATTCCTTGTTCGATATTCGTAATTCACCTGCATTATCGCAGAACGCGATTTTCGCGCAGTTCTCTTGCGATGGGATATCCTACAAAGGAAATACCGAGAGAGCCTACCTGCGCCTCAGTGTGGGATCGAGCTGCATTATGATCTGCCTCGGCCTCGGATCGCTGGGGAAGTAGCGTAACCACAAGCGCGCGGCAGCAAGCATGCGTGCGTACTCCTGCTGCTCGTTCAACACGCGCACCAGGTTGAGGTGTGCTTGCGCCAACGTAGGCTGAAGTGCGATCGCACGTTCGTAATACTCAGCCGCCTGATTCAGGTCTCTCCGCACGAGTAGGACATTTGCCAACCTGAAATGTCCGAGCGCCTCGTGCTCGTTGACGTCGAGGGCAGTTCGATATGCGCGTTCGGCCCCTGTGGTGTCACCCAGGTTTTCGAGCGAGATACCCAGGTTCACCCAAACCAGAGACTGGCGTTCGTCGATATCGATCGACCTTCGCAGCACCGCCACCGCGCTGTCGTGATTCTGCCGGCTTGCGTATGCCAAACCCATGTTGCGCAGGATCGCGGGATTGTCGGGCTGAATTTCCGCCGCTTTCCTGTAAGTGACGACGGCATAACTCAGTTCGCCGCTCTGCAAGTAGAGGTCCGCAAAGGTTCCTAGCGCGACAGCCCACCGGGCTCTGACCGGTTCCCTGAGACGCTCTGATTCCTCCAGTTCTTCCATCAACAACCGATTTGTCTCGGCGTCGCTTCCCCTGGCCATGTGGATTGCCGCGAGCGCCGTTGACCTGACATCGATGTCGTCACTGCGGGCAAGCTGCCACAAGGTCTGGTTCACGTCGGCATCGAGCGTGGCCATGTCGGGTCGCAAAAACCGCGCGACAAAGACTCCCAAGGCCTCAATCAAAGCCGCTGGAAAGCTCGAGGAGTCACGCAACACACCTGCAGCACCACTTTGGTCGAGTGACTCGGGCTCTATCAGTGAAGCGACGATGGGCTTGTGCGGTTTGAGCTCACCGTACCACTCCCTCGTCACCCGCTCGAGCGCCGCGATTGAGCTATCGGCGTGGCACCCAGCCATGGCACATGCGTTCACGATGCCCATACGATCGTCGAAGCCGGGCCGCGGAATCGGAATCGTGTGATCTGACCGTGCGAAGCGCAGGTGATATCCGAGTTCGGGATGCTGCAGGTAGGGCATGTGACATTCCACACACTTGCTTCCCTCGGTGCCCGGCTCATGGAAGGTATGCGCCTCTGGATCCTCCGCTTTGCTCGGATGACAGTCGGTGCACTGCTCGTCTGCAAAGCGATCGGAAAGCTCACGACCCCATATGTCTCTGTATTCCTGAGTGTGAGGATCGTGGCAATCGACGCACGTCATTGAACCGTTTAGGTAACAGTCGCTATAGCGATGGTTACCCTGGTATGCGAACGACCTGACGCGGCCGTCGGGGAAGAACGGCCCGCCGCCCAACATCGTCAGCCCGACCGAGTAATAGTCAGCCAGTGGCTCACCAGGCAGATACCCCCGTCGCATCACGTCTTTCAGTGCGTGGCAGCGGAAGCAGACGTTCAGGGATCCATCTTTGGTCAACGTTGCCAATACATCGACGGCGATCTCAGAGTCCTCTCCTATCGTCTCGGGCTGCGAGCGTTCGACGTGCTCGGACATCGGCCCGTGGCACGACTCGCAGTCGATCGCCAATGTGGTGATGCGAGTCGAATACCTATCTGCGGTGCTGTCGTACGCAAGGTCTACCAACGCGGCGTGACACTCCTGGCAGTTGGCGTACGTGTCGTCCGTACCGAGCACCCTTATCGGCGGCCAGTCGGCACACTCTGTGATGGACATGTCCAACGTTATCGGGATCCAGCCTTTGTCGCTTCGGGTATTCGTGTTGCAGAACCACAAATCCTCTTGGCGGATGAAGTCGAATGGGAGGAAACGCACGGTTCCGTCTGGGTATTCGGAGACGAACCCTTGAGTACCTCCACCAAACATGTGCCCACCACCAATTACTCCGGATACCGTCAGGGTCGTAGGATCGTAACCTTCCTGCTCCACGATGAACTGGTAGCTGCTATCAGCCGCTACAACGGGTCTGACGATCGCGTCCGCAAACCTGATCGGTCTACCATCGAAACGGGCGATGATCAGTTCTGTAGTTGGATAACCGCCGGCATTGCCGTGAGTAGAGGTCAGCCATGCGTCGTATTGTATCTCGTGACATTCTTCGCATGTCTCGGCGCCGGCGAAGTCTTCGTACACGTGATCGACCGCGGCCATCGCACTCAGTCGCTGCGTTGCGGGCCCGTCCTCACGCATCACGAAAAACCAGTAAATAGGAATGACAATCGCTATGAAAAGGAACGCGACAAGTGGGACTTTGCTCGACCTACGATTGGATTCCGCTTCCTTCTGAGTCGAAACAGCTGGACGCACTTCGGGCTTGTGTTCCGGCTTCGGTGTAGCGGGAACGGCAGGCGACTCTTCCCTGGATTCGGGCGACGTCTCTAGCCCGCGCTGAGCCTCCTTCTTCTGTTTCCTCTTATGCTTCTTCTTACGTCCCATCCGTCACGATTCTCGGTGATTTCACCAACCCGGGCGCCCATAGACCTCCCTGCCCATCAGAGAACATAACATGTCCTCCTGGTGGTAGCTGGGTAGAAAGGGTTCCCGCAACGGCCACACGATTGTACAGTTGAAAGTCTACCGTCAAAAAGGAAAACATGAAGAGCTCCCTAAGAACCGCATTATGGTTCTCGATTCCGCTTCTGCTGTTTGCCATCGTCTTCTTCGTGGCGATGCGCGCAATGACTCGAGACCAACTGGTGGGAGTGACCGAAGAACCACCTATTACGATAACGAATACCGACTCGGATATGCCGTTGGACCATTCCGACGAATTCTGGTCCGGAATACCTGCAGCGACCGTTCACCTCTGGCCGCAGAATGCACGTGTCCCGTACGGAACCGAGGAGAGAGACATCATAGTCAGGGGAGCCTACAACGATCAGGACATCGCGTTTCTGCTGGAATTCGAAGATGAAACCGAGAATCGTGAGGGGCCGCTGAACCGCGACGCGTGTGCGGTCTTCTTCGGACCGGCGGACTCTCCGGCAACAGCCCAGATGATGGGACACGGCGGAACGGGCAACATTTGGCACTGGGTGGGGGACCAAGATACCGAATCGCGGCAGGCCGGGCGCGATTCAACTTGGGCCGTGTTGGAGCTCTTCGCCACCGGACCCGGGACCCAGACGCCGCTTGCGATGCAAAATGTATCTGGGAGAGGGGAACATGAAGACGGGCGTTGGTATGTCGTCGTAAAACGGGCGCTCCAGAGCCAACAACAAGATGCCTTGCCTGTTGCCCCCACCGAACAATTACTCATTTCGTTCAGCACGTGGGACGGCGCGAAGGTCGAGGCTATGGCTCGAAAGTCGATCTCCATCATGACCAACCTGGTATTCGAGCAAAACTAGCCCATGCCGCGAAGCATCTCGCCGATCCTGGCCGCCCTCGCTGTTATCTGCACCATTACGTCTTGCAGCAAATCAGTAGAATTTTCTGGTGAGCTCGTCGGGAATCGGAGAACGGTTGAGGTACACGTCAGGCGTTTCGCGTATGAGCCGGGGATCATAACCGTTCGGCGCGGCGAGACCGTGGTCATAAAGCTGGTGAGCGATGACGTCGCACACGGGTTTTACCTCTTCGACTACGGTTTGAATACGTACGTTGACCCGGGCGAGACACGGATAATCGGTTTCGTTGCCGACAAACCCGGAAGGTTCTCATTCCGCTGTTCCAGAACCTGCGGCTGGATGAACCCATACCTGTATGGGTATTTGAGGGTCGTGCCCAACAGGAGGTACCACGCCGGCATAGCGCTGGTTCTACTTGTGGCGGTTGGATCGCTATTGTTGAGCGTCCGAAATAACAAGAAGAGAAGAGAATTCCTCTTCGGCTTGATCCCGCTCAATTGGCGGTTCGAGCTCACCAAGTACAAACCAGTCAGGAAGCTCTTCAGGAGCCGCTGGTTCCCGACCGGGCTTATCCTCGTAAACCTCGTGATCTTCGCCGCTATCCTGATCTCAGCTTGGATGGGGGGAGTCTCACCCGGAAACGCCAATTTCGGCGTAATGATCACGTGGGTCTTCTGGTGGGTTCTGTTGATGACCATCTTCGTGCCGCTCGCCGGCCGGTTCTGGTGCATGATGTGCCCATTCCCGTTACTCGGGGACTGGATACAGCGCGGCAAGTTGATCGGTGTGGGAAGAGAGAAATCCTGGGGCCTCAACAAGAAATGGCCCAAGAAGTTCAGAAATCTTTGGCCCCTAACGTTGGTGTTTTTTGTCACTACCCTCTTCTTCGGGTTCTTCACCGTACTACCAATCGCTACGTTCGCTCTGTTAGTCATAGTCGTCGGCGTCGCGATAGCGATGGCTTTGATCTTCGAGAAGCGCACGTTCTGCCTCTACATCTGTCCGGTGAGTGGTTTCCAAGGGCTTTACGCGAACTTCGCAGCTGTGGAGGTCAGGGCCAAAGACCTCGACGTTTGCAAGGCTCACAGGCCAAAGACCTGCTACGTGGGCAATGAAGATGGATATGGTTGCCCCTGGCTGGAGCACCCGTATGACATGAACCGGAACACCTACTGCGGTTTGTGTTTCGAGTGCTTCAAGAGCTGCCCATATGACAATATGGCATTCAACATCCGACCATTCGGCACCGACCTGCTGACCGAGCGTAAGCGAACGGACGACGTCTACAACCGCCGCAGCACAGACGAAGCATTCAAAGGCCTCACGATGGTGGGTATTCTGGTGGTCTTCTTCCTCGTCATGCAGGGACCTTACGGTTGGCTTCGGGACATGGTGCGGGTCGAGACATTGAAGGGTTATTGGCAGTTCGTGGCAGGGTACACCGCCATCAGTTTCTTGCTTGTACCCGGGCTCTTTCTTGGAGCCTCCTGGCTATCCAAGCTTGCGAGCGGCATCCGCGATGTACCCCTCAAGAAAGTGTTTGTCGAGTTCTCATACTGTTTGATACCCTTGGGGGTTGCGCGTTGGGCCGCTTTCAGCGTGGCCGTCATGTTCGTGAACGGCAGCTATGTCACCAACGTCATTTCGGATCCGCTGTCTCTCGGCTGGAACCTGTTCGGGACGGCGGAGCCGGTGTTCCGCCCGTTTTGGACGGGTGCGATACCGTACTTTCAGACACTATTGTTGCTCATCGGGCTGGCGTTCTCGTTGGAATATGGCTACCGGTTCGCCGAAAAACTGTTCGGCTCCAGCACAGCAGCTAAGCGAGGCTGGATTCCAATGTTCGTATTCCTAGTGGGACTGAGTATTTCATTTCTCTGGCTTTTCGAGGGATAGTCATGCAGCGCAGAGATATGCTCAAAGCACTCGTCAATTCGTTGTGTGTGGTCGGGCCGGTCGCGTTTGCGTCAGCTTGCGGAGGCGATGGTAGCGGCTCCGACAGAATTGTGCTGTACTCGCGCGCGCCCGAACGTGGCAATTGGTCTCTGCGAGAGATCCATGTTGCGCGCGGGCGACCAATCACCATAGATGTTCGAAACTTTGATGTCACCACACACAGTTTCGTGTTGCCGGCACTCAATCTCGATTCCGGGTTTCTCAAGCCAGGTGAAACACAGGAAGTCACCCTCACACCTGAATCGCAAGGTGAGTTTCTCTTCTTCTGTGGTGTGTGGTGCAGCGATTACCACATGTACGAGACAGGCTACCTGATAGTCGAATAAAGCTGCAGCATCGAGGAAGTTCGGAGAAAACCCGTCCGCGGTCTGTCTATGGTCGCCTCCGTCCATCCCGCGACCAGGCCGGCCCCTCGCAGTTGCACAGCTCCCTCATGTGCCGCACCAGCCCCCAGATCTCTTCGCGTTCGAGGGTCACCCCCCAAGGAGGCATTCTGTGGCTCTTGTTGAGGATGTACCCGCCTGAGTAGATGCCGTCGAACAAGGTGTCGTCGGGGCGATCCGACATGTACGCGGAGTCTGAGTGTGTGGTTGGAACAACTGGCAGGAATGGAACGTTGTATCCATCTGCGTCGCCGTTGGGACCGTGGCAAGGTACACAGTGCTTCACGTACAGCCGTCTAGGCTCTTCCAGCTCCTGATAGAAGTAGGGTGGGTTGTCGATGTGCGACAGGTACGAAGACTCCGCCCTGGGAAGATCCTGCAGGATCAGGTAGTTGATGAGGAGATTCAACGTTGTGTCCGGCATGTCCACCTTGGGCATAACGGTCTCGGAGACGATACCGACAGGATCCCTGAGCACTTGGGCAACGTACTCCGGCTGAAGCCTAGTGTTCAGAGATGAAAGGTCGGGTCCAATGCGCCCGCCATCGTCTCCCAGGCGATGGCATCCCAGGCAGGGCAGTTTTTCTCTCATAAGGGTCTCGGCTTTGATTGCCGAGAACCTGAGAAACAGTTCGGGTTCGACCCACGCAGTGGCGGTGTCGAGATCGCCTTTCAGGCCGCGAACGTATTCGCCGAGTATCTCCACTTCGCTCTCTGTGA
>JBDHHK010000228.1:0-6713 GCA_039589395.1 Gemmatimonadota bacterium
CGGGATAGACATGAAGTCGACGGGGTGCTTTTCCCCGAGCTGCGGGATGGTATGGTACCCTTCAGATATGGTGTGGCCAAGTGGGACGGAGCATCACAGGGTGTCAGCGGAGCCTACGGCCTGAGTGGGGAGGTACGTGCGATATCGTTGGTGGTTGCCATCGAAGACCTTGCGGGCACCGAACTGTTTGCGAATGGTTTTGGATTCGCGACCATCGATGCCTGGCACGACGGCGATTGGCTGTCGCTCGACTTGGACGCTGTGGTCGAGGATTCGAGACTCATCTCGGAGGCAGTCACCGGTGTGCTAGCACCTATCGTCGAGGCCATACCTGCCGACTCTAGCGGTATGCTGCGGCACCTACCCGCTTCTGCTGATCACGAGGATCACTCCACCTGACACACCTAATCCCCAGCGCGTGGTTGCATCCGAAGCACTTACGAAGCTCACAGCTTGAACGCTTTCCACGGGGATGTTGTGCAAGTTGTTGACATATCCTATCCGCACGTTGTCAACGTACACGACGACCGGCGCTGCCCCGCGTGCGGAACTGGCGCCGCGTGTCCGAAGCCAAAGTGGGCGTAACCGCTGGATGGCGTCATATAGGGTCAGTTCCGACGTGTCAACCAGTTCTTGGTGGCTTAGCCGGTTCCGAGATTCACTTCTGCGTTCACCCGACTGCGACGCAGTTGCACACGAGGTCACAAACAAGATGATCGAGCAGGATAGAAGGAACCGACGTGCGTAGCGCATGACTACCGCCAGGTTGGAGGATAAGACAAACGTCGCATTTTCTATGGCAACGCGGTAGACGAACGCGTTGCGCAGACTCGAGCATCTCCCCGCAATGCGGATTATCGTCGAGAAGTAATCAGCTCGATCACTCCACCGCCGACTCCGGTACCCCATTTCGTGGTGGCGTCTCTGCCACTGTGATACCGAATCTCGACTATGCCATCCAATGACCGGCCCTCCAGAAGATCGAGTCCGCCGGCATGCACATTGTCGATATATACACGGACTGTCTGGGTGGAGGCGATACCTGTACCCGACATTCCGCGTGTTCGGAGCCAAGTCGACCTCAGTCGACGCACGGCATCCATCGCGGTCGCGCCAGGGGGAAGTTCCGCTAGATCCTCTTGACTTATCACATTCCGCGAAGTGCGAGGACGCGTAGAGTCTGTCTGTGACCCAGAGGCGCACGACATGATCAACGAAGTAACGACGAACAACACTGTGAGGCGGTGAGTGTGACGCATGTTACCCCCGATGCGGGAAGGATTCATAGAAAGGTACCACCACAACTGCGATCTGGTTCCATCTCCACCAAAAGCGACGGTGCTTCATATGCTGAGTATCGTGTTGGACCTGAGAATCCTCTGCACGGAATCTCCTAAATGCACCGTGTGAACGTAGGGCTCCCCGAGGCTTGTGGCCTCGCGCGCAGCCGCAAACCGCCCCATCTTATTAGTTGGGGAGTCTTTCCTCAAGGTACCGAACGATTATGGGGACTGGTTTCTGACTGATGCGTGGATGGGATACAAGGCGTGTTAGAACTCGATTGGAGGTTCACGTGACTCATGCCCGACGCTTATCGATCTTCCTGGTCTTGTTTGGATGTTCCGCGGCTCTAGCTCAGGAGCCGGCACAACCGCCCAGCCAACCCGGTGTTCTTTTCTCTTCCGACGAAGTGTTGAACCTGACGATCGAAGCTCCCCTCGAGTCCATCTTTCGCCAGCGCGAACAGGAGAGCGACGATCACGATGCGATCATTCGATACGAGGGTGCCGACGGAGCAGAGGTGGTGCTAGAGATCGGCCTCAGAACGAGAGGCAAGTTCAGGCTCAAGCGATCTACCTGCAGGTTTCCGCCGGTTCGAGTGAACATAAAAACGCGACAGGCAGAAAACACGGTCTTTGCAGGTGAGGATAAGTTGAAGCTCGTTACTCACTGCCAGGACGGGCGCTCGGAATATGAGCAATATGTTCTGCAGGAATACTCGGTATACCGTATTTACAACCTTCTTTCTGACTTGAGCTTCAGAGTCCGTCTCGCGCGCATCACATATGTGGACACCGAAGAAGACCGCGACACCCTCACCCGTTACGCGTTTTTCATCGAGGACGAAGACAACCTTGCTCGTCGAAGCGATTGGAATGCTCTGGCAGCGCCCCAGGTGCCTCCCGACATATACGAGCAGGACCAGTTGAATCTCGTCGAGGTGTTTCAATACCTCATCGGAAACACAGACTGGGATGCGTTTCGTAAGGCCCCCGACCAAGAATCCTGCTGTCATAACGTGAAGGTGGTCGGTGACATGGTCGGACCAGTCTTCCCTATTCCATACGACTTTGATTTCGCTGGTATCGTGGACACGCGCTACGCCACGCCGGACCCCAGCCTAGATATCCGAAATGTGCGCCGGAGATTATATCGAGGAATTTGTAGGCCTCGGGAAGATATCGACTTTACACTCCAGATATTCCGGGACCGCAAGGAAGACATCTATTCTTTATATCAGGAGCTGGGCGGACTCGATGAAGATGTACTGGAGGAGACGATCGAGTACATCGATGAATTCTACGAGATAATCGAAGATCCGGGGAAAGTGAGGAGCAGGATCGAGCGGGACTGTAGGAGGCCGTGACCCAAACGAAACCGTCACACGATTGTCACTGTGTCCAAAGGAGGACTACTCCGCAAGTCGAGTTCCCCAAATACTGAATCGGTGCCTCAGACGGACCTGTGTACACCTCAACTCCTTCAAGAACATGGGGGAGGATAAAGTTGTTAATGTTGAAATCCGCATCGACATGGATTGGTACTCCATCCAAGTAGATCGTTACCGGGCATGCCCCGACCCTTCCTCTCAGAATCTGGATATTGGTGCGGCCAAAGCTACCTTCAACTACCTGTACCGCAGGGAATCGCTGCAGAAGGTCAGAGACATTGAGTGGCGCAAGCGCTTCGATCTCCCAGCGGGCGAGATAGCGCCCGAGTCCACTTCTCCGTCGATCGTAGAATTCACGTAACCGACCAGCGACGTAGACTGTGCGCTGAGCAGACACAACGATTTCCTCGAGTTGCACGGGCACGGGGTAAAGTGAGACACTCATGTCTAACTCAGTCTGTTCTGCTTCGAGTTCCACCTCAAACACGCCCGGCACGAATCCAATCCGCCGCGTTTCGATCAAGTTCACACCCTGTCCAACTCGCTCCACCCGGAAGAACCCGGAAGTGTCGGTCACTGCGGCCACCCGTCCATTCACTAACACGCTCGCGGATCCAATACTGCCGCCAAGAATCGACGCAACCCTGCCGAAAACCGCCGTTGTCGGAGTTTCTCCCGGCCGCAGTGTGATTATCCCGAGGTCGATTTCGTTCACTCCATGCTGGCCCATGGCGAACCGGAATTGTCGCGGCAAGTACCCACCCCTGCGGATCAGAAGTGTGTGCGTTCCCGGACGTACGTCAGACAACATGAATTCGCCCGCTGGATCGGTATGCGCGGCCGCACGGACGCCCAAAAGGTATACGAATGCGTCAACTACCGGTCGCATGGTGGTCGTGTCAACCACAAGTCCGCGCAGTGCAGTGCCGCCTGTCTGGGCCGCCGTTTGGTGAGGGAAAACGGGTATCGCGGCTGCGACGCATGCCAGGCACGAAATCACGGCACCAGTTGTACGGGTGCGACGAATCACTCTGAGCCACAATTGGTGTCTTACCACTTGACGATCCTTCAAATAGCTATATGTGAAACCACGGCCCCGGAGAGAGCCCAAGGTAAATGTACACTACCAACAGACATGGTTCCTCTTCACTCCGAGTTACGATATGATGCTGCTCCTCACGGATCTTTGCGACGGGTGGATGTGACGGTGCGGCCGCGCCGACATCTATTGTAAGTGCTTTTTTGGAGCGGGGGCGTCCGACCACGGATGAGTAACAGCAATCAACGGTCAACCCGGATGTACGACCGCAGCTACCTACCTCGGTCACCTAGTTCTCAGATACTCCTTGAGGAAATAGTTGAGGCTGGAAGGCGAAGCTCAACGGTTGTATAACCTGTTGACCATCAACGGGTTACAGACCGCCATTAAAGTGCGAACGAACGTCTGCTGACGGTTGTTTTACAGGTCCTCGATGATCTTGTCTACGATGTTGGTGAGAGGCCTATCGTCGGCCAGAATGGCGCGCAACACGTCGGCGGCTTCTTCTGCCAAGCTATCAGGATGTCTTCGGTCTCGACCGAAACGGACCACGTGTCCGAGCAGGAGGGGCACGACCGCATCCTCGTTCTCTTCGTCATCGTCCATGTCGATTTCTTGGTCGTTCTGCATCAGATCCTCAAAGCGAGGTACGCTAGCGGCCCACGGCTCGTCTGGCTCCCCACCAGGCTCTTGCGAATGTTCGTGGAACCTCGACGCAGGCAGCAACGCAAACAGGCGGCACTGCAATCCCGGATCCTCCTCGACCGCAGCGAGCCCAAGACGTACGGGTCCAGAGAATACCTCTTGATCCTCTATCTGATCCAACGCCTCAGGCGGAACGATGCTGCGCGCAATCAGCCGGTCTTGAAAGAAGACACCCATGCAGACCATTCCATCCGGTGTGCGATCGTCATCGATCTCATCCACACTCAGCTCAACAGACTGCTGAGTGGAGACGAACACAACCGAAGTCTGGGACCCGCCGTTGCCGCCAGATTCGAACTCGTCGTCATCATGGTATGGGGGTAACTCAGCCATCAAAAAGACTCCTGGTATACTAGAAACATACAGAGTAGTACACCGAATCCAACCAGCTGTGATGCGAATGTCTCGTTTGGTTAGGCTTCTTGTGTAGAGGCCTTCGGGAGGCGGCCGGCAAGCAGTTCAGCCATCGGCCTCGTCTCGTCGAAACGACCGAGCACGATACTCAATACTGCCATGATCGGAGTTGCTAGAAACATCCCTACGATTCCCCACAACAATCCCCAGAAGATGAGCGACAGGATGACCGTGATGGGGTGCAGGTCAAGACTCTCGCCCATCACCCATGGTTCGATCCCGTTGCCGATTACCATCTGCACTACTCCTGGCAAAGCAACGATGGCAGTGATAGCCCAGACGCTATCGTATTGAATTATCGCAATAGGGATCGGCAGGAGAGTCGATACCACCGATCCGATCGACGGGATGAAGTTCAACAAGAACGCCATCACCCCGAACACCAATGCCAGCGGGAGGCCGAACATGGTGAGAATGAGTCCTACCAAGAGCCCGGTGGTTGCCGAAACGACAAACTTGGTAACGATGTACTTCTGGATCTTGGCGTGTATTTCGGCATAGATCCCCACCCGCTGTTCGACGGACCTGCGGCCTCCGACGAGATAGATGAGGAAAATGACCACAAGGCCACCGTTCGTCACAATGTCCATCGCGGTACCGGCCGCGTTCTGCACAAGCGTCAGCAGCGGTAGCTGTCGCACCGTTTCCAGAAAAGTCCCTTGGCCAATATCGGTCCCAAACAGGTCTAGAACCGAAAAGACTCGCTCCGCAATTCCGGTTAGGCGGTCTCTGTAGATGTCGGCTGACAGCATTAGGCCGCGGGTAGAGGTGATGATCAACAATGCGAGGAGTGTCAGCGAACCGACTGCAAGTAGCAGTGAGATCAGAACCGACACCAACCTCGGGATTCGGAGCCGATCCTGGAGGAAGTTGACGATCGGTGTGACCAGATAGGACAGAAACAGAGCAAGGACAAATGGAACCATGACTGGCCGCGTGTACGCAAGCGCTGCGGCCGTAGCCACCGTTGCGAGCACGACCACCGATACCGTTACTGCGCGCGACTGTTCGGATGTAGCGGAAAACATAAGACACACCTTCGCCAATCTTAACCACCCTGTCAAATCGGCGCACGAACCGAGTAATTAAGCGGTGCATAACGTGGAAAAGACACGTGACACGAACGTGCAACACACCAGTAGAGATGTTGCGTCCACGCAACACATTCACCCAAATCTTGCCGGAGGCGGCTCCAAGTGTAGGTTTTCGGTTCCTTAACCCAGGCATAGGACGTGCTTCGATTAAGGATCCCTTCTTTAAAAGGAAGAGCTGAGTAATCGCTGACCAGCGAACGCAACCCGGGATTCGATGTCAAATGCAGACCGAGTAGGGCAGCAACTAGGCGAGGTTGTGTGTTGAGCGTAGGTAGACATTTGCGGTCCATGCGACGCGTTTTTGAGGACTACGGAATCCGACGGCTGGGCATAAGCCTAGCAGTTATGGGTACCGGCTTCCTCTTGTCCACATGCAAGCTCGACGAACTGGTTACGCCCCCACCGATCGGAAGCCTCAGTGCTTCCGTAGGGCTGGTTACTGACTCTGCGGCGTTTGGTAGCACGGCAAGGCACGAACTCACGGTAAACATCACCAACATGGGCGAGGGCTCCCTATCGTGGACTGCATCGCGCGCCAGGGGCAGCGCCTGGTTACAACTCAGCTCAACCAGCGGTACGGCACCGAGTTCGCTCACCATCGCCCTGGATCCGTCAGGCCTGTCGATTGGCAGCTATTTGGACACGTTGCTCTTCACGGTCAGCACCGGTGCAGTCGACCCGACCAGAGTTCCTGTTGAGTTCGTAATCCACCCTTGCATCGTCACCGAGCTCGCTCTCGGGGTCGAAAAAGCTGATTCAATCACTACGTCGGACTGTTCGGCGACGCACA
>JBDHHK010000229.1:0-6426 GCA_039589395.1 Gemmatimonadota bacterium
GGCAGGTACCATTCGTCGTGATGTGGTGACACAGACGGTCTCTTTCGACGTCACCGATGGCAGCCAGACATATCCAGTGGTGTATCGCGGACTTCCGCCCGACACATTCGACGATGACGCGGACGTGGTGGTTGAGGGGCGATTGTCGCGGGATGGCGTATTTCACGCTACAAGCTTGCTCGCCAAGTGCGGCTCCCGTTACGAGGCTCAGCCGGCGGCTTGAATAGGTGACTGTCTTAGGAGAGCTGTCCCTATGGCTCGCGCTGCTTCTCGCAGCGTGGGGTACGGTCGTCGGGGTCCTCGGCGGTCGTACGGGCAATCCCGAACTAGCCCTTAGTGCCAGGCGAACGCCGTATGCACTCCTCGTCGCCATCTCCGTTGCGTCGATCTGTCTGCTAACAGCTCTGCTGCGTCACGACTTCAACATCCAATACGTTTAGGATAAGATGGCGCTGCGGGACCGTAGTGGCCCGCAGGACAGGACGCCAACGCGAACTGTGTGCAGTGCCACATGAGTGATGTGTACACACTGGCCAGGCTGATCCGTATATGGCCGCAGCGGATCATCAAACACCCATCAACTGCCGCACCTGTCACAACGTTCACGAGACCTACGACGCTGCCGACATGGCGCTGACCAGCAACACCCCGGTCACTCCTTGGATGGGCGACGTCATCGGAACCACGATGACGGTCGACATCGGCAAAGGCAATTTGTGCGCGAATCGCCACCAGCCGCGGTCTTATGACTGGGAAGCGGAGCTGTTTGGCTCAGGCACGTCAGACACTTCTTCAGCCCGTAAAACTACGGAAGACGGCTCTGTAACCTGCCACATGGCAGAACCCGCCTACGCCGACGAGGCCGGCGGCCACGGTTGGGGCATGGAGTACGATGACCACGGGCGTGAGACTCTGTGGGTCGAAGGATGCGATGGTGGTTGTAGCGGCTGCCACGACGTGAGTTTGGGCGGTGCCGAGGATGTCGAGGCCCACAAAGAAATGGCGAAGATTTGGGACGACATGGACGAGGATGGAGTGATCGACTCGACGGGGGCACCGGTCTTCTGGTGGACCTGAAGGCCACGTTGATCCAGATCGGTGCTCTCACCGTAGGCGAGTCTGTGGTTCGTGACACGTGGCCCATTGATAACGCGGTTGCCGTGTGGAACTACGACTGGGTTCGCGAGGACCACTCGAAGGGGATGCACGATTTCAAGTATGCCACGAGTCTCCTCGAGAGCAGCATCGAAGCGGTCGAGCATTACATCGCGGCGCATCCGTAGGACACTCTCTCAGCAGATATCCTGAGCAGGACAAAACAGGAGCACCGGTCCTCGGCCTGTTGGTCGGGGTGCGGTGCTTTGTGTTTTCTCGAGAGGGTGTGGCGTCTGACGGAAACATCACGGAGCCTGCAGGTTGCCGGTTACGGCTCCCCTCCGATCACCGTGGCTCCTCCAATATTGTCTCTAGGTACTCGAGGACCATCGCATTTTCGGACTGAGTCAGAGTCTCCCCTAGCATCGACTCCAAACGTTCGACCATGCGTTGTATTACGGCGACCCATGCCTCGTAGTCATACTGTCTCGGGTCGGGAAGATCGTGGCACCGACCGCAGCTCGCTGCGAAGAACGCACGATTCGGTCCAGGAGGCAGCGCGGCGCCGCTCACCTTCAGTGCATTGTCAATCAGGTACCTCAAGATCACGACGCGTTCGGCGGACGCCGGGATCGAGACTTCATGTTCCCCCACCAGGCCATCCATTCGCAGCCACATCCGGCGCACAACACGCGGCCAGTCCGTGGCGGAGTGAATCAGTGGTGTCGGTAGGTCGTGGCAGGTTCTGCAGAATTGCTGTACCAACTCCGCGCCCGCGGACTCCGGATCGGGCAGGTCGGTCTGTGACACGCCGGGCGGTGGCAGAGCCACTTTCGCGGATGCCAACAGCAGCCGATCTCTGACGTCGGATTGCGGCAGCGGCTCGCCAGGTGAGTCCTCGCTCCGGTTCTCACAGCAACAAAACAGCCCCGCGAAAACGAGCGGTAACGAAACGCGGCGCCAGCGGGTGATCGACGTCAAAGAGCGGTTCGGCATTTTCTTACCAGCCAGGGTGAGTGGGAAGTGGGGCTAAGGATGGAGTGCAGATATTTCGCAGTCAAGGTGGACAGCGACCGAACCCATCTCTAGAGATCATACTTGGTTATCCGATAACGGAGAGTGTCACGTGTCAGGCCGAGGAGTTTGGCGGCTTTCGTGACGTTGCCGCCGGTACGGGCCAACGCTTGGCGAACGAGGGAAGCTTCCACATCCATGATCCGGATTCCCTCAGCAGGAAGCCGCACGAGCCCGTTCAACGCGCCGACGTTTGCTGCCCTGGTACGGATTTCCGCTGGTAAATGCTCGGTACGGACTTCCTCGGTGGCCTCCAGGATGAGTGCTCGCTCGAGTACGTTGCGGAGTTCGCGGACGTTCCCCGGCCAAGTGTGCGCTTCGAGAACTTTCAGTGCTGAGTTCGTTAATCCGGGAGGATCTCGTTTCAGATCTCTGGCGAGTCGCTTAATGAAGTAGTCCGCGAGAGGCGCAACATCTTCCGGCCGTTCCCTCAGCGGCGGTATTTGGACAGGCAAGACTTTGAGTCGGTAATACAGGTCGCTTCGAAACGTCTTGTCATCGATCGCCTTCTCCAGATCTCGATTCGTAGCCGCAATCACCCGGACGTCTACTTTCACATCGGTCGTGCCGCCGACACGCTTCAACGTGGAATCCTCTAGGAACCGCAGCAGCTTGGCCTGCGCGGCGGTCGGCATGTCGCCGATCTCATCCAGAAACAGGACGCCACCGTCCGCGAGTTCGGCGAGCCCTTTCTTGCGTTCACGTGCGTCGGTGAAGGCGCCCTTCTCGTGACCGAAAAGCTCTGATTCAACCAAATGTTCGGGTAATGCAGTGCAGTTGATCTGGAGGAAGGGCTGGTCCTTTCGATCGCTCCTTGCATGAATGGCGCGGGCAACAAGATCCTTTCCCGTCCCGCTTTCTCCCCTCAAGAGCACGGTGACGGAGCCGGCGGCTGCCAACTTCTCCACGGTGAGGGCGAGTTCTCGCAGCGCACCTGAGCGACCCACGAGTTCCACGTCTGCGAACTGCCAGCCATGCTGTTCCTGCAACACCGCCACCTTTTGTCGCAATCGTCGAGCTTCGAGCCCTTTCTCGATGGTGATCAACAGATCGTCGAGGTCCGGTGGCTTTTGAATGAACTGAAACGCCCCAGCCTTCACGGCTTCCACCGCCGTCTCGAACTCGCCGTACGCGGTAACGATCACGACCGCCATTTCGCTATCGATTTCGCGGAAGCGCGAGAGAAGGGTGAGTCCGTCCGCATCCGGCAGCCTCAAATCGAGAAGCATCAGTGCCGGACTCGCGTCCTGGACGAGACGAAGCGCCGCCTTCCCGGTGGCCGCAGTTTGCACCGCGTAACCCGCCGCCGCCAAGTGCTCGCTGAGCCAGGTGCGGGTGAGCTCGTCGTCATCCACGATTGCTATCAGCTGACCTGAATTCACCGTGTCACCCCTCGTCCTGCGAAACCGAGAAAACGAGCGTGAAGGTAGATCCTTCGCCCACCTGACTCTCGACCTCCAAGCGACCTCCGTGACGCTCTACGATTCCGCGCGTAATTGCCAGACCCAGACCGGTACCGCGGTGTTTCGTCGTGTAAAATGGGCGCAGTATCGTCTCGATGTGTTCCTCAGGGATTCCCGGTCCATCGTCTGACGTTGCGATAAGGACCTCGTCGTTCTCAAACCCTATGGTGAGGCCGAGTTCCCCGCCAGGCTCCATCGCCTGAATACCATTCAGAGCCAGATTCAGTAGCGCCTGTATCACGAGTTCGCGGTCGATCATGATTTCGGGAGCATCCACCGCGATAGGCCGCTCGATCCGTACTCCAGCCGCTTCAGCTTGGGGTGTAACGAGCGTTGCGACCCGATCGACCACCAGAGCCGGTCGGGTCCACATCAGGCGGGGTTCCGCAGGCCGCGCGTAGCTCAACAGGTCGTGGATGGCCGACTCGATGTGTTGCAGCTGGGCGCGCATCAGAGTGAGAAAACGCTCGGCCCGCGGGTTGTCTCCGATCTCCGCGCCGAGCAGATCCAAACCGCTGGCGACTCCAACCAGCGGGTTTTTAATCTCGTGCGCCATTCCCGACGCAAGCTCGCCCACGGATGCCAGCTGCGCCGCGCGGCGCATCTCTTGATCGTGCAGTTCCTGGATCCGTCGCGACGATTCTCGCAGCTCCTTTGACATTTGGCTGAACGTTCTACCGAGGTCACCCAGTTCATCCGGGCGGTCGATCTGTACCTCGATGCCAAACTCGCCTCCACGGATTCTTTCCGCCGCTGCCACCAGCCTGTTCAACGGCACCACAATGGAGCGAGCCACCAGCCAAACCACAGTTACCAGCAACAGCGCGAAGACAAGCTCCAGTACCGCGGCCAGGAGCGCTAGCCTGCGCAGCTGTCCGAACACGCTGCGCGCAGACGCCTCGCCGATGTAACGCCATGACCTGTTTGGTACGGTCACAGAGACTCCGAGAACGTCAACCCCTTCATAGTTGATGTAGCGCAAAACTCTGCCCGGCGGCGAGTCCAACAATGGCGTTGGCAACGCCTGGCCAAAGTCGAGACCTGCCTGTAGGTGCGACGCATACAGTGGATGCCCCTCCCGGTCCACGAGGAATGTATGAATCTCACTGGCGACGTGACTTGGAATGCGCAAAAAGTCTTGTACCCTCTCGAAGCCGACTGAAGCTGCGAGCAGTCCGACGGGTTCGCCAGCACCTTCGAGAATCGGGATCGCCAGTCGGTACACCGGTCCGACAAGGCCGCCGAGAGCCTCTATGTCGTCGGAAAAGAACCGGCTCTCCCTGCCCACCCGAAACAGTTCGCTGCGAGACCAGTCTGCGCCCAGCCTGCCGGAATCTGTGGACGCTATCACCGTGCCCTCTGTGTCGAGCACGAAGAGTTCAGACAGTGGTTGCAGTTCCGTGAGCTTGTTTTCGAGGTGTTCGTGCAGTCCGGCCACGGAGGCGGCGTCGCTGCGTCCGGCCCGCACGGCGGCGGCGGCCAAAGGCACGATTTCGGCCAAAAACAGGTTTCCGGCGACCACGGCATCTAGATAGAGTTGGTGCCGCTCCACCTCCGTCGCTACCTGTTGCGCCTCGATCTCCGTGAGAGTCAAAAGATAGCGCTCGATCTGCCCATTGATGATGCGACTCGTAACCACATAGCCGACTGAGTTGGATAGAAACAACGGTACCAACGACAGCACCAGAAACCACACCAGTATGCGACGGCGGAGCCGCCCTTTCGGTGGGAAACCCCGCTTTGTCCCAACAAGCGTCCTACCCAGAAACGCCCTGCTCTTCCTGCTCTACTTGCAGCACCTCAACCAGAGTATGATGTCCCTGGGCCTTGGATACCCAGCTCACGCCCTTCGACTGTATTGCACTGAGATCAACAGGAGGTGTCGCGCTGTAGATCACCATCCGGGGTATCCGCGGGACGATTCGTACGAGCCGGTCGAAAAGGGACAAACCGTCCATCCCCGGCATGCGCATGTCCGCAACCACCACGTCAAAGTCGATCTCGCTCGCCAGTCCAACCGCAATTACACCAGAATCCGCGGTCCACACTCTAAAGCCTGCCCGTTCGAGGGCCGCGGCGACGCTAGCCAGAAGAAGGCTGTCATCATCCACCACCAGGACCTTCTTGTCCTTGGGCATCATGCCTCCAAAGGTGTCCTTGCCTGCGGGGCACCAAACCACTGGTAGGATTGTGAGGATGCTTTCTGCACCAGTTAATGGGCTATTTCCCCCTATTGCAGGTTTAGCAAGAAAGGTACCCCACAGCAAGTGACCGGATTCCGTGGGAAAACACTATGGCATCGTACAATGCGCCCCGAGATGGGGTGAAATAGCCAAAACGTTCAGGGGTATTTCACCCATCAGTGCCTCCATTACCGCGGTGGTCATGCCATAACAGTATGCAAAACAATCACTTAGAACCTGCTGCGCTTCGTGGCACAGCCCCTGCCACTTCCTTGTGAATCAACAAACGCAACTCAGCCAGCGGCTAGCTCGCAAATAATCGTGTATGGGAAGGTGCCTATGCAGAGGGTGTCAATTGTCACCGGGTGTATTCCGATTTTTGTAATCGTAATCGCGGTGTCGCCAACGGTCGTCCAAACCGATGCCGAGACGGTTTTCGCCCAGCAATGTGCGATGTGCCATGGAGAGTCAGGGGCCGGGGACGGTACGGCGGCTGTAGCCATGAACCTGGAGCCTGCCAGCTTTGCCGAACCTACGTTCCAGGAGTCACAGACCGATGAGCAACTTGCCGATGCGATCGGCAGTGGAAAAGGAACGACCATGCCCGGATA
>JBDHHK010000230.1:0-7940 GCA_039589395.1 Gemmatimonadota bacterium
AACCCACGCGAGGATCGATCGCGCTGGACCGTGTGCGGGATACACCCGAGTCGCTCCCATCTCCTTCAGTAGCCGCCAGCTCGCGGTCACAGCCTCCGCATCATCCTCTCCGATCATCGCCGGATGCGTGAGGTCACCTGTGAAAACCGAGCCATCGTCGAGGAGCAGTGAAACGCTGTCATCGCTGTGTCCTGGCGTATGAACGATTTCGCCGTTTATGCCAATATCACCAAATTGCTCGCGGCTATCGGAGCACGCGATCGTGATGTTGTCATGTAGAGTGATCTCTACGTAGTTGTCCTGCGGTTTCGTGGAAATCTTCATGAGAGGGATCGCTGCCACTTGTACGTCCGCAACCAGCAATGGTACACCAGCTTGCTTGAACTCCTGTGCAAGACCTGCATGATCGATGTGGTAGTGGGTGGCCATCGCGTAGCGGATCTCATTCAGCGGAACCCCCGTTCGCTTCAGGCTAGCGCGCATCCTTCCCATGGTACCTGGCCAGCCAATGTCAACGAGCACACGTGAGGCGCCGGCGCTCATGACCCAGTAATTGGTCGAGCGATAACCGACGTTTACTATCGTGACTCCTTTAGGCTCGTTCATTTCTTGTTGAAACGAGTATCTCGGATTGCTAGAAACACGCGCGAGCCGCGGTTCGTATCCAGCCAACGCTCTCTTGCCGGAAGCGTTCACGGTATTGATAAACGATCTCACCGATCTTCTCACGCACTTCTTGGTTGTCTGGATAGATCAGGACCAGGACCTTGGTCGGTTCGTCGATTCTCGTGCCATCAGCCGACTGATACTGTCCAGCGGCGTTTATCAGTGTGAGCCCGTGTGGAAAACGAGGATTGATAACCTCAATCAAGAACACCGCAAACTCTTCATCTGAAATGATACTTGAATCGGGTCGCCGCAAGCCGAACAGCAGCTCGTGACGGGTAGTCTTTTCAGGATCGGTGCAGACTGCGGCGCCGGTACCACTCGACACGGTTTTGGCGCAGCCAAATACCGGTAGCAGCAATGCGCAAAACGCCGCTAGGAGAATCGCCGGAGCGGTCTTGGAAGCTAGAGTCGGCAATCCTCTTGCCCTAAATACTCCATCATTGGCCAACGCCATAGATCTACGTAGACGCATTCCGCACCCACTCGATGTGTTTCGTTACGTCCGCGCCTTGCTCCTGAGCTTCGCCAAGCCAGATCACCGAAAGGAAACGAGCCATGAAGCTCAGCCGCTCCCGAAACTCGTTGTCCAGCGGCACGTGATAGTGGCTCAACACCTCATCAGTAAATTCCCAGCCGCGCCAGGTCACCAAAAATACAAAATCTCTGGCCGCGTCACCGAGCGCCGCGTCGGTCCAGTCGAGTATTCCGGTAAGGTGGCCGGTCGTTGGGTCGACGAGCACATGCTCCGGGGAAAGGTCATAGTGGATGAGGCAAGGTTTATCGTAAAAAACAGGCAGCGGCAGCGACAGCTGCAACATCCAGCTGACCGCTGAATCGATCGCCGGCTCTAGGCCACGCAGTCTGGACGCTAGATCTACCCCCTTTTCCAACCACTCTCTCCGGCCTTTCTCATCCAAATCTGGTTCCACTATCCCTGCCGATCGGGCGACATTCTCGGGGATAGAGTGGACACTTTCGAGGGCCGATCCGATTCCTCGGGTGAGATTCGGCAAAAGATCTTCATCGACCTTATCTGCCGGTACTCCGTCGATGAATCTGTGACCGGCAAACTTGTACGGGAATCCCTCGGTCGGCTCTCCGAGAAGTTCGACCTCTGGAACGGCAATGGTCGGGCCCAATGCCGGTGCTACGAGCGCATGAGGTCTGCGCTCCAGCTCGAACAGGCCCTCACACCAAGCCCGGCGCGGAAACCGAAACACCCAGCCGTCTCGAGTAAGAAAGACATCAAACTCCCACCCAGATCCAAGATGCTTCAACTCAGATGAATCGACTTCCGGAAAACGAGCACCGATGAGCGCTCGTGCATCGTCGAGCGTCAGCTTTCTATCTGCCTCCCACAGCGGAGTGTTCATTCCAACCGCGTCATTTCATGTACTTCTCGAACCAATCGAGCATTCGCTTGAGCACATCCAATTGATGCTTCTCCTCTCTGATACCATGCCCCTCCCGGGGGTAGAGAACCAATCGTGTCTCAACATCATATCGTTTCAGACCGCGGTGGAACTGCTGACATTGACCGATCGGGTCCGTCTGATCGTCTTCACCACACAGAATCAGGGTCGGCGTTGAGGCGTTTCTCACGTGGGTTACAGGAGACCTTTCAACGAACAAATCGAGGTTTTCGTAAGGCGTGCCCATGAACCAGGTGTCGTAGGCGTTGATACCCGCCGACTCGGTGCCGTACTCACTTGCCAAATCAGTCATCGGCGCGCCAGACACTGAGGCCTTGAACCGATTGGTTTGTGTCACTGCCCATGCGGCCATGTACCCTCCATATGACCAGCCACCGATACCCAGCCGGTTCGGATCCGCAAACCCTTGCTCGATTAAATGGTCAACCCCAGCCATCACATCCTGGAAATCGCCGCCGCCCCAATCACGCCGGTTTTTAGCCAAAAACTCATGGCCGTACCCGGTGGAGCCGCGGATATTGGGATAGAGAACGGCAAAGCCACGCGTCACCAAGAGCTGACCCCAAGAGTGGAATCGGTCTGCCCAACGTCCTGTCGGGCCACCGTGGACCAGAACCACGAGAGGCAAGTGCTGACCTGAGACTCGTCCCGGGGGAATCAGCAGTCCGGCCTCTATTGTCGTGCCGTCATAGCTGCGGTATCGGATGGTCTCGACGGGAACCGTAAGACTCTCATCCCAGGACTCATTGAAATGGGTAACCTGCTGGGCAGGCGCGCCTTGTCTCGATATCCACAACTCGGGCGCCTTTGAAGTCGTTTCGCCCACGAAAGCATACACTCCGGCTTTCGCGGCGAAGGAACCAAAGGGTGGGACCTCGAATGTCGACAGAAGGGCGGTGCTGCCATCGGTATCAACAGTATGGATACCGCTGGTGAACCCGGTTGCCACTGTTGCCGCTAGCCGCCTTTCGGAAATCCAGTCGTAACCTCCCACTGGACGATCGAGCGATGCCGCCGTGAGGTTTTTCGATGTTCCGCTCGCGAGATCCAACAACCATAGGTCATGCTGCGTAGGGCCATCATATCGCGTGGCAACAAACGCCACCGCCTGGCCATCCGGTGACACTCCAAGTCCACCAAAAGGACGGGGTGGATCCGCGACAAACTCAGCATCGCCGGCGCCTACGTTTAGCACGTAGATGCTATTCATGTCCAGCTCGGGTTGTCGGTTGTCGGTCCCGGAGATAACTAAACGATCGCCTGGAGGTACCCATGCGTATTCCGAGATCCGTCGCTCCCCGTCGGTGAGTTGTCTCACCTCCCGCGTTTCGACGTCCACAATCCATAGTTGTGCGAGATCTTCGTCGTCCACGACGCGAGCATCGTCTTTTGCCTCGGCCCGTTCCTCTTCCGCTTCACTCTTCGGCTCTGGCGCGAGAAAAGCTATCTGACCGCCATCGGGCGACCATGCGTACGACTCGATTTCGTTCTTTCCGGTGGTCAATGCTCTCCCTTCACCACCGCTCATCGAGAGCACAAAAATCTGGTTGCTCCCGGATCGACTAGACAGGAAGGCGAGGGTGGAGCCGTCGGGGGACCAGCGTGGCGCACCCTCTCCTTCCTCAGAATTAGTGAACTGGGTCACTCCACCGCTCGCGACCTCGTAAACCCAGATGTGTCGTTGGCGTTTTGTTCCCTTGACTGGCTCGGTTACCACAAGTGCAACACGTTGTCCATCCTGAGCAATCTGGAGGTCGGATAACTGCCACCGTTGGAGGGATTGCTCAGGTGTGAGGCGGTTTGATCCCCTCTGAGAGGCAGTCGCCTGGCCCTCCAACGCTCCTGGCGCTGCGAGTATCGAAATGCAAATCGCGAGTGCAAATAACGGTCTCATCGGTTTGTCTCCGAAATGTTTTCCATCGCCTACAGTACGAGTCAGTACATATGCGAGCAAGGGAGGGTTGGTTCAGGATCCTCCTACCGCCGTTTTGTGCACACCGATATCTTGCCCGCAACCTGAGCGTAGGGAGAAACGCCAATGAAGAAGCGACTTAGTCTGTTTGTTCTCATTTGTTTGTTATGTTGGTCCACTTCGGCCGCAATTGCCCAATCATTCCCTGAGTCCGACAGGGATACCACCTATTACACAGTCAAGGGCGAACGGCACGGAGTGAGTTTCTTTCGGCAGCATCGTCACGAAGGAGTTGAGTACGAAGCCGGAGACGCTCTCACATTTGATCGGTACCACACAGTCGATGTGATGTACGAGTGGCTGGAGCGTTGGGCCGAGCAGTATCCCAACCTCATCGACCTATATGAGGTAGCCAAGAGTTTTGAGGGCCGGCCGATTTTGCAGGTGACGCTCACCAACAAAGAAACGGGTGAAGCCGTGGACAAGCCTGCTGCGTATTTCGAAGGCGGGCGTCACAGCGGAGAGGTGACGAGCAGTGAGTCGGCACTCTGGCTCATCAAACACCTTCTCGAGAGTTACGGACAGGATGAGGAGATCACCGAGTTCCTGAATACTCGAGCCATGTATGTAAGACCGGAGAACAACCCCGACGGCTCGAACATGTATTTGCACACCGCGCAGGCGAACCGAAGCACCGTTCGACCGCACGACAACGACCGCGACGGTTTGCTGGATGAAGACTCTCCAAACGACCTGGACGGTGACGGCGTGATCCACCAAATCCGGTACCGCCCACGCCCTGGGACTGATGACGAAGCGGATTTCGTCGTGGACGATCGTGATCCTTCCGGCCGGTTGATGCGGCGCATCCGTGAAGGCGAAGAGGGAGAGTGGTTGGTCATCTCGGAGGGACTCGATGACGACGGCGACGGCAGGTACAACGAAGATGGCATAGGCGGACTGGACCTGCACCGCAATTACCCGGAGAACTGGCGCCCCGACACCGGTGGCGACAAAACGCGCCGGGGCTATACGCAGGGCGGTGCCGGTGCCTTTCCCCTGAGCGAGAACGAGACACGTGCAACCGTGCTGTTTTTGCTGACAAATCCAAACGTTTCCGTAGTCAACTCGATGGACACGAGAGTGCCGATGCACTTACGTCCGCCTTCGACTTCCAGGAGCTCGGAGCGGATGTACCCAGAGGACCTAGCTTATTACATCAAGTTAGACACGCTTGGCATGGGTATCACCGGATATCCCTGGGCGGGAGACGTGTACTACACGTACAGGATGCGCGTTCCCGTAAATCCTTTTACTGGTGACTCGGCGAGTCCAGGACCGTTGTTTGGGCACAGTCCAGATTTCGGATATTGGTATTACGGAGCAATCTGGTATGGCGACGAGCTATGGAATGGTGGAGCCATGGAGGACTACAACAACGATGGACTCCGCGACCAGTTGGATGCGCTGACTTGGGACGACCAGGGCAACGGCGGAAATGGGTTCCGCGAGTGGGAACCGCTTCTTCACCCCGTGCTCGGCGACGTTGAGATTGGCGGCTTCCATCCCAAGTTCTTCTCACAAAACGGTCCGACCCATGTTCTCGAGGATGGCATCAGTAAGCAAGCGCTGTTCAACCTCGAGATGTCAAAGCAGCTGCCGCTGATCGACGATGTCGACACGAGAGTTCGGGTTCACCGCGGTGACGACAGTACCAATTACGAGGTCACGGTGAGCTGGACCAACAGCGGATTACTTCCAACTGCTCTGCGTCAGGCACAGCTGGTGAAAATCGTTCAGGAAGATCGGGTACGGCTCGAATTCGCGGACTCGCTCACTGATGGTGACTCGCCGAAGCTCAGGATCGTGACGCCGTCGAGGCGGAACAAGATCATTTCAGCGGGATGGACAGAGCCGGGCGAGCAAAAGTCAGTCACCTTTGAGGTCCGGACTTACGGAGTGTCGGGTGTCGAAGGAACCGTGCATGTGATGTCCACACGAGGCGGGCTGGTGAAGGTGCCGCTGTTATTAGGGCAGCCATAGGTAATAGGGAAGCAAAGGGATAGGAGAGGGAGGGAAGGGAGTCGCAGTAAACACTCCCGCACCTCCCACCTCTCCATATACTCAGTCACATCCCTCTATCTCAGCATCAATCACAACACGCATCTGCGGCGCTAATCTCTGTACCCAATCTTCGAAATAGGCTTGCTGCGCTCGCTGATCGGCCGTGAACGGGGCCGGCGAGCCGGAGACCTGTCCATACAACCTCGTTAAGCGGCTACGCAGCTCGTTCATCAGTGGCTCGAGTTCTTCGAGATTTCTTATGAGGTTCGTGTGCCTTGCCTCGTCGCACTCCTCCATCTCGTCGAGTTGTCTTCTAACTTGGGCGACACTACCGCATTGTGCCACTCAGTACGCACTGCGTCCGAGACTGTGATTCGCGGATCGTCCTTGACCTGTAGCTGCTGTTCGTACGCTCTACCTGCCACCGAAAGGCGGACAGTGTACTCACTTGGAAGGACCCAAGGTCCTGAAGGACCACGGTTTCCGCTGTTGTTCGCCATTGTTGGGCCGATGTTTGCTGAATGGAGGTCCCAAATCACACGGTTCAAACCGGGGTTGGCGTCAGCGTCAAATTCTGCTATCACTGACCCTGATGAATCGAGTATCGCAATACTCACTGCGTCAGCGCTAGAAGGCTCGCGCAGATAGTAGTCAATCGTCGCACCTGCAGGTGGGTTCTCTCCGCGGAAGTACATATCACCGGTGTGGCCACCATCTCGGTCGTAGCGAATCATCTCCGCGGGTTCCAGAGTGAACAGGAACGCGTCTGATGCAACAACTTCTGGTGTGAGCTCTTGCAGCATGTTGATGTTGTCGAGGATCCAAATACCCCGACTGTGCGTGCCGAGCACGAGATCGTTGTCACGTGGGTGGATGACCAGGTCGTTGAACGCCATCGTCGGCATGTCGCCGCGCAATTCGGCCCAGTGCTGACCGCCATCGTTCGAATAGAACAGGCCCAATTCAGTTCCGAGGTATAGTACGCTGGGATTTCTCGTGTCTTCGCGGATCGTGCGTGCGACACGGTTAGCGGGCAAATCGCCTGTGATCGACACCCAACTCTGTCCGCGGTCGGTGGACTTGTACACGTAGTTGCTGTAATCGTCGTTTCGATAGTTGTTGGTTGTGAAGTAGACGGTGTTCGGGTCATGCCGTGAAGGTTCGATGTTGGAAATCCAAGTCGACCGCGGCAACCCGGGAACGCGGTCCACGACATTGAGCCAACTCTGTCCGTCGTTTTCTGAAATCTGAAGGTTGCCGTCGTCCGTACCCGCGTACAGCAGCCCTGCAACGAACGGCGACTCGGCGATTGCCGTTAGCGTGGGATAGTACGGAATTCCGTCATCCAATGACAGCGTCGAGTCGTGCGGGCGCTGTCCCATGATCGTGAGCTCCCGGCGATTTACGCCGGTGGTCAGATCGCCGAGTGTGGTCCAGGTGTCACCGCGATCGGTACTCTTCCAAATCTGATTCGTGCCGGCATATAGGGTGTTGTTGTCGTGAACGGAGATCCAAAACGGACCGTCCCAATTCGCCGGCGCCATTGCATTGCCGAGTTCCGGTTCCGGAGTCCCGGGGCCCCAAGCGTCCCAATTGCGTCTCGCGCCAATCGCTCCACGAGCGTTGTCGGGCCTTATCCAGGTGCGTGCACCGCTCGCGAGATCGATTCGAGACAATCCCAGATACTGTGATTCTGTGTACAGAGTCGCGTTGTCGGTGGTGTCTACCAAGTTCACAAAACCGTCACCGCCACCGGTACGGTACCAGTCTTCGAACAGTACGCCGTCTGACCGGTATGTGGCGCTTGGCCCCCTCCAGCTGCCATTGTCCTGCAAGCCACCGTACACCCAATACGGCTTCCT
>JBDHHK010000231.1:0-6394 GCA_039589395.1 Gemmatimonadota bacterium
TGTGCCACCATCGATTGACAACGTGTTGCCTGATCCCGCATGCACAGTTCCATTCGTAGTAGTGAACGTGCCACCGGCGTTGTTGATCGTGAGCGACCGCGGATCGGCGCTGATCGTTCCCTGATTGTCCACCGAACCAGTCAATTGGTGTGAGTTGGTGCCGACGTTGGTTTGAATCGTGCCGACATTGGTCAGCGTTCCTGTCGTTACTACCAACACACCGTTCCAACTCGATCCCGTGAACTCGATCGTGCCGTTGTTCGTAAACCCGTTGGCTACTGTCAGGGTTGTGGCTCCTCCGTTGCCGTTAACACGCAAAGTGCTCCCTGTTACCGTTGTCACCGCACCGTTGATGGAGCTGGGTGCAGTCGACCCACCGGACGCTGTCACAGTACCGGTGCTCGTGATACTCAGAGGCGTGTTCACCACGTCACCGGTCAACGGCAATGCGCCGGCAACGATTAAACTGCTGGTGCCATTCACCGTCAACGTGCCGCCGAACGCCCACTGAGATACTCCACTCGGCAATGTCAGATTACTCACCAAACTCAACGTTTGCGTTCCCGTGAGATCGATCGTGCCAGCACCGGTCGTGACTGTCGTTGCGCCGGCCAGTGTTGTGCCACCATCGATTGTCAACGTGTTGCCTGATCCCGCATGCACGGTTCCATTCGTAGTAGTGAACGTGCCACCGGCGTTGTTGATCGTGAGCGATCGCGGATCGGCGCTGATCGTTCCCTGGTTATCCACCGAACCATTCAACTGGTGTGAATTGGTACCGACGAGCGTCTGAATCGTGCCGATATTGGTCAGCGTTCCGGTCGTTACCGTCAGCACACCGTTCCAACTCGATCCCGTGAACTCGATCGTGCCGTTGTTCGTAAACCCGTTGGCTACCGTCAGGGTTGTGGCGCCCCCGTTGCCGTTAACACGCAAAGTGCTCCCGGTGACAGTCGTCACTGCACCGTTCAGGAAGCTGGGGGCACTGGTACCACCCGAAGCGTTGACCGTACCAGTGTTCGTGATGCTGAGAGGCGTATTCACCACGTCGTTGTTCAACGGCAACGTGCCGGCGACGATCAAACTGCTGGTGCCACTCACCGTCACCGTACCACTGAACGTCCACTGTGACACTCCGCTCGGCAACGTCAGATCACTCACCAAACTCAACGCCTGTGTGCCTGCGAGATCGATCGTCCCGGTTCCCGATGTCACTGTCGAGGCGCCGGCTAAGGTCGTACCACCATTGATTGTCAACGTGTTGCTCGACCCTACGTCCAACGTCCCATTCGTCGTAGTGAACGTGCCACCGGAGTTGTTGATTGTGAGCGACCGCGGATCGGCACTGATCGTTCCCTGATTGTCCACCGAACCAGTCAATTGGTGTGAGTTGCCGCCCACGGATGTCCGAATCGTCCCGACATTGGTCAACGTTCCAGTCGTTACTACCATCGCACCATTCCAACTCGTACCGGTGAACTCGATCACTCCGTTGTTCGTGAATCCGCTAGACACCGTCAGACTGGCGTTGTTTGAGTTGCCATTCATTCGCAGTGTGCTGGTGATGTTGGTGGTCAGAGTGCCGTTGATGGAACTACCAGTACCGCCATTCACGTTCACGGTGCCCGAGTTGACGAAGGTACCGTCGATGCTGCTTCCGCTGAGCGTCAGAGTGCCCATGTTTGTGATAGTGCCGCTCGTGGCGAAGGTGCTTGCCACGTTGACGGCAGCCGTGGCGCTTATTTGAGCACCAGATGTAGCCGTTAAATCAAATCCGTTGAAAGACAGAGTCCGTTGTCCGACGCCCGGTCCGCCGACACTGAGGTAATCGACGGTGGTGTTTGCATCAAGCGTAACCGTATAGGTGCCGTCGAGTTCGATCACAGCACTGTCGGTGCTCGTCGGCGCCACCCCCGTACTCCAATTGGCTCCGTCACTCCAATTGCCGCCGGAGGCATTCATCCAAGACACCTCTGCAGTTGGGGCAGACAACACATCCAGAGTGAGGGTTGTGGCGCCAGTCAAACTGTCGAGCAGCAACCCGCCGCCGATGTCGAGGCCATTTACAGTATTGAAGTCTCCCGACGAACTGCCAAAGCCCAGAACATCAAATGAATTGCCCAGGCTCGGCGTATAGCCCATGGTGATGTCCAGTGTCCCGCCAAGGCCGAGATTGCCAGTGACGTCCAGTCTGTCGTACTCCGAGCCCATTGTCACACCATCGATCTCGACAAATACAGTCGTGCCGGACCCTAGAGTAAGGTCTCCCTCGATGCTGAGAACTCCCGGTGACAGGCCTGCGCCAATGTCGCCTTCGAACGTCGAGATCGTGGCGTTAGTGACGTCCAATGTGCCGATTCCCTGCAGCAGTGCTCCAGCCGCGTGGGTGAATGTGTTTTCGAGTACCAGGTACCCGGCACCGATGGTCAGGCTGTCGAGGTTGGAGAAGGGAACCTGGATTAGAGTAGAATCTGGTCCAGCCTTCAAGAAGTAACCCAGATTCTGCAATAAGCCTGCTCCGGAGATGCTTCCCTGTGCGAAAGCGTCGAAGCTAGCGCCCGCCTCGTTGCTGACGGTGACGTCGTTCGCGAGAAGTAGATCGCCTTGGATCCAGTCGAACTGTCCGTAGTTCACAACCTGGCGCTGATCTAGGGTCTTCGGATCGAAGCCACTCAACGCCATTTGACCTGGCGCCCCGATGTGAAGCGGTTGAGGTGCCGAGGCGCTGATCGTACCCATGGTCCAGCTCAGGATTCCATCGACAAAGATTCCACCGTCACCCAATATGTCACCGGCAACCGACAGCACAGCGAACTCGTTGACGTGTAGTGAGTCGGTGACGGTTAGGGAGGGGCCGACGAGGGTCAACGCCTGTTGGTTGAGCCCGTCTCCAAGTACAAGCACAGCAATGTTGGCGTCAGAATCGAGCACCACGGCATATGTGCCAACGGCCCCGATGGTCGCGGTATCACCCGGACTCGGCGGGGCACCCGTACTCCAATTCGTTCCGTTGCTCCAGTTGCCGCCTACGGTGTTGATCCACGCCACCTGCTGAGGCTGACTCACCGTTATGGCAAAGGGTGTGCTTGTTGCGGTCAAGTAGCCGGGTGCTGATGCAGAAAGCACGTAACCTGCGCCGGCCAGATCTATTGACAAATCGCTGAACGTAGCGACGCCGCCAACCGCCGCGACAGAGAGAGCCCCGGACAACGACGCTGTGGTGAAATCGTCGCGAATCTCCATTACCACATTGCCAGTGAAGCTTGCATCAACGGCACCACTTTCGTCGTATGCCGTCACTGCCACTGCCGGTGTGATCGTCGCACCTGCGTCCGTGTTATTTGGTTGTGTGGTGAACCTGAGTTCGGGAACCGTCAAGTCGGTTGGCGGGCCGACTGCGGTGACGAGAACATCGTCAAACCGAGCCTCAGATTCGAAGACGTATAGCGCGATTTGCCCCGATGCCATTTGCTGGTCGTCGAACTGAAACTCGGGGGCGCCATCCACATACGCGGTGATGGTGGTGCCGTACACCTCCACGCGGAGCCTGAACGTTTCTCCGTCTGTGAAGGCGAACGGCTTGCTGCCCAAGTACCGAACAGGCTCTTCGCTGAGAGCGACCAATGCAATCAGTTGTTCTCTTCCCGAGAATAGCAGTGCGTAGGTGGCGCCGACAACTGTGTCTGCACGAAAGAGCAAGCCGGCGGTATTTTCGTCGATGCCGCCCACGTTGGTCACGGACGCCTCGAAAGCATAGTCGGTCCAGGTTGTGTCACCGGCCAAACAGATCTTCTCGTCGGAGTTATCCGGACCGACAATGGTCAACTCACCGTTCTGTACGAAGAACTGGCCGTCACTGATCCCTGACTCGTCGAAACACGTCCATCCAACGAAATCGCCGTCCTCGAAATCGTCCCGGAACAGAATTTCGGCGGTTGCGGTTGTCGTGAAAGTCACTTGGCCCAGGTCCGCTACGGTTGCGGTAGCAGTCTGAGCACCCTCACCCGACCCCAGTGTCCAAGTGGTCGAGGCCAGGCCGTCCGCGTCCGTGAGCACTGAAGCCTGGCCAAACGAGCCACCGCCACCTGTGGTGAAATCGACAGTAATGTCGGGCACGCCGAGGCCGTCAATTGCCGTCACTGCCACGACCAGTGGTGCAGGCAGCTGTTGCAGGGCCGGACCTGTCTGTGCGTCACCAGACACGATCGCCAGAGCGTTCGGCACAGGCTCGACGATCACTTCAAACGTGTCGGCTGGGCCCGTGAGAAGTAGAGCCTCAACATTTACTGGTCCTCGCTGCCTATTGCCAACGATACTGCCGGCGCCAGCGTCGGGGACCAGTGCACGAACTGTGTCGAGTGACGTCCATTTGATCGGTGTCCCTTGTATTTCAGTTCCCGATCCGTCCAGAGCTTCGGCGGTCAGGGTCAAGGTGTCGCCGAACTGCACAAAAGGCTCGCCAGACATGATTTGGACGCTGGCTGCATTTGAGCCCACGCCCACGTAGGAGAGCGGTACCTCAGCGGCAACGACGTTGTCTCCGGAAGTGGATGCTGTTACAGGAAGTGGACCTGCGCTGAAAACAACCGCGCCCGTGGGGGACAAGACCTGCAGGGTGAGCGTGAATGGCTCATTTGGCGACGTGACTGGAACGCTGAGACTCAAGTCGACGGTGTTTGACTCGCTATCAATCGCGATAGTAGTATCGAGTGCGACCGTCCCGTCTTCATCGCGCACGAGAACTACGTGGACACTGTCCACGTCCACGATTCCAGCGGCGCTGCTCCCGAATGAAGGAGCCAATGCGAAGTAGCCTGGCTGAACGCCTGGACCAGTCGGGTCGTCGAGGCAGCTACCGAGCAGCAGGGAAGCCGCAACAGCGGCTGGTGTGATGAGCGAGAAACGAAACGGTCGAACTCTAGACATTGGCACCCTACCTCAGTGTCGGTGCAGGAACGCGAAGTCCCCCAGCCGCCCGGTAAGACTTATAGAGGTATAAGAGTACCTAAAAGACGATTATTTGTCGATAGAAGGGGACTGCACGAGTGAGAGGAGGGGAGGGGGAGCTGAAAAAGAGGTCGGGTTAGTGGCAGTTCGATGCTCATAGGTGCGACCTGAAAGCAGTGCCATAGCACCGCGCAAGCTCCTGTCTCGCTAGCCCGTTGCCTCGATGGATTCCGTATCCGTGCCCGACTCAAAGGGTTAAGTGATTGTACACTAATGAGTTACGATACTCATGCTCGCGATGAGGATGGCAGACTCCACCAAAATGGCATCGATCTCGAAATTGGAATCATCGGTCGCAAGATCGAAACGTCCGATTCTAAATTCGAATCGACCAACCTCAAATGCGGAATCACCGGTCCTGAAGTCGATTCCACCAAATCCGAATTCGAAATCGTCGATCCCAAACTCGTTTTCAACGATTGCAAACCCGAACGACCAGTTGGAAATTGAATACCACCGATCCTGAATTCGAAATCAGCTATCGCAAAATCGATATCACCGATCCGAAATTCGTGGCGAGCGAGCGGGGGCGGAGATCGGTGAGTTGAAGTTCGGAATCGGCGGTGTTCCCTCCTAAATCCCCGTGTACCGGAGTATCAGGCTCGACGCACCAACTATCGCGGTCCATTCACCCGACGGAACAATGATGCCATTGTTTGCCGTCAACGTCCCAGTCCACGTCATAACCGTGTATTCATCATCCTGGTTCGGAGAATATCCGCCCAGCAGGTTGATGGCGATGTTGCCGTCGATCGTCACATCGCCGGTCACCGCTATTACGTCATATTCTCCTCCGGCAGTGCCACCGATATCTACGTTCAGGTCACTGACTGTGTCCAATACGAGATCGCCTGTGACCGGGAGTGTACCCGCGGTCCCTGCCACATCTGCGTCGAACTCGCCGGACAGCGACGTGTAGGTCGCCGTCGCAATGTCCAGGATGCCCGTGCCCTGGATGAGGGCTGCATCCTCGTGCGTGAAGTCCGAATTCAGATCGAGTGTGCCCGTCTGAGCGTCGACGGTTCCCGTATTGTTCACCGCCACCGCGATTCTGGCGATACCGGTGGAGGTGGATCTGAGCAGCGTGCCCGCGTTGTTGATTGGACCGGGAGTGGTGCCGGCAAGCAAGCCAACGTCGCCTTGCATGTCGAACGTGGCATCACTTTGATTGTTGATCGTGCCGCCGAGGTACAGATACAACGAACCCGCTGTCCATACCGTGTTACCCGCTGTCTCCAAGGTGCGGGTGTAGATGTTCTTCGTCGTACCGGACAGAGCCAATAACGCCGTCGACTCAACCGTCACCGTACCGGTGCCGTTCCACACTCCGGATGACCACAACAGGGAGTCACTGAGCGTGATGTTGTCAGCTCCGCTCATGGTTCCG
>JBDHHK010000232.1:0-6387 GCA_039589395.1 Gemmatimonadota bacterium
GTTCGAATCCCTCCGGTCGCATAAGGCAGTTGAAAACCGTGAGGGTGGAGCTGCGGCTGCTGCGCAGTCTCGCTGTGCTACGCAACGAATCCCTCCGGTCGTTTCGTCGATTTGAAGTGTTAACGGGGGGTAACACTTTCACTCTGACGGCAACCCAGGACCCGCGATGATGTTCTCCCACCGTCAGCTGGTCTTGCTTCGTGGATTTGTGGCCTTTCCACTCTTGGCGCAGGCTGCGAACGCACAGACCATACGTGGTTCACTCATCGATTCGCTGACGTCCCAACCAATCGACAACGCCTTCGTGGTACTGCGCGACTCCAATTCAATCGAGGTGACGCGGTCAATAACAAACGCGCGCGGAGGCTTCTCACTTGCTGCTCCCGGGCCAGGAGCGTACGTGCTCCGAACAGAGAGAATTGGATTTGGGAGCACGGAAGCTTACCTCGGCTATCTGGATTCAGCAGAAACTCGTGAGGTCACCGTACGGGTGAACCCGATCGTGATCCGGCTTGGCGCGATTACCGTTGCCGGCGATTCAAACGAATGCCGAGTCCACGGCGAACAGGGCCTTGCCACTGCCACCGTTTGGGAGGAAGCTCGCAAGGTCTTGGCCGCCGTCGTCTGGGGTGAGTCTCAGCGGTTTTTTACGTATCACACACGAAAGTACAGCAGGCGACTGAACCGTTGGCAAAGCGTTGAACGGGAGACCGACAGCCTGTTCATTGGCAACCGAGTAGTGTTGTTTCGAAGCCGCGCGGCTCAAGAACTCCAGGAGCATGGCTACGCAGTGATCCGCCCCGATTCGTTCTTCTACTATGCTCCCGACGCCGCGACCTTCTTTTCGGACGCCTTCCTGAGCCAGCATTGTTTCAATCTACAACGGGACGACGAGCACCCCGGCTTGATCGGCCTCAGCTTTGAGCCGATACGGGGACGAACGATTCCCGACGTCCAAGGGGTATTGTGGCTCGACGAGGGTTCGGCAGAGTTGCGTTTTCTCGAGCTCCGCTACACGAACCTCGGATCGCGCTTGCTTGACGAGCATGCTGAGGGGATGGTGGAATTTGACAGACTACCCGGCGGCCCCTGGTTCGTTAGCGGCTGGTGGATCCGTATGCCCATCATATCTCGTGCTCCGCCAGACCTGTGGTTGGGGCAACTATGGCCGCGCGACGTATTGATCGGATACGACGAAGACGGCGGGGAGGTACAGTTGGTCGTGGACGACAATCGGGTTGTCGTGTTCGATAGGTCCGCAAGACGCTAGGTAGATAGAACGTCACCGCTCACTTCTCACTACTCACAAATACACCTTGCAAGGTTAGATTACGCGTTCCTTTAGAAACGGCGATTTCCTAATGAGTTCAACTGAAGCAACCGATATTGTCATAACGCAGACGAACGAGAAACCTGGAGAGAAGATCTTCAAGGTCGAAGTCCCTGCAGAACGCGCATCAGCCGCGGAAAAGAAAGCGGCCGCGAAATATGCCAAACAGGCAAAACTCCCGGGTTTCCGAAAGGGCAAGACGCCTGAAGCGGTTATCAAGAAGAAGTTTGGTGCCGCCATTCGCGAAACGGTCGTTCATGAGCTGGTAGGTGACGGTTGGAAAGCGGTTTTGGATCAAGAAGACCTGAAGCCCATTGCGGAGCCCCTGGTTCAGGACTTGAAGTTCGAGGAGGGTGAGCCTCTGATATTTGAAGTCTCAGTCGCGGTGAAACCGGAATTGGATCTGCAGCGACTGGGTGGGTTTGACGTGGTGCGTAAAACAATTGCGGTTACGGACGAGATGGCCGACGCGCAGCTCGAGCAGGTCCGCCGGCAACACGCGCCGTGGGTTCCAGTAGAGAACGCGAGCCCGCAGGATGGAGAGCTTGCATCCATCACGATCACACCCCTCGAGGAAGAGCACGCCGAGGAGGGGAGTCAATACCAGGTCGTCATCGGTCAGGGCCAGGCTCTTCCCGATGTCGAGGAACAACTGAAGAAGATGCTCCCTGACGAAACCGTCGAAGCAGTTGTGAGCTTCCCGGAGGATTTCCACGAAGAGTCGAAGCGCGGTTTGAGTCGATCGGTCAAAATCGAGTTGCACGAAGTCAAACGACAGGATCTACCCGACCTCAACGACGATTTTGCGCGCCAGGTAGGTGATTTCGACTCGATGGAGGCACTCCGCACCGCACTGCGAAGTGACATGGAGACTCAGATCAGGCACGAGGCCGACACGCAAGTCCGCCAGCAGCTGATCGACGAAATAGTGGGCGCGAACTCGGTTGAGGCGCCCCGTCCGATGGTTCAGCGTATGCTAGCCGGGATCGCTCAGAACTATCAGATACCCGACGAGCAGCTCGAGAAGTTCACGACGGAAATGACGCCGATGGCCGAGCAGCAAGTGAAAAGAACCCTGGTGATCGACCACGTCGCTGAGACACAAGGACTCGTAGCATCCGAAGAAGACCTTGACGCAAAAGTCGAAGAGATTGCGAAGTCGCGCGACGTGCAGCCGGGACAGGTCTATGCGTCGCTTCAGAAAGCGAAGCAACTACCTGAAATGGAACGGGGTATAACGGAAGAGAAGGTGTTCAACTTCCTTATGGAACAATCAACTATCACCGAAGAAACTGCCTGAGGGCTCAAAATGCCAACGATTTTTCCACCGTACGTGATAGAACGGTCGACCCGCGGCGAGCGAAGCTACGACATCTACTCTCGCCTACTGATGGACCGGATCATCTTTCTTGGCACGCCGATCGACGACGATGTAGCAAACATCATCATCGCGCAGCTTCTCTTTCTCGAGGCTGATAATCCAGAACGCGACATCTACCTGTACATCAACTCACCCGGAGGCGTGATATCGAGCGCCCTCGCGATCTACGACACGATGCAGCACATCCAGGCTCCGGTTAACACGATCTGCATGGGCATGGCGGCATCGGCAGGATCGTTCCTGCTCGTGGCCGGCGAGAAGGAGAAACGGTCCGCGCTGCCGAACGCTCGGATCATGATGCACCAGCCCTCGGGCGGAGCCCAGGGTACGGCGGCCGATATCGAGATCATTGCCAAAGAGATCCTATACGCTCGCCACAAACTCAATGAGCTCTACGCCGAACACACTGGCCAACCCCTCGATACGATCGAGAGGGACATGGACAGGGACACATTCATGTCGGCCGAAGAAGCTAAAGAGTATGGAATTATCGACAAGGTGATCCAGCACCGATCGGAGCTTTCAAAGCCTGAATCTGCTTGACGACGTGACCTGCTCGACGCATAATATGCGAAATTAGCCATAGGTCTCATGTCTCAAGACAAACATCTACGCTGTTCGTTCTGCGGCAAATCCAAGGATGCCGTCCGGAAGTTCATCTCCGGACCCTCGGTATATATCTGCAATGAGTGTATTGCGCTCTGCAACGAAATCCTCGCTGAAGACGAGGAGCGCGAAGTCCAGGAGGCGATCACCCAGGTACCCACTCCTGTGGAGATCAAGGAGGTCCTGGATCAGTATGTGATCGGGCAGGAACGGGCCAAGAAAACCCTCTCCGTGGCAGTCTATACTCACTACAAGCGGATCAATTCCCTCACAATACGAAACGATGAAGTCGAGCTCGAGAAGTCGAATATTATGCTGCTCGGCACCACGGGCGTGGGCAAAACACTACTTGCTCAAACGCTCGCGCGCATACTCGATGTTCCGTTCACCATAGCGGACGCCACTACGCTGACGGAAGCCGGTTATGTCGGCGAGGACGTCGAGAACATCCTGGTCCGGCTGCTTCAAGCGGGTGATTTCAACGTGAGTGAATGCGAACACGGGATCGTCTACATCGACGAACTCGACAAGGTCGCGCGGAAGAGCGAAAACCCGAGCATCACGCGGGACGTTTCTGGTGAAGGTGTTCAGCAGGCTCTCTTGAAGATCCTCGAAGGTACGGTTGCATCTGTACCTCCGCAGGGCGGGCGTAAACATCCGCAACAGGAATACATTCAGATCGACACCAGGAACATTCTCTTCATTTGTGGCGGTGCGTTTGACGGCCTCGAACACATAATCGAGTCCCGAACGGGCCGACGGCGCATTGGGTTCAGCAAAGAGGAGTTGGAACAGGGCAAGGCCGAGGAGCTGGAGCGAAACCCGTATCACGACGTCGAACCTGACGATATGCTCCGCTATGGACTGATTCCGGAGCTGGTCGGTAGGCTACCGGTGGTCGTCGCGTTGGACACCCTGGACGAAGAAGCCCTGATCAAGATCCTATTGGAGCCAAGGAGCGCTCTCACCAAACAGTACAAGAAGCTGTTCGAGCTCGAAAATGTAGGGCTTACATTCGACCCCGAAGCCCTGTCAGCGGTCGCCCAACGCGCTATGAAGCGTGGTACAGGAGCGCGTGGGTTGCGGGCGATTCTCGAAGAAGTCATGACCGACATAATGTTCGACCTGCCCAGCCGCGACGACGTAAGAGAGGTGGTGATTACAAAGGAATGCATCACAGAGGACCGCCCACCGCTCATGGTCACGGCGCGGGCGCGGGCAAAGAAAGGCGCCTGAGCCCAGCATCCTTCATCGGCAGCTTTCCGGCTGCCGATTTTCGTTCCCCCCTCGACCTGCCGCAAGTAGCGTTTGTGGGGAGATCGAACGTCGGCAAGTCTTCCTTGCTCAACAGAATCATAGGCCGACGCTCATTGGCACATACAAGCAAGAGCCCTGGGAAAACGCGCACCTTGAACGTGTACGATGTAGAAGCAACGTTCTACCTGGTCGACCTGCCGGGCTATGGGTTCGCAAAAGTCTCGAAGGTCGAACGAGCTGGTTTCTCGAAACTGATCAACGCCTATCTTTCGAAACGGCAGGACTTGATAGGTGTAGTATGGCTGCTCGACATTCGGCGCGATCCGTCACGCGATGATTTGGCAATTGGAGATGTTATTGCGGCGAGAGGGACGCCGGCGCTGGTGGCGATCACTAAAGTAGACAAGGTGAGTCGCAGCCACCGGAAGCGACGCAAATCAGCAATCGCAAAGTCCATCGGCGTGCCCGAATCGCAATGTCTGTTGACCAGTGCGAGGACCAATGAGGGGATAGGCGATCTGGTCGAGTCGATCGAAGAGTTGGCGAGGGAGGGACGGTAGAGGGACGGGAGGAGTGGGAGGTGCGAGAGGGGCTGCAACGACGTGGAGATCAAATGGCTGCAATGCCTAAACTTTCGAGAAGTGCTACGACAGCTGTGTTTGCTGCAGGAATCCTGGTTTCCTGCACTTCAGCACAGCAGGTAGCGCCGCTTCGGGGACAATCCGAGCTTCCGCCAGCAGGTTTCGGCACGCTGGGGCAGGACGATATCGGAATCCGGCTCAGAACGCCCGATTTCGTTATTAGCTTCATTCCGCTAGATGAAGGTGTGATCCGCCTGTTGGCTCCCGACACCTATAGATCGATGCACCGGCTTCTCGAATCCAAATCCGAAGACCTAGCCGACGAGGCGAGGCGGAACGGAATCTCAAATCCTACCGTCTTCCTGGTGTCCTTCTTTGGAACCCAAACGCGTGCGCGTTTTGAGGCCGAAGCTCTGACTATCACCGATCAAAGCCGGCTATTCCGGCCACGTGCCTTTCTCCCTATGTCACCCTCTTTTGGCGACCGACAGGTGAACCAGCGTGAGACGGCCACCGCGATCTACATATATGAAGATGGGCTCAGGATGTTCGACCCTTTCACGCTTGGATACGACGGCGTATCTACAAATGAGTGGGAACGGATCCTACGGACACTAGACCGCGAGAGGGCTGCCGTCGTGGCGCGTGCGGCCGCCGCCGACCGCGACACCACGACCTCTAGGCAGCCTCCGACGCCATGACTTCCTGGCTCCTGACTGTATCTGCTGTGGTCCTGTCCGGCGTAGCCGGCTTCCTGTGGTCTCGTAGCCGCGCGCGGGTGCGGTACCAGAGTGACATCCAGACCGCCCGCGCAGAGCTCTCCGCGTTACAGCAGCTCACGTTGACAATTTCCGAGACAATGGCTCTGGGTGACGTAGTCGGTGAGATCGCTCAGTTTGCACGTGCATTTGTGGAGGCCGACGGAGTTCTCGTTGCGCTCGCACTCGAAGAATCGGTCACCATACAGATCGCGGCTGCGGATGGCAGCCTATCAACCCTGACGGGCGCTGAAATCGCTCGTGAGGATGCAGGGCTGCTTGGCGAGGCATTGAGTGAAAACCGCGTTGCTTTATCACATCCGGAGGCCGATCACAGTCCTGAGCTAGTATCTGGCTTCGAAGTAGAGATTGCTGCGGTTGCGCCTCTTGAAACACACGGAGCGTTGCGGGGGGTACTGGCAGCAGTGCGGGACGGACCCGAGCCATTCACCTCCGACGACATTCGCCAGCTGG
>JBDHHK010000233.1:0-6321 GCA_039589395.1 Gemmatimonadota bacterium
TACTTCCCTGGTGTAGAAGTTCTTGCTTCCGGCCCCACTGGCCCAAAGCTCGACAGCCGCCAGCGACCCGTGCTCGTGCACTTGATCCACCATCATGGCCATGGCGGAAACATCTTCTTCATCCCACAGAGAGACCGACGGGAAGGGCTCATCATCGGACGTTGGATGAATCGAGCAATACTCGGTGCAAACGGTTCCCCAGCCCCCTTCCGCCTTTACGCCACGCAGGGCGGCGAGGGATTGCGGGCGGCGGTATCCCATTCCCGTGCACTGGGGTACCTGAACGAAGCGGTTGGGTGCCGTTACCGGGCCGATGGGTACAGGCTCGAAAAGGATGTCGAACCGGGGATCCCGTGGCATCTATTCCTCCGTGTCGCGATTAACGGATATTGAGAGCACGCCCCTTGTGGGTACCAAGGTCTTGCCAAAGAACCATGGATCCCCACAAGGAGCGGCTCTTATGAAACGCACCGCGAAGTATGTGGCTGAAGTGTGTCATTGACAATCGCTCTCATAGAACCACGTTTAGTCCCCTGTCGTATCGCAGTATCCTGGTGATGACAAGGGTCGAGACGCCGCGATTCCGAAAAGCTGGCACCGCACAAAGGGGTGAGCCGTGAGGACACTGCTGCAGGTTCTTTCTGACGACCAGCGGGCGCAGGTGCACGAGCGATCACTGAGTGTCCTGTCACGCACCGGCGTGCGAGTCGACACCGCCAGGGGGCGTGCGATTCTCGCGGAGGCAGGAGCGGACGTCGACAACAACACCCACATCGTGCGCTTCCCACGAACGCTGGTCGAGGAGTCGCTCGAATCGGCCCCGAAGGAGTTCTGCCTGGGAGCTCGCCGGCCGGGATGGGACCTGAAGATGAACAGCGGCGACTGCACGCTGCTCATCGACGGCAAGGCCGTATTCGCTCTCGATCGGGAAACAGGAGAGAGGCGAGAAGGCACCTTCAACGATTGGCTGGAGGCAACGCGCCTGACCGACGCACTGGACGAGTTCGGCCTCTACTGGGACATGATCGAGCGCAGCGACTGCGGCAACACAGTGCCTGACCTCGTGACCCACTGGCGGCACCTGTTCCGCAACTTCTCCAAGCACGTCCAGGATGGAATCGGCAGTCCAGAAGAGGCGCCCTGGCTTCTGGAAGTGCTGCAGGTGGTCTTCGGCGACAAGGAGACCATCCGTCGACGGCACCCGCTGTCGTGGATCTTGTGCCCGCAGTCGCCGCTGATCATCGAGGGAAGGCGCACCGATGCCTACCTGGAGCTTTTGGGCTGGGACATACCTCTGGCGGTCATGCCCATGCCGCTGATGGGTGTCACGGGCCCTGGCAGCCTGATCTCCACCACGGTGCTGGGAAACTGCGAGGTGCTGGCCATGCTCTGCCTGGTGCAGGCCGGCGCCCCGGGCACCCCGTTCATATACGCCCCGGCGCAGTCGATGATGAACCCCCGCACCGGAGGCTACAGCGCCGGCGCCATTGAAGGAGGGCTGCTGGCTGTTGCCGTCGTGGAAATGGCTCGCCACTACGGCCTGCCGGTGGAGGGATCGGGGATGACGACGGAGCACTACGTCCCGGGCATTCAGGCTGCTTTTGAAAGCTCGATGATCGGCCTGTTGGCTGCCCTGGCCTGGCCCGACATTCTGATTGGCTGTGGCCTGATGGGTGGCTCGATGGTCCTCAGCCTCGAGCAGTTGCTGATCGACGTGGAAATATTCAAGATGGCCAAACGAGCGCGCGAGGGCATCGCCGCCGCCGACGGCAAGTGGCTAGAGGACGTGATTGACCGCGTCGGGCCTGGCGGCCACTTTCTGACTGAATCATCCACGGTGAGAGCTCTCCGTGACGGTGAGATGTACGTCAGCCAGCTTGGCTGGCACGGGAGCTTCGAGGCCTGGGAGGCTGCCGGAAATCCCACTCTGCTCGAGGAGGTGCGTGAGAAGGTAGCCCAGATCCTGGCGACCCACGAGCCGCTTCCTCTCGATGAGCATGTCGAGAAGGAGCTCGATCGGATTCAGAAACGGGCTGAGAGCGAGGGTTGACGCCCAGCTTGCACGCCGCCAAAGCGTTCGGAGTGAGCCGCAAGACAGCAACAACGTCAGTCACCGCCGTCGTCGACCGGCAGCAGTTCGATTCTGTTGAAATACATCAAGTAATGATCCAAAGGGTCGTTGGGATAGATCCTGACCACGGCCCTGCCGGCTCTGTTCACATCTAGTCGGCCAACCCTCTCGGTTTTGTATTCGTACCACCCCTCCGTGGATTGTACGAGGGCCTCGATCCGTTCCCGACCCATCTCGACTACATAGCGAGCGTCTTCCCAGCCCGGCCTGGCGGCATAGGTGATGTCGACATGATAGGTTCCCGGCGCGTTCACCTCGACATGCCACTCAACGAAGTCCTCGGGTGTCTGCATCTTCGAGATGTGAAAATGTCCTGACTCTCCTCGCCTGTTAAACCGCTTCTGGGCGTTGCCGGATGTCGATGCAGACAGGTAGTCCAGAAGGAAAGACCCGTCTTCGTTCTGTTCCACGATATAGGGATCGATATCGGGATCACCATCGATCTCCAGCACAAATACCGAGTTGATCGGATCTGGTGGGTCCGCGGGCAGCCCGATCGTGAGGACGCCGGTTTCGTCCCGGTCCACACTGAGTGCTACGTCCGGATCCAAAAGCGAATAGGCCGTTTTGACTTCGTTATTCAGCCCACTCAGACTCAGGCGTCCATTCCGGGGCCAGTCGAATACATGCAGGAAGAGTCGGCTGCCCGTTCGCGTGCAGTATCCCCACGGCAACTCGTAGGGGAACGGAGAAGGCGATGTTCCATAGATGCTTTCCGAGTTCTGTTGCATCCAATCGCCCACTGCATTCAGTATCTCGACCGAAGGATTTGGAATGATCCCCTCGCCTGTCGGGCCGACGTTCAGCAGGTAGTTGCCGCCCTTGCTCACAATGGTGACCAATCGTCTGATGACCTCGTCGGGAGTCTTCCAGTTGTTGTCCGATCGGCTGTAGCCCCACGTCTCATTCAAGGTCTGTGGGGTTTCCCAGTATTCCTCGATCCCCCCAATCGGCATGCCGTTGTCGGTCATGCTCTGGTAATCACCCAGAAGTTCTTTGTCGTAGTGGCCAACTCGTCCGTTGACCAGAGTCCCCGGCTGCAGGTTGTGAACCAGATCGGCAAATTCCTTTTCCTGCTCCTGTGTGTACATCCCCCGATCGAACCAGACGACACCGATCGGTCCGTATTCGGTCAACAATTCCGTCAGTTGGGGTACGGCCTTTTCGTCGAGGTAGCGTCGAAACAGCTCCGGAAAATCCATTGTATCCAGATTGGTCTGGGATGAATCGAAGTCCCAGAAATTCCCATAGGCGTAAGGGTGCTCCCAATCCTCGCGATGGGAATAGTAGACGCCGAACTTGATGCCCGCCTCGGCGCAGGCTTCCGACAGCTCTCGTATGGGATCACGATTGAACGGAGTGAAATCAACGATGTTGTATTCGCTGACCCGCGAGTCATACATGGCAAAGCCGTCATGATGTTTCGATGTGATGATGATGTACTTCATGCCGGCGTTCTTTGCCAGTGACACCCACTTCCGGGCATCGAACCCTGTCGGGTTGAACGTGGCCGCGATCTTCCGGTACTCCTCCACGGGGATTTGGAACCGCTGCACGATCCATTCAGCGATATCCCCCTGTTCGATTCGACGCCCCTCCCATTCCCCTGCTAGCACGGAATAGGGCCCCCAATGAATGAACATCCCGAACTTGCCGTCTTCGAACCAGGCGGGAATGTTCTGTGCGTGATCTCTGCCTCCCATTTCTTGTTGTGGGCCTTCTGCGCACGAGACGAGGAGGAAACAGATCGAGGCGCAGAATATTCTTGCGGCTTTGGCAGAGCGAAGGGAAAGCATCGTGTCAGCCCCCGCCGATAGGTAGGAAAAAGTCTAGCTCGTCGTTTGCCTGTAAGACGTAGGTGATGCTCTGGTGTTTCCCATTGACCTGGGGGACCACGAGTTTGTGAAAGGCCTTCTGGACATTCACCGTGGCGAGCACGTCGCCGATAGTAGTGCCTTCCACGACCTGGAGCACCGTTCCGTTTTCCAAGCCGAAGACGTCGGATTTGCCCACGTACTTGATCTGGATCATCTGCTCACCTGCTCGATTCATATTCAGCCTGGAGTTCATCTGTACGGCTTCTCAGCCGCGTCAGAATCTCGAGATAGTCGGGGTCGCCGGCGAGGTTTATCCTTTCCAAGGGATCCGCCAGGAGGTCGTACAGCTCTTCGTATACGGGAGCCTGTTCGAAGTACCTGGCGTATTTGTACCGTTCGCCTCTGACGCCTTCGTGTTTTGGAATTTCCGGATGATCGAAGAGATGCTCGATGAAAAAATCGGTTCGCCAGTCGGCCGGCGATTCTCCAGTAAGCAAAGGAGTGAGGCTTCTACCCTGCATGGAGGCCGGAAGTTCGACACCGGCCAGATCGAGCAGCGTTGGGGCGATATCGATATTCAGTGCAGGCAACGATGGGGTCGATCCTCGCAGGTGATCCTCGACTCGGGGATCGTATACGACTAGCGGTACTCGAATCGACAGATCGTACGGCAGCCATTTCCCGGCGTAGCCGCGCTCTCCTAGAAAATATCCGTTGTCGGACATCAAGAGCACGATCGTGTTATCGGCAATGCCGAGTGACTCCAGTTCACCCAGAATGCGGCCGATTGCCGCGTCGACACCGGTGATCATTCGCAGGTATCCCCGCGTCATTGCCTGTGCCTTCTCGGGTGTGTCGAAACGCCAGTACCAGCGGACTCTGTTCAGCGAAGCATCCCTCAAGAATTCCGGGAGGGCTTCGAAGAATGCTGGTTCAGAAAGAGGTGGGTCGGGTATGGCGACGTCCGAGTACTTCCCGTCCAAAGCCTCGGGCCAGAAAAACTGTCGTTCATCACCGTCGGCGGCGTGTGGGGCGTTGAAACTCACAGTCAGCGCAAACGGACTGACTGGATCGGCAGATCGCAGAAACTCGACGGCGCTGTCCGCGGTGATGTCCGTGAGGTGACGAACCGATCCATCTTCCTGTTCCCTGAGGTAGGGGTGTGCAGAGAACGGTACATAGGTGTCGAACATCTGCCCGACCGCCCCCGGCTCTGTGGCGACACCGAATTTCCCGACAAATCCCGTGTGATAGCCAGCCCCTCTCAACAGCGTGGGATAACTCTGGTCGGCAAACTCGGCGGCGAGCGGCGGCGTGCCGAATGTGAATTGATGGGTGCGTTCCACCACGCCCGTCAGTATGCTGGCTCGACTGGCAGCGCAAATGGGAGTCGTCACGAAGGCGTTCTCGAACCGAAAACCTTGCGACGCCAGCAGGTCCATATGCGGCGTCTCGAGAAATGGATGTTTGCTGCCCAGCATGTCGAAGCGCTGATCGTCGGTCAGGACAAGCAGAAGATTGGGCCGCTGAACTTCCTGTCGTTGTTGCGTATCGCAGCAAACGAGCAGCAGGACGAGTGCCAGCAACGCGTCTTTTCTCATGGTGCCAAGCTCAGAGCTCAAGCACATCCCTCTCTCGCTTGAATGGAACATCACCCGGGTCCGGTTCGTCAAACTCGCGGGCAAACTTGTGTTCTGTCTGCCCTCATCCCCCGCATGGCAGCAAGCGCATTTGGGTTTCTATATCCGAAACCGGAGCTGTGAGGTACCTGGTAAAACCGGTTCTTGGCCGTAACCGGACCAATTTTCACCGGCTCAAATAGGACATCGAAGTAGGGATCGCGCGCCATGATCACTCCATCGGTTCTTCTAGCTGATTTGATCCGGAGCGATCGAGACTCCGGTAAACCAGCCAGGATATCGCCACCAATATCGCGGCGTAAGCGGCGGTATCGATTTCGGCTGTTACCTGAAACAGGGCGATGAGTAGCCAACCGAGAAGACAAAAATATGTGCTCCATGGGTGACCCCAGGCCCTATACGGGCGGTCGGCGTCCGGCTGGCGCGAACGCAGGATCAAAACTCCCGCGATCAGCATGACGTATAAGAACAGGTAAAAGAAGACGGAGAGGTGCAGCAAAAACTCAAACCCACCGATCAAAATCAGGCCAATTGAAAGCCCCCATGACACCAGCACCGCAAAGATCGGATTGCCACCTTCCGAGATTTCCCCTGCACGCCTGACTGCCAGGCCATCGATCGCCAGTGCCTGGAGAATTCGGGGCGTGCCCATGTAGTTCAGGTTTTGGTAGGCCAACAACATGATTACTGCCGCAACCAGTACGACGGTTGACGCGAGCGGGGAGACGACCAT
>JBDHHK010000234.1:0-6617 GCA_039589395.1 Gemmatimonadota bacterium
ATATCACGGGCGTTCCAACGGTGTGCTCACTCAGGAAATCGCGCGCGCGATGCTGACACCGGGAATTAGAGAACACGGCCTCGGTCCGGCAATCTTAGCAGACGGTGCCGTGTTCGGGCATGGCGGAACGAACGAAGGCTATCGGTGCCAGCTCTACGCCTACATCGACACCGGAGACGGTGTCGCGGTTATGACAAACTCCGACAACGGCGATGTATTGAATCAAGAGATTATCAATACGCTCGCGGAGCTTTACGACTGGCCGGCGCTGAAGGCGGAGGCCAGGGCAGTGGCTAAAGTGGAACCCGGGTTGTTGGAAGAGTTGGTCGGGCGGTATGACATCACAGACGACATTGTCGTTGTGCTCGAAGTCGTCGATGGGCGACTATGGGCGGATGTGACTGGCCGAAGTCGTCAACAGCTTCTACCCGAGTCGGAGTCGGCGTTTTTCGGTCGGGCGGACGGTACGGAAGTCTTCTTTGTTCGGGAGAATGGCCGCGTGGTGGCGCTTGTGGTTGAAGGTGCGCGCGCTGAGCGTCGTCAGTAGGGAACGGTATCGGGCCGGCAACGATTCGTTGCTAAATGGATCCTCAGGGCCGCATCTCTCGTATTGATTGTACCGCCCCATCGTTTGTGCACGTGCTGCCAACTTCACACAGAGGCTGTCTGGGTGCACCTTTAATAGATGGATCGGCCGAGAACCAGGCGAACGCGAGGTGGTGACATGGTTGATAGCACAAAGGTAATTCAGTTCAAGATAGAGTTGCTCGGCGTGGACCCTCCTATCTGGCGGCGCATACAGGTGCCCGAGGGCTACAGCTTCTGGGATCTGCACGTCGCAATACAAGATGCGATGGGCTGGCGGGATTATCACCTCCATGCGTTTCGCGTAGTCGGCTCGGAAGATGTCATTGGTATCCCCGACAAGGAAGGAGACGATCCGCTCGAGACCAAACCAGGGTGGAAACTTCGAGTCTTCGACTACTTTACCGATCAAGTTCCGTTGGCAGTGTATGAATACGATTTCGGCAGTTCCTGGATTCATGAGATCCGCTTCGAAGGTTTCCACGACGCAAAACCGGGTACGTCGTACCCGATGTGTCTGGAGGGTGAGCGTCACAGGCCACCTGAGGATTGTGGAGGAGTGCACGCATATCACGATCTCTTGAAGACGCTCGCTGATCCCGCCCATCCCGATCACGCATCAATGCTCGAGTGGGTCGGAGGCTCTTTCGATTCAGAGTTTTTCGATGCTGGAGGGATCACGTTCGACAATCCCGTGGAACGATGGCGTAAGGCGGTGGGAGGGAGTGAGGAGTAGCCGCTGAACTCGAGAAGAGCCGCGCCGTGTGATGAATGGTGTCGGTCTCCACTGAAAGAGGTGCTATATGACCGGGCGTAAGTTCTCCAAAGGTGATGCGATCAAGTTCGGATGGGAGACGACGACGGGCAATCTGGGACTCCTCGGCTTGGGGTGGATCATCTTCATTGCGATCGGCCTGATGCCTGCTGTTGCATCAGATTCTTGGGTGGTGATGGCTGTGGCCTGGGTGTTCGATATGGTTGTGTGGATGGGCCTCCTGAGGATGACACTGCGGTTTGTCGATGGTGATAGGGGCGAGCTTGCCGATCTCTTCTCCACATTTCCACTAATCCTCAAGTTTTTGATTGCGTCAATCGCCGTCGGAGTCGTAGTGATGGTCGGTTTCTGTTTGCTGATAATTCCCGGCATATACTGGTCGATCCGACTCTACATGTTCCCTTGGGTGCTGGTCGACAAGGACGTCGGACCATTCGAGGCAATGCGCCAGAGCTGGGAGATGACGCGAGGATCGTGTTGGAACATCTTCTTGCTTGCGCTCTTACTGGGTGTGATAAACATCCTGGGGATGATGGCACTTATCATCGGGTTGCTGATAACCGTTCCTTTGTCGATAGTAGCTGTGGGGTACGCATACCGGCGTTTGGAAGAGGCGATGTAACTCGTCTGGTTGGATACGAAGAGTTGGTCCAGCAACTCGGTGAGATTCTCGGAAGTTCTGGGCGGGATCCAGGATGAGCGACTTGTTTGTATGAGCTGAGCACGGAACTCGGTAACCTCGCTTGTCGTATATCCATATGGTGGAGTATCGGTCCGGCAGTCGATTCTCGCATACGTGCGGATCTCCCCTCCGCAAGAACAACTACTGATTCATCGAACTCGAGAGGTAATCTCCGATGTGTGCTGATCGTCACCCAACACACTGTTCGCAGCTCCGGTCGTTTTACCGGTCCGGCCTGGTGCTGTACTCCGCAATCGCTATTTGTGCTGCGGCAGATTCTCCGCCGCTTGCCGCGCAAGATTCCGCACGCTCAGGACCCCGAAGCGACACCGGTGTGGAGGAAGCCAATTATCGTCAGGCGGGTAGGTTCGCTCCGTACAAGTTGCAGGAGCTGATCTATAGTACATCGGTGACACCGCAATGGATTGAGGGTACCGAGAGGTTCTGGTATGAGTGGGAGACCTCTGACGGCAAGTTCTTCTTTCTTGTCGATCCGGTTGCCGGATCGAAGCGTGAACTATTCGATAGAGATCGGATCGCGGCAGAGCTGACTCGGATTACCAAGGACCCCTGGGATGCACAGCACCTTCCCATCCGCGAGATCAAGTTCTTAGACACGAACACGCTTCAGTTCGAAGTCGAATCTTCCCAGGAAGATTTAGAGCGAGAAGTGGAGTACGATGAGGAAGAAGATCGGGAGCAGTGGCAAGAGCGTGAGGAAGATCGCGACCGTCCCCGCTACGAGAAGATCGTATTCCACTTTGTGTACGACGTGAACACGCAGTCGCTGCGCGAGTTGGAAGATTGGGAGGCGCCCGACGACCACCCTGAATGGGCGAGTGTCTCACCCGATGGTGAGATGGTGGTATTCGCCAGAAGTCAGAACCTGTTCTCAATGAGTGGAGAAGACTATCGGCGTATTCTCGACGCCCGGCGCGGCAAGAAAGGGCGAGCCGCCGAGCGGGCCGAGGATTCTATAGCGGTGGAGGAGGTGCAACTCACCACGGACGGCGAGGATCACTATAGCTATGCGGTGTTCGACCGCGGCGACACCGATGTTGAACGCGAGAAGAGTAAAGACATGCGTAAACGCACGAGAGTCAGTTGGTCGAAGGACTCGCGGCGTTTCGCGCTCGTGCGAAGCGATCGAAGAGAGTCAGGAGAACTGTGGGTCATCCACTCCGTAGGCAACGATCGTCCGGAATTAGAGACTTACAAGTACGACATGCCCGGAGAGGAAAACGTCAGTCAATCTGAGATACTCATCTACGACATCGAGTCAAGAGAGATGATCGAGGTACGAGCTGACGCCTTCGAGGATCAGTCACTCTCCATTTCCAGCGCAAGGCAGTTCATCTACCCGGCGAGCGACGAACCCAGGAGAACACTGTGGCTCGCCAACAACTCAGACCAACTCTACTTCACCCGCAGTAGTCGCGATCTGCGTCGAATCGATGTCTGTGTGGCGGATGCGAACACCGGCGAGGTACAGGTGCTCATCGAAGAACGACTCAACACCTATGTAGAGATGCAGCGGCTCGAGCTACTACAGTCGGGCGATTTGCTGTGGTGGTCGGAGCGCGATGGTTGGGCACATATCTACCGCTTTGGATCTGACGGCACTCTCAGGAATCGGTTGACTGAGGGCCCCTGGTCCGTGCGCCAGATAGTCGGTATCGACGAACAACGCGGCTTGGTGTATTTCCTCGCCAATGCCCGCGAAAGCGGTGAGGACCCATACTATCAGCATCTATATCGGGTTAATCTGAACGGAAGCGGCCTGGCCCTCATCGATCCCGGTGATTTCGATCATCGTGTCAGTATGAGTGAATCAAGTCGGTTCTTTGTCGATAACTACTCGAGAGTCAACACTACTCCATCTTCAGCACTTCTCGACTCCCGCGGCAGAATAATCATGGACCTCGAGGTAGCGGATTTCTCAAAGCTCTTCGAGGCGGGTTACCAATTCCCGGAACCTTACACCGTTAAAGCCGCCGACCACGTCACCGATCTGTACGGAGTGATCTATAAGCCGTTCGATTTCGATCCGGAGAAGACGTATCCGATTGTTGCCTACGTTTACCCGGGACCGCAGAGAGAGAGAGTATCGAAGTCGTTTTCGACAAACCGTTACGAGACCGCGCTGGCCCAGTTCGGGATCATAGTGGTAACGGTAGGGAATCGTGGTGGACATCCGGCACGGTCCAAGTGGTATCACAACTACGGCTACGGCAACCTTCGCGACTACGGTCTCGCCGACAAAAAAGCTGCGATCGAGCAGCTTGCGGACCGATTTGAATTCATTGATATCGATCGAGTTGGGATCTACGGCCATTCCGGTGGTGGGTTCATGTCTACGGCAGCTATGCTGGTGTATCCTGACTTCTTCAAGGTCGCGGTGTCATCCTCCGGGAATCACAACAATGACGTGTACAATCGGCGGTGGTCTGAAAAGCACCACGGTGTAAAGGAAGTTGTCGATTCGTCGGGCAACATCACATTCGAGTACGATATCGAAAAGAACTCCGAGCTCGCTGAGAATCTCCAGGGCCATTTGCTCCTAACCACGGGTGACGAAGACAATAACGTCCACATGGCGGGCACGCTTAGAATGGCGGAGGCACTGATACGAGCCAACAAACGTTTCGACTTCTTCATTTTCCCGGGGCAACGCCACGGATATGGAGACATGGGAGACTACTGGTTCTGGCTCAGAGCCGAGTATTTCGTCAAACACCTGCTCGGAGACGAGCGCGGCGCGGCAGATATCTGGGAGCTGAACGTGGAGAAGGAGCAGACTAGAGGCAGGAGAAGGCGGTAGTTCACACTCCGCACAGCCGCTAGCTGGTCCGGCCGGGATTGCCTTTCTCGGCCGCGCCCATCCAGCCGGGTGCCGGTGCGGACGGAGGCTTCTTTCCGTAGAACAGGCTGTCCATGGCGATGGCGAATTGACGGAACAAGAAAGATCTGCGCACACCCCACCTGACGAGATCGTGAATCCGCCTGTTTGTGTGAGAATACGGACATACGGCAACGCAGCGCCCGCAGTCCGTGCCGGTGTGAGTCCAGTAGATGTAGCAGAGCTCCTGATTGATTTGCCAGCGGCTGACTCCGTCGAAAACTTCCCTCGCACCGAACGGAATTGCCCATGGCGGACAGCTGACGGCACACTTGCGGCATGACTCACAGAAATCCAGTACCGAGTTGTCGGGGAATCGGCGGTCAACGTCGAGTGGCATGTCGGTCGTGACCACAGCGATTCTCGCCCGCGGCCCCAGGTCGGGGGTCATCAACAATCCCATCCGCCCTATTTCTCCAAGGCCTGCATCGCGTGCGATGAGCGGGCAGACCACGCGGTAGTTTCCATCGATGTGTGCTCTGGCGCTGTACCCGAGCCGACGGAAGAACTCGGCCAACTGTACCGCGATCGTTCCCGAGCCGACGTACTTCTGCGCTGACTCCATTATTGTGGGTCCGGCCGGACCTGTATCGAGCAAGCACTTGTCCATCTCCACGGTGAGCGCTAGTGCGTACTCATGATCGAGCTCCACCGGCAGACCGTATTCCGGTCCGCGGCCGACAACCGAGTATTTGTGGTGGTCTCTGAGTTGGGTTATCCCAACGGAATGCGCTCCCAACTTCAGCGCCCAACCCTTGGCGAAACTCGACAATTGTCCGGGATCGGCCTCAACTCGCTTCGAGGAGGGCTCTCCCGCGACAAAAGGTGACAACTTCTCGATCGTTTCGAAACTCGCTGCCGCCGCATGGAACGTTATTGGATCGTACTGTGTAGCACCCCTCGCAAGAAGACCCGGCCGGTACCTGAACTTGTCATCCCAAGCCTTCTTGTCAGGATTGCGCGCGTAGTATTCTGCGAATCGTTCGGTGCCCGGCTCGAGGAGCCGTCGCGAGAACATGATGTCTCGTTCGTCGATTCGAGTGTGCGGAATTCTGTCGTCCCACACGTGCCGGCTGCCGGTGGGAAGTAGCAGCATCGCGACTGTGGCCGCTGCCATCACTACCAAAAGGATGCCAACAACCGACTGGTAGGGAAAACGTATGAGACTCACAGCCACAAATGGCATTGGCATGGCAATAGCGAGCAGACACGCAACCACTCCAGCTCGTTTCTCTCCGTCAAGAAAGGAAACGATTGCCATGTAGCCAAGAGCTACTAACAGCAAAGCGCCGACGATGGCGTTGGAGAATTCGATCATGATAGTCGGAATTGGAAGATACACTGCGTTGCACTCAACCAATGGATACTCCAAGGAGGCAACCAATGGATACTCCAAGGAGGAGAACCGTGAGACAGAATCCGGTTTTTTCGTCCGCCACCATAGTTGTTCTGCTCTTGGCTAGTGGATGCACGCCCCAAGAACATTCACACAGCCCGGAAGGCCCCTACCTGGGCCAATCACCACCTGGCACGACCCCGGAGATATTTGCCCCAGGGATAGCCTCTACCGGGATGAACGAGGTCGAGGCTGCATTCAGCCCTGACGGCACCGAGCTCTATCTTGCGATAATGTCGGACATAGGTACCGACTTCGTTGCGGCCATTGCCATGGCTAG
>JBDHHK010000235.1:0-6314 GCA_039589395.1 Gemmatimonadota bacterium
TTATTGGCCGCTGATGTACGCGGAGGTACGCGGAAAACAGCGAGACTTGAATTCCCCGCCCAACCCCAACATCACCTTCCGCATTCGTCCATGTCATTCCGCGGCAAACCCATACTTTCGGAGTATTGTTGGCCGCTGATGTACGCGGAAAACAGCGAGACTTGAATTCCCCACCCAACCCCAACATCACCCTCCGCGCTCGTCCGTGTCACTCGGCGGCACACCCATACTATCGGAGTATAATGCCCGCTGATGAACGCGGAGGTACGCGGAAAACAGCGAGACTTGAATTCCCCACCCAACCCCAACAACACCTTCGGCGTTCGTCCGCGTCAATCCGCGGCTAATCCACACGAGTTCATTATAGAAATAGAAACCGCCCGGGCGGCTTCTCACCACCCGGGCGGCGTGTTGTTGCTCGTAACCCAGCAGTCCTACCGACCCGACAGAATCCTCACGCTACCCGACCCGGTATCAATCAGCAACCGACCAGCGCCGTCGCCGATCGTTCCCTGAACGTGGTCACGCTGCCAGCGCCGCATGGTGATGGGCATGTCCAGTTCGATACCGCCGCTTCCCGTATCGATATCCACTCGCGCACCAAACGACTCAGGCAAAGTCACCCTCACCCCACCTGATCCCGTGTCGATCTCGATGTTGTCGGCGTCGCTCATGACCTCTAGTTCGACGGAACCGCTGCCGGTGTCCAGCATAATGTTGGGCGCCGACACGCGCTCAGCGGTGATGCCGCCAGAGCCAGTATCGATGTTGAGGTCATCCACCGTGACACCGCTGGCCGTTACGCGCCCCGAGCCGGTATCGATGAGAAGCGAGCTGCCGGAGATATCCGTCGCGTCGACGGAGCCGGAGCCAGTGTCGAGGTTGATATCACCCTCCGCACCACGGATTTCAACGCGACCGGAGCCAACATCCACGTGCAGGCTTCCGCTCGTGCCAGACGCGAATACCGGCGCTGAATGCGTGTCCATTCGGATGTTGCCGTCGACGTTCTCGATGATGGCCTCGCCGACGGCGAGGTATACCGAGACTCTCTGCCCGGCGGGAACGGCCACCGTGAGATCGGCGAAAGCCTCGAGCCCACCGCCGCGACCCGAAATCGTCACCTCATCACCACGAAACCTCCCACGCCAGTCACGATCACCGAAGGTGCCGTCGGCTCGGACTCGGACCTCGGTGCGAGAGCGGCGTCCCCATTCGGAGTAGGTGATCCGATCGTCGGGATAGACGACGCGAAGAGTTTCCGCATCTTCGATTCCGCCGGTTTCGACCCGCAGTGCGTCACCATCCGGGCCGCCGATGTTTACGTCGACCGTCACGGCCGATCCTCTTGCAGGCTGGACGTTGACCTGCCCGACCAGATTGTAGATAGCGACGTGACGCCCTGAGATCTCGTAGCTCTGAGCCTGCACAAACCTCACTATCGTTGCGGAGAGCGCGACGGCAGCAAATAGTGCGATCGCGATTCCGATGACCGGCTTTCCCTTTCGAATCATTGACCTGTCTCCTACCGAATGTTTTGAACTCGTCTACCGGTTAGATACCCGCATCGGCCAAAGCGTTGAAAGGTGAAACCGGCCGACTTGCCGCCGAAATCACTACGCTCAGAGACTTCGCTTCGTTTCGGTTTTGGACGTGATCGCTGGGCGGCTCAAAGGCGCGTGGCGCTACGCGCGGCTTGTTACGGAACGTCGAGGGACAGTATCTCTGAAGGTTCCGATAGCCAGTAGTCGGGCGAGTGTGGCGCGAGCTCTTCACGGGCGAATGGACCCCAGAGCGCGGCTGCAGTCTTTACGGCAGCTGCTCTTCCAGAGGCCATGTCGAAGGGTGAGTCTCCAATGAACACGGTATGATGGGCTTTCGCATTCAAGAGTTCGAGTGCCTTCAGTACAGGCGTGGGGTCGGGCTTGTGTTTGTCGACGTCGTCGGCCGCGACGACAGCATTGAAGAGCCCTTCAAGGTGGGAAGCGCGCAGGCCTTTCGCGGTACCCTTTCGCGCCTTGCTGGTCACTATCCCCAGTGCCATCCCCGCTTCCTTCAACGCGGTGACCGATTCGCGAATACCGGGAAAGGCGCGCGTCATCGCGTCGTGGTGCGCGAAGTTGTACTCACGGTATGTGTCGACAAACCGTTCCAGTTCCTGGGCGTCTTCCGCGTGCGGCGCAAGCTGTGTCCTCAGAGGCGTGCCTATCCCCGCGATCCAGACCTCGTCGGGTGGGGCGACACCGCGGTGCACGGTGAGCGTGTGGCGGTACGAGTCCAGAATCAGCTCGAGCGAATCCAGCAGCGTGCCGTCGAGGTCGAAAAGGTAGGTGTCTAGTTGAGGCATGGGGGAATGTAACTGGGGCGAGGAGCGGGAGAGGAGGGAGAAGAGGGAGGGGTGTTAACGTCGAACGTTGAACATCGAACGTTCAACACCCAACGGGAGTTGACCCAACTCACCGTTGGACGTTCAACGTTGGACGTTTGATGTTCGATGTTCTACCTACTCAACCAGTAATTCACTTTGACGAGAAACGTATTCTTCTGGTCGTCGCCGAACATGCTGCCGAGCTGGTCGAACATGCGGAACGTGGGGTCAGTTCCGGATCCGGACTGTCCGTGGTTCCAGACCAGGAACAGCGTCGAGCCGGGCATATACTCCCATCGCAGCACCAGATTGCTTCTGAGCGAGCGATACCGGAAATCCGGGTTTTCGAACGAAAACTCCTCGGCTGGCCCCGTGCCGTCGGGGTCCGCGGTGTACTCGTTCGCGTCGCCGTCAAAGGCGAGGGTAGAACCGCCGTCAACACCATACCGCAGGAAGTCGAAGGAGCTAGGTGCGGCCAATTCCTTGTAGGTCTCGTAGTCGCCCGCCGCCAGATACGGTTGCGCGTAGAGTTGGATTGAAAGATCGGGCGAAAGGGCTACGTCAACACGGACCATCGCCGAGATGCTCGTCCGTACCAATTCCGCGTTGAGGTAACGCGTGCCAAAAGTGGCGGTCGCAGTCGGATCAGCTACCCGATCGACGTAGAAGCTCATAGAACGAGACTGGTTCCAGCTCGGATGAATGTCCATGCTGATCGCGCTGCTCGGTCTGATACTCACGCCTCCGCACATATGTTTGCTCCAACCGCCAACCTCGTCCTGGCCATATGAGTTGTGCATGTTGAAGGAAACGGGTTTCCTGTGATCGGTTCCCATGGAGACGTGCAGGTTCCAACCGCCCGGGTTCTCCATCAACGGACCGCCGCGGGTCGCTTTGTCGCTCATTCCGGCGAAGTCGAAGTTGCCGAAGAGCCCGAAGTCCCAGTAGTTAAGGAATTGTCCCCACATGCCAGCGAACGCGGAGCTCCACTGCCTAGTTCCGCCGAAATTCCAGCTGTGCGCCAGGTTCGCATCGATGTCGAAACGGCGAAACACTTTGCCCGGCGTCATCCAGCGACGGGAGATGCGGGTGCCCTGAAAGATTCGGTCGACTTGTGTCTCAAACCCCGCGTCATTCACCTCGAGTCCGGGTGAGTATGCGTAAAAGTCAACTCCGTAAGTCCAGTTCCCCGACACTTTCCCGCCCTGGCCCGAAACCGCCCAACCGCTCAGGCTAGTGGCGGTACTGTCGATCGATACGTAGCCCTGGTCCGGCCGCTGGTAGTACCTCGCAGATGACTCTTGTACAGACGCAATGACATCGGGACTGCCGTTGATGCGGGATCCGCTGAAAGAACCGTTCAACGCAAACTGATTGCCACCGAACTTGTGAAAGAAATCGACCCCGCCAGCGTAAGCAGAAGAGCGCAGGTCGTTGAACACGGGATCGTCGAGCCTGCGGTTGACGCTCGTGGCCATGATGCCGATTCCGCTGGCTCCGTCACGCATGTCGCGTCTGAGGCTCAACACTCCGTAGTTGGTCAAGGGCTCTACTGGCTCGGTGGCTCTGGACCCGTTTGCTTTCTGAATCCGAGCCGAAGTTCGCGCGGAAACGGCATCTAGCAGTCCTATCGACCATCCTCCGGTCTGGCCCGAGACTTTCGTCGCACCGAGAATCCTGGTCGAGATCGGATTGTCCGCGAAACCATCGTCAACTGAGGCCGACCGAGATGGACGTCTACCGATTCGCCTCGAGTAAAAGAGTTGCGGAGCGCCGAATGAAAACCCGCCGCTCCCGGCTCCGAACCGGAAAATGTTCGCACCTTCCACGAAAAACGGTCGCCGCTCGCTGAAGTAAGTCTCGAAGGCGGAGAGGTTCACGACCGCGGGGTCGGCTTCCACCTGTCCGAAGTCAGGATTCACCGTGGCGTCCAGCGTGAGATCGCTGGTCACACCGTACTTCATGTCGAAGCCGGCGGTCATGTTCTGCATGCTGCCGTCCTTGAACGGATTGTCTGGGTTTACGCCTTCGGTGAAATCGGTTGTCGCGACAGTGTACGGGAGTACCTCGATTCGTCGCGGTGCCGGAATGTCACGGAGACCCTGTAGGTGTCCGAACAGTGAGGCGTAACCCTCGTCGGTGTTCGGTGCCCAGCTCCACCGCACTAATTCGTCCTTGCGGAAGATGGTGCGGCTGAAGTTGATGCCCCACACCTGTTCCGGGTCGCTCGAGAATCGAAGCTGCGAGAACGGTATGCGCAGTTCGGCGGTCCAGCCGAGCGAGTCGATCAAGGTGGCGGCTTCCCATACGGGGTCCCAAGAGTCGTCACCCCACGTGTTGTCGTTCGAGGCAACCAAATCGCCACGAACTCCTGCCGGGTTCACAGAGAAACGAAATGTGGTTCGGTGGTCGTGGTACGAGTCGATCATCACATAGAACAAGTCGCTCTGCATGTGGCTGTCGCGCCTGCCGAGCCGCGAAGTAATCGCGTGGGGTTCGCTGTCGTACATTCGAGCGGAGACGTAGAGCGCGTCACGATCATAGGTTATTCTGACCTCGGTCCTCTCTGTCGCCGGCTCACCGTCGTTTGGACGAGTCTGCGTGAAGTCAGATACAGCAACTGCAGACAGCCACGATGGATCGTCGAGCATGCCATCGATCTCGGGTGCTCCCGGTTCTGCAACCAACGCGAATGCGATTGGCGCGAGCTCGCTACGAGCGGTTGTACGTCTTACGGATTGTTGCTGAGCGGATGTTGGAGCCAAAATGGCCGTGGCGGCCGCGAGCAGCATAGTTGCTGCTGCGGCCCGAGCGCAGCCCCGAACGGGGTTTGCGGCGTGGTGTTGCATCGGTCCCTCCCACCGAGTGCAGTTCCCTAGGCTTGCGGGCAGCAAGAATCAGTTATGTACACGTAAAGACGCTACGACGGGCGAATTAGTTGCATATGGTTCGAAAAGGAACGCTGGGTGATGCGAGGCTATGAGGAATAGAGATGTTGTTGCTGCGTTGGACTGGGAGCGGAGTAGCGGCATGAGCGGCATCAAGATGGGCGGAGAATATGCCGCATATGCTCCGTATCCCGCATATGCCGCAGGTGTGCGGTGGCGTGGAGCGGAGAGTTGGTTGACCGCCCCCAATGCGGCGGCTATGTTGATTAGCTCTACGACATACGGTGTCGTGGTGGCTGTAGCTCAATTGGTTAGAGCGCCGGACTGTGGCTCCGGAGGTTGGGGGTTCGAGACCCCTCAGCCACCCCTCTTAGGCTCGTAGCTCAATTTGGCAGAGCACCGGTCTCCAAAACCGGGGGTTGCAGGTTCGAGTCCTGCCGGGCCTGTTGCTGTAAGTGCTTGATGGACAGAGACATGCGTGGACGAAAGGCATACTGCAATCTGTGAGTCAGAGCGTGTTTGCAAACCAATTGCAAACACGCTCTTTTCGTCCGCGATCTGTCAGGCAACCAGGCCGGGGTCGATCCAGCAAGGTGGCCGCTGGAGACACTCGACGGTGTCCCTTCCATTTATTCATCCGCAGTTGTTTGGCTTGATTCTGTGTGCGTTGCCGTACGATGATTCCCGACATGCTATTGCCATTCCTGTGCTCTCTCATCTCGGTATTCAAGAGCCGCCGCACGCTGGCTTTGGAGAATCTCGCCTTGCGGCAGCAACTCGTAGTTCTTCTAGTTCCGTGACACGCCCATGCCTGTCGAATGCCGACCGCGGATTCTGGGTGCTTTTGTCGAGGGTATGGAAAGATTGGACGCGGGCGCTGGTCCTGGTGAAGCCGGAGACCGTGCTTCGATGGCATCGTAAAGGCTTCCGCTCCTACTGGACCTGGAAGAGCCGGAAGCGTCGGCCTGGACGGCCAACCATCGGACCCGAGGTACGGGCACTGATCCGGAAGAAGAGTAAGGCTAATCCTTGCTGGGGAGCCCCGCGGATTCACGGCG
>JBDHHK010000236.1:0-6296 GCA_039589395.1 Gemmatimonadota bacterium
ACCTCCAGTGGCGGGCGGCGTACAATCGACAGCCCACGCACAGCTACGGCGGCACGTTCGTCAGCGGCAAACGTTCGCAGGACAACCGATGCCACGAGGCGCTCGGTGAACGCCACCGCGCGGCAACCGGCACGGCGTGTGACGGGTCAGTCAACGGCGACACGTCGGGCATCGCCGACAAGAGTGACCTCGTCAACTCGGCGTGCAACGCCGACCAGGCAGGCGGCGCCAACTCGCAGTTCGGCCACTACCCGTCGGGCGACGCCGAGCCGTAGCACGGCTCCCTCCCGTCGGGCGACGCCATCACGTGGAACGACAACTCGTAGAGCAACACCAAGTCGCTCCGTGACTACGCGAAGCGCGCCGATGCGCTCGAGTCGTCCGAGCTCATCACGGAGCACGCCGATGCGCTCGAGTCGTCCGACCTCGTCGCGGAGCACACCGATGCGGTCGAGTCGCCCAAGCACATCGCGGAGTGCGCCGGTACGGTCCAGCCGCCCGAGCGGAGCTCGGAGTGCACCGGTACGGTCCAGCGGCCCGAGTCGGGTTCGGAGTGCGCCGGTGAGAAGCAGTGGTGCTTCTAGAGCCAGGCCTTCTTCGAGCAGTAGTTCCAGAAAACCGGCTTCCAGCGCACGTAGGAGAAAGCCGTAGGAAGATCGGAGAGTCGATAACGCCAAAGGGGCACAGCAGCGCTGTGCCCCTTTTTTTTCATCCACGCTGAGCGGGCCGGAGCGCCGACTGCCTTTGTTGTCAGTGGCCTCGTTCGAGTGGGCGCGTTAGACAAGTTGGGCCGCCTGCACCTTTGAAACAGATCTCCTCTCCCACAAGCTCGAAAACCCGCACCCCACCAGACTCTAGGCGGCTCCTAGTCTCGGGATTTCCAGCTAGCATAACGCATACCCGCGGAGCAACCGCTAAGACATTGGTGCCCATAGTGAAAAATTCAGCGTCGGGAACCTCCAACAATTCGAAACCACGATCGAGTAGCGATTCCCTAAAAGGAACAGGCATAAGCGGCGAATACACCAATGCGAGGTTGAGGTCTATCGGACTCAGGATCGACATCAGGTGAAACACATCGGTCGGCCCTCGCCAATGCGGCAGCGGCACCACTATCAAATCGTCGATTGTTTCGCCCAACAGCGCACGCAGCTGACGGATTCCCTCGTCATTGGTTCGGTATCCTCGCCCCACAGCCAGAGTCCGCCCGTCGATCCAAACGGCATCGCCGCCTTCGAGGGTTCCTTCGCCCGTGATCGATCCTAGTATCGGAATGCCGAGGTCACGAAATGCCGATTCCAGCGCGGCTGGTTCTTCGCTTCGCGCAGGCTTCCCCATGTTGCAGAGGATGGCGCCTTCGTCACACACGATAGCGGCATCACGAACGTAGATCGAGTCTAGGCCAGTGCCGGGCGCAGCGGGCAGGTAGAGGACCTCGACCCCGAGTCCCCTGAGCAACTCGGCGAAAGCGTCATGTTCGCCAACGGAACGCTCCAAATCTGGAGGGGCCTCGTAGTTGAGGTGTTGCCATTGATCGTTGATGAAATCGTTTGACCGAAACGCATCCTCAGGCCGCTTCAAAACCACACGGTGAAGAGCACCAACATCAGATTGTGTCGTCTTAGTCAAGCTTCGGACTCCACTTCCTGATCATCTGCTTCATTGGACCTCTGCCAGGCAATCCAGACGTATACTGGAACTCCCGCAAGTAGCAGCAGAAACCCATAGTAAACGATCTCCTGACCTGCACCGGCAACCGCCCAAAGCGAGTAGAGAAACGCCAAGGAGGCGATCAGCGTGGGCACGAGTAGTCTCTCAGAACTAAAGCGTGTCCGCTCGTTCACGAAGATCATCAGTTGGCTCATTGCCGAGAGAACGTAAGGAATGAGGGTGTGGAGCGTCGCCAGCAGGATGATGAAGTTGAATTGTTCTACAAACGACTTGGTGTAGTTCATGCCGATAAGGACTGTCGCCAGGACACTGGAAAACAGGATTCCGAACACTGGCGTATTCCTATTCGACAGGCGCCGGAACCGCTCCGGGAACAGGCCGTCCATTGCAGCCGCGAGGGGGATCTGTCCCTGCAACATGATCCAGCCGTTGAGAGCCCCGAAACAGGAGATCGCCGCCCCACCCGCAACCGCGTACGCCGCCCAGCTCCCCCAGGCCTGCCCAGCGGCATCAGCGAAGGGTGCCGTAGAGATAGCCAGTGTAGAGGGTGGTAAAAGTCCCATCACTGCGACGGTGCCAAAAACGTACACGAACGCCGCGATCACGGTGCCCAAGATCGTAGCGCGAGGAATCGTGCGGCCAGGATCTTTGACGTCGTCCGCCGGGATCGTCGCAGATTCGAGTCCCAGAAATGCCCATAGAGTGAGTGCGACTGTCGTCGTGATTGCTGAGAAGGTCGATTCACCGCTCACGTTGAATGGAGTGAAGTGCTCCAGATTGAAATAGAGAAGGCCAAAGGTGGCGATCACGATCAGGGGTAACAGCTTGAGAACGGTGGTAACCAGTTGTACTACACCTGCGTTTCGCACACCGACTGCATTCACCCAACTGAGCAACCAGATGCTACCGACCGCAATCATTGCCGCCGAAGCATTGCTGCCTGCAAGCCCAGGCCAAAACGCAGTGAGGTAGCTGACCAAAGCTACGGCAAGCGCGGCGTTGCTGGTCCAGATAGAGATCCAGTACCCCCACGCGACTAGGAACCCGGCGAAATCTCCCAGACCTCGCCGCGTATACGCAAAGGGTCCGCCCGCCGCAGGCATCATCCGACTCAGACGTGAGAACATGAGGGCGAGCACCAATGCACCGGCCGTCGTGATCAGCCAGCCGACGATGCTGATACCACCGTAAGCGCCCAGAGATGCAGGCAGGAGGAACACACCGGAACCCACCATATTGCCGACCACGAGTGCAGTGCACATCCACAGTCCCAGCACCCTGCCACGCCCCGATGTCGATCCGGATTTTCCCTTCATAGAGTTTCCCGAGTAGTGGGACGCATGGTGAGAATCAGGGACTGTCGGAACCCATTGTTGAGTTGGGCAACGGGGTGCCTGTTCGGAGGTGTCGAAGTCGCTCGCTGGGTCCCATCACAAGCATGACGTCATCAACCTTGAAGACATAACCCGCCTCCGGCGCCGTCTCGAGTCGTTCCGCTCCGTCGGCTGAGAGTTGCTTGATCATCAAAACACTCACGCCGAAGCGTTGGCGAACGTTTAGGCCTTGGATGGAGCGACCAACGAACGACGACGGTACCGGGATCTCCGCAACAACCGTATCCGCGGCCGCCGGCACCGCCTCAACGGTGCGTTCCTGGCTCACCGCGGCTACCATGCTCCGCGCCATATCTCGTTTGAAGACCTCAGTGTTGTACCGCTCGATGACATCCTTTGGCCAGATGATCCCGACTAGCCGTTCGCCTTCGAGAACCGGCACCTCGCCCTGGTAGTGCCCGAGGTGCCTCATGACCTCAGCCAGAGAAGCTTCAGCTGATATAGTGGGGAAGTCGCCTTCAACCATCACATCTTGCGCGATCACGAGCGCGTCGAGCATCGACGCATCGTTCATTAGCGGCCGAATTTGATCGGCGGTTATCACTCCGTGAAGTCGGTCTTCGTCGTCGGTCACGAACAAAGTCGTGCCCGAATGGCCGACGAACTGCGTCACGAGTGAGCCGAGTCTGTCCTCCGGGTGGACCTTGACCATGTCGGTTCGCACAACCTCGCGGACCGACACGGGCTCCAGCACGTTTACCGCCCTTCCCTTGTAGATGTCTATGCCGCGCCTGAGCAGCTTGAGGGTATAGATGGACGAAGACTGCAATCGGGTAGCCAGCAGTGTCGCGATAATACAACTGATCATCAGTGGTAGTATGATGTTGTACTCGCCGGTCAACTCGAAGATGATCAGTATCGCGGTTATGGGAGCGTGAGTTCCCGCAGCGACGAGGGCTCCCATACCAACAAGTGCGTAAGCGCCGGGGCCTGCAGTGCTCGCTGGCCAAATCAGGTTCACCACAGTACCCACACCACCACCCAGCATCGCTCCAATGAAGAGGGACGGCGCGAAGATCCCACCGGAACCACCGGAACCAATCGTTATCGAAACGGCCAGGATCTTGAACGCAACCAGCAGCAGCATGAAGTGCCATAGCATCGTGCCGTTGAGCGCTTCATTGATTGCTTCGTAGCCGACGCCAAAAACATGGGGAAACCAGATGGCGATGATCCCAACCAATGCACCGCCCATCATTCCCTTCATTGAAGGGTGCCAAGGGATCTTGTCGAAGAGATCTTCAGTTGCGTACAACGCTCGGATGAACGCAAGCGCCACGAGGCCCGCCAATATGCCCAGTGCCGCATATGCAAACAGCTCGTTGGCATGAACGAGGCTGTAGGGAGGAACCTCGAATGCAGGAAAGTCACCGAGATACCTGTGGCTGACTACCGTGGCCGCAACCGATGATATGACTATCGGCGAGAACTGCGACACCCCGAAGTCGCCGAGTATGATCTCGACTGCGAACAGTGCACCCGCTACGGGTGCGTTGAACGTACCTGCTATGCCAGCGGCGGCGCCGCAGCCAACGAGCGTTCTGAGACGCTGTTGATCGATTTTGAGTACTTGTCCAACGGTCGAGCCCAGAGCCGAGCCTATCTGGACGATCGGCCCCTCCCGCCCTACCGACCCGCCTGAAGCAATGCTGATGCCGGAGGCAAACATCTTGGCGATCACAACCCTGGGTCTGATCCTGCCACCCCGAAGCGCCACCGCTTCCATCACCTCAGGGACGCCGTGTCCCTTCGCTTCCCGTGCAAACCGATACGTAATCAACCCGACGATCAGACCGCCCACTGCAGGGGCAAGAATCTTCCACCAGAACGGCAAGCCATATATGTAGTCCAGCGTGTACTGACCCTGATGCCAGGCGACACGGTTGAGACTCTGGATGAGGAGGCGGAAACCTACGGCGCAGAAGCCGGCTAACAGGCCGATAACGACCGAGACCAATACCATGTAGACCTGCTCGGTCTCTCTGAGGCCGTCGTGCAGGCGTCGTATCAGTGGTACTGAAATTCCGTACATGAAGAAACGCTTGTTGGGGAAACGCGCATTATTGCCGTCACAAACCCAAGGCAAGATACACAGGAGGCGCAGAGGTGCAGAGGGGCAGTGATGCATATCGCTGCTCCTTCGACTATGCTTCAAGCCGCGTTATCTGGATTAGGCGGTTGCTCTTCACTCTGTTGGAGGAATTAGCGATAGGATGTCCGTAGCTCCGAAGGGTCGCTCGGCTCACGCAATTTTGCTGCTCGTTGTGATATCGACCGTAACAACGCCGCCGCGAGACCTCACCGCTCAAGATGTGAAGCGCCTTTTCCCATCGCGGGATCATCAGGTGAGGTTGCTAGCGGCACCGCGTGCTGCAGTGACGGGGACGAAGCTGGTTTTCAACACAAGCGGTCCCACTGAGTTTGGCAACACCGTCGAAGGAGAGGTCGCGCTTGGCGTCTCGGCTCCTCTCTATCTAATCTCTGGCAGTAATCCCAACGACGGACTAGCTGTCGGCGTGCAAGGAGCAGTATTTGGCCGGTTCACTCTCACAACCATAACCCGCGACTTGATCTCCACAGACTGGATCCTCGCTATTCCGTTGACCTGGCACCTAGGCGATAACTGGCTGCGCTTCCGTTATCACCATATCAGTGCGCATATCGGAGACGAGTATATCGCGCGCTTCAACGCGATGGTTGGGGACTACAGTCGAGACGCGGCCGACTTCACCGGATTCTACGAAGCATCACCGGGCTTAGGTGTGTATGCCGGTGGCAGTTGGGCTTTCAACGTTCATCCGGAGGGATCGCGCAGACTGTTGGTGCGTGCAGGAGTTCAAGGGGAAACCGAATATGGCGTAGGCGGGTTCTCACCCTACTTTGCTGCTGACGTGGAATGGGAGCAGAACAACGAATGGGAACCGCGCATGAACATTCAGCTTGGCATTCGGCTACCCGAGCTTGCCGGGCGACGAAAGCTGCGACTCGCGGCGGAATACCTGGCCGGACCATCTCCCCAGGGTCAGTTTCGCACCGAAAACGTCAGGCATCTCACTTTGGGCTTCTACATAGATCCGTAGTTACACCTTCTTCGCCTTCCATCTCCCGCGCCTGAAGACTACGGCACTCACCACGGCCAACGACGAGAAAGAAATCGTCATCGCTGCAAAAACACCTACGGGTCCGACGTCGAACACGTAAGCCAGCACGTATGCACACGGCAGTTCGAAC
>JBDHHK010000237.1:0-10084 GCA_039589395.1 Gemmatimonadota bacterium
GAAGCCGTGCTGGCATACTCAGCCCGCTACGAAGTGCCGGCTAATCTGGCCGAGCTGATTTACGATGTGGCACTGCGCGAGGGGCTCGATCCCGACCTGGGGTTTAGGCTGGTCAACGTCGAAAGTGGATTCAACGTAACCGCGAAGAGCAGGGCTAACGCATACGGCCTCGCTCAGGTCCAACTGGCCACGGCTCGGTTCTACGAGGCAGACATCACCATGGAGCGGCTCCTCGAACCCGAGCGAAACCTGAGGATCGGTTTTCGGTATCTCCGATATTTGATGGAGAATTACGACGACATCAATCTCGCTCTACTGGCGTATAATCGAGGGCCCAGCCGAATCAAGGACCTTTTGGATGCGGGTAGAGACCCCGACAACGGTTATCCGGGTGTGTTGATGGAGGGGTATACTGGGGGTAGTAGATAGTTAGTAGCAAGTGGTAAGTAGTGAGTGGGAAAAACCGATTGCAGATTGATGATTTGAGATTGCAGATTGGCGGTGCCTGAAAATCGCAAATCTGCAATCGCCGATCTTCAATCACCCTCTCTTACAGGCGAACGATCAATCTGCGACCCGTCCGCAGAACATCGTTTCTACGCATGCCGTTCCAGCGCAGCAGATCGGATAGGCGTACTCTGTAGCGCTGCGCGATGCTCGACATCGTCTCTCCCCAGCGAACGAGATGATATCTCTGGCCTGCCGTCAGCATGCGCGGAGCGCTGCCCGGGTTGGAGCGAGCAGCAGCGCTGAGCGGGATCACCACGCGTTGACCGATACTCAGCCGCCGCGGCTGAATTCCGGGATTGGCCGCAATCAGAAGATCTAGACTCACACGGTATCTCCGCGCGAGCCCACCGAGCGTTTCACCGCGAGATATCCTATGCGACACGAAATTCACACGATCTTCTGCGGGAAGCTCTTCGTACCTGCGGGCTACCAGAATTCCCGTTCCTCGTGGCACTCTGACGATCGACTCTCGGCGCGGCGGCGTCACACCGCGGTAGTACGCCGGATTCAGTTCCACGAGCGCTCGTGTTGTGGTGTCGGCGAGATTGGCGAGTACGTCCAAGCCTGTCGCGTCGGGAACCGTGATTTCGTCGAACACCAGCGGTTGCAGATAGGGTATGCTGTCGAACCCGTAGAAAGAGGGGGTTTTTGCGATCTGAGTCGCGGCGATCAGTTTGGGCACGTAGTCACGCGTTTCGCGCCGTAGGTAGCGCCGGTCGGACAAACGGAAAAAGGTCTCGTCTGTCTGTGCGGTGTCGCCGCGTTGCGATAGACGCCTGAGGCCTCGAGAAACCCTCGTCGGCCCCCCATTGTATGCTGCCGCGGCTAAATACCAGGATCCGAACCGCTCGTACTGATTGGCGAGGTAGCGGGCTGCTGAACTCGTCGCCTTGAAGGGATCGCGCCGTTCATCCACCCACTCATCCACGACCATGCCGTAATCTCGAGCCGTGTAAGACATGAACTGCCACATGCCCACGGCTCTGGCGCGCGAAACCGCCGTATTCGAATATCCGCTTTCGATGGCCGCTAGATAGACGAGGTCTTCTGGAACCCCGGCGGCTCTGAAACGATCCCGAATCATGCCCTCGTAGCGGTTCAGCCGTCCGAGCCAGATGTTGAACCGGTCCCGAGCATCGTCCAGGAAGAACTCCACGTAGTATTCCACCCGTTCGTTGGTGGCGAAAGACTCGATATCGATGTCGTAGGTTGGGCCCGTTGTGCTGGCCGGGCCACCTCGCGCACTGGAGACGGGACCATCATCTGCGGTGGCGAAGAGATAGGTGGTATCGAACGGGAGGCTGACGCTGTCTGATGATCCGAATTCTAGATCTCGTAGGGCTTCCAACGCTTCGATGTCGGCCGCCGAATCCTCAGGACTCGACACCGGCATTTGAACGGTCGCCTCATCGGGAACGGCACCCTCACGGTAATCGCCATCGGATGGCCTTACATCCACCGCAGGCGGCGGGGACGCACATCCGACAGAAAAGATCAGGCCCAGCACCATCCACTTTTTTTTCATCGCGCAAACACCACGTTCCCAAGCATCCTATTAGTCGCATTCAGCACTGCAAGCGCCGCACCACGAGGCAATTGGCCCTCAGACAGACACGAACCCACTACCCTGTACGACTCCTCCTGCGCACACGCCAGTGAGACTATCACCACTGTCGAGTCAAATGCACGTACGGATTTCACACCGAGGAGTTCCAATACAACCTTCCCCTGTACCGCCTGCTCCAACGCTTTGACCGCTGCCTGCGCCGCACACCTGAGTTCGCCCGTTGGCGATGCCAAGCCTTCAGAGCTGCCCTCGTACTGAGCCTGATCGCCATATTGGAGCCCAACGCGAGCCCTACAGCGCCCGTCCGGGAGCGTCTCGAACACAAAATCAGCAAACTTGAGCCGTTCACTCATGATATCCGCCAGTCAGTCTTCGGACTCTTCGTCCGACTCTGCCAAGTTGAACGGAACCTCGAGCTGCCCGTGCGAAACAGCTTCGGGAGTGCGGAGGAAATCCACATCCAGTCGCGGTTTCCCTGTTTCGTCGAGGAGCGCCGATACCACCAGCATACGCCCATCGGAGAACGCCACTCGAAACAGCCGGCAATCCGAACGGATCTCAACCGTTTCGACCGTGTGTCCGTGAAGCTGGCCGAGAGCTTCGGCGATTCGACGGAGGTCCTGGACTTGCGCGGTTGACATTTTTTCAGGGGGTTGTGGTCGCGCCTCAACCGATCTGCTGAACGAGCAAATCCTTCAGTGCGTCGTCAGAGATGCGGTCGGCTGCCTGAAACAGGCCCGACTTCGAAGAGGCCTCGAGCGGATACGTGGCCCAGATGGCGCCCTGTTCTCGTTCTCCGTTTCTCGACCGGAATGAGACACTGAGCTGCCATAGGTGGGTGTCCGCCCGCCGTTCGGCGGCTGCCTGTACATTCCAGGACTCACCATCAGTGTCGATTACTCTCCAGGCCATCTGCTACCCCTCAAACAACAAGAACGGGTCAACAAGACTGCACAATATGGGCCAGGTGGGTTGGCGCGGCAAGAGGTGGCCATCCACTCTAGTCGTGAGCTTTCGGTCAGAGAAACCGGGCGGTACCCCCTACCCCCCAGCACCAGGAGGACGGTTGCCGGGAGGAGGCGCAGAGCTGGGGGGAGGCACAGCGACGGTGCTACTCATCCAATCCTTCCCCTTGCCCGATTGCTGTGACGTTCCTTTCCCCGACTGAGCCACGAGATCCATCGGAGCCGCCATCGAATACACAAAGGGAGCCGAATATGCCACTCCTCCAGCCAATTTCCTCAGAAACTCACGCCTGTCAGCCTGCGTCATGTGAACGATGCTCCTCGTGTGCGCATTCAGGTTGTCCAAATGCAAATATTGTGAATTCCGGCCGCTGCGTCTAGGAACTGCGTCACTTTTTTCCAGTGACGAGCTCAGCCCGAACCTTCACGGTGACCGGAAATCCGACAACTCAGGCCTCTCGGCCCTACCCTTCAACGCGCTCAAGATTCGACGCACCGCCTCAGATTCGCCCACGTTGTCTAAAGTATCGGTCAACTCCGCAGCAAGCTGAAATACAGATCGTTCCCCGTCGACCAACTGCAGTACACTAGCCTCAAATATCCCCTTCTCACTCAGACGCGGGACAGCATCGGGAGACTCTTCGTAGAGGTCGGCAAAAGATGCCGGCGAGGCGGCAAATTCGTGCCCTCTCACCTCGATTCCGCCAGCTGACGCCCACCACGAGAGCCAGCCGGGCGCACCGTCCCTGAGGCGTTCAGGTTTCACTCCGACCGTGACTGCCTTGCCGGCAGGGACACTGACGGGTGGATCGAGCGGTAGAAGTAACTGCCCCCAGGAACCAGGAGAAACACCCGGTGCGTTGGATATCCATTCACCGGGGGACAACTCGAGATCGAACCAATAGGCGATCCCGTTGATGTCGGTGTCGTGCTCGTAAGTCCAACTGGCTGTCAACCGCGGGCGTCTTGTTTACGGCATTGGAAGGAATAGAAAGGTGAAACACAGCGTTGGCGACGTACTCCCGGGTAGGCGCCCAATCGATGCCGTACGCCACCTCGTCCGTGTCCCCAAGAGGTGCCATCGGCGAAGCGATGCCACTGTCGGCGCTCACTGGGGCGGCGAACATCCGCGCTCGACTAGGCACCCAGCGAGCGTCGGGTGTCAGGTATCTCTCGTACAGCTTTTCCATCAAGCGGTAGGTACGCGCGTCAAGTAGCCTTGGTGGGAAATCCTCGAATATCAGAACCGAGGCACGGTCGGGGAGCGAAACTTCAGGAATCCAACCGCGAAAGAACTCGATCTTGTCGGCATAACCATTCAGCTTCGCGATAGTCTCCGCAACGTGCACGATCGGATCTCCCTCAACCGCCCACACACTCGAGGCACCCGCCTCGGCAGCGAAGAAGGAATACGTGCCTACACCTGCACCAACCTCCAGCACACGATCTGTCGGTTCGATCAGTACACGGAGCGCCCGTCGAAACGGTTCGATGCGAGTATTCTGTCTAAGAAGCTCTCGGTAGTAGTTCATCGGTTCGGTGCAGAATCCAGGAGGCCGGCCTCCCAGAACCGTTCCAACGCGGCCTGGACATCGGGTAGCACCTGCGCCGCAGTTTGTGGCGGGTTGAAAGCCGACCCGACCGCCTCCGCAATCGACCCTGGCGAGTTCTCACCGTCCATGTGCGTCCAAACGAGCGCCGCCGAGAGATTCAGCACATGCAACTGTTCGGCTTTCGGATCGAACAGCACCCAGGAATCGTCCAAGGGGCGAAAGATCACGTCGGAGCGGCCCCTCGGGCGTTCAGTCACGGGGTGATCATCCATAAACAAAACCTAGCGTGCTCTCAGCTTGCCTGCCACACGGACCAGATGGAGCCATCGCGCCTCGAGAGCAGAGCGGGCTTCGGGCCAGCGCCAATCCAGGTACTCGCGCGGAGGGATTACCGCGTCGGCAAGCAGGCAGGGAGTATCGAGGAGCGAGTCGAGCAGTAGCAGCCTTCGACCAATGCGCCTCATGTTGATCTCGACAAACTCGGCATCGGTGGCGTTTGAAGCCCAGGTACACCATTTGACTGGATCGAGCATTCTGCGGGCACGCAGCCCCCTCCAATCCTCTGGTGCTGGGCCCGGAGCAACGAGGGTCACACCGAATTCGGATTGCAGAACCGAAGCCAGCAATCGCGTTGCCCGCCACACCCCCAACTTCCGAGCCAGCGATTCGACCTCCTCTGACGATTTCTCAGTAACACCCGGCCACATCAACGCGAGGTCCACGAGTCCCCGGAAATGCAGCATGTCGTGGTGGACCAGATGGTGAACCAGTAGGACCACATGGTGAGCGACTTTTGGAACGGGCAGGGTGCCGCTCAGGTCGAGACGATCCCAGACTTCTACAGGAACTGGCCGATCCGGACGCGGCAGCAGTCGGTCGACTGGATCCAAGCCCCAAGCTAGATCCAGGCCGACATTCTCCAATGGACTCGAACCCCCGTATCTGCCCGCAAAGAGACCCGATCGGAGAGCGGCCGGTCCCGACTGTTCATCGTCCGGCGGGACGTAGTAACCCAGATCCTCTAGTACATCTCTGACGGCCTGCTGCGCGGTGGCAACCACGTGCAGGTCTATGTCAGCCATCTCACGTTCACCAGTGCCGTAGAGTCTGTCGGCGATCGCCATTCCCTTGACGAAGAAATGCTGGATGCCTCGCCCGGTCAGAGTCGCGGAGAGTTCTTCTGCCGCTTCCTTCACGAAACTCTGCTCGAGTCCCACCAAGATACGCTCACCGTCCGGTTTAGACGTATCTGTGCATTCACCTGTGCGGAACCGTACAAACCTACCGATACCCAACCTGGTTGCCAGCCTGAGCGCAGCACCATCTTCGACGTCGCCGCCGGCTCGTGCTGCCGAATCCAGCACGCGAAGAAGTCTTTCCGCAAAGCGATCGTTCATTTTGCGAGCGAGCAGATAGCCTCGGCTGCCTCAAAGGCAGAATTGAACTCCAAACGAAATACTCTTGCGTCACGAACCAGTCGTAACAACCTGTCAAAGTCGGCCCCGGCAGGCATCCCCGTGGTCATCACGCTGTGAACGAGTGCGTTGAGGGCCTCTTCTGCGGAAATCGGGCTCAGACGAAGTGGGGTGTTCGGGTCGTAGCGCGCAAGCGTTACGACCGCCACCGGTGCCTCACCGGCCCAGCCGCAGGCGTCTTGCGGTTCATACCAAGCCTCGGGCCAGTCAGGATCCCAATGAACTGTTGCGGTAGGATCGATTCCCAACTCGCGCAGCACAACCGGATTCACTTTCAGCAAGCGCTTGAACGGTGAAACTCTTCCGTCGGAAGCCAACATTACCGTGTCATCCCCCAGAGTCGGGTAGCCTTTCGTCAGCATCGAGACTGCTAGGCTCGACTTCCCAGCTCCAGAGTTACCAATCGCAAGTACGGCCTGCCCGTCTACTACCGCGCCGGACGCGTGAAGGTGTACGTGATTCGTCAACGAGCTAGCAAGAGACCGGCTGAGCGCAAACTCGAAAGCGACGACTGCCTCCATTTGAGTCTGGCAAACGACGTCGGAAGAATCATACGACGCGACTACGTATCCGCGTGACTTCCGTCGGACACTCACATCGACACGGTGTGGCTCCTGCAGCTCGGGAGGGGGCACCTCATAAGCTGGGAAGAGAAATCGGGCGGGCTCGAGGAGCGCGGGTACTGCCGCCTCTGCCACGACGATGCGAGCGCCAGCGGAAAAGTACAGCAGGCGGCCGGCTTTCTCAGAACCACCCTTCATTCGTATACGTATCAGAAGACGCAAAGCCCATGGGTGAGGAGTGGAGCCTCGTTGGGGGTCGGCGAGCGCGCCGACCCCCCTCTCGAGCGGGGCTGGGACCTTATTAAACGAGGCGGTCGGTGACCGCTACTGCTGACTACTCGTTTGCTGACCTTCGGTGTTGTGACCGATCCTATTTTACGTGGCCACTAACCAGCTTCGTCATCTCAAACATCGAGACTTGAGCCTTACCCTTGAAGACCGGCTTCAGTTTCGCGTCTGCATTGATCATCCGCCGATTCTTCTTGTCCTGCAAGCCGTTCTTCTTGATGTACGCCCACAGCTTCTTGGTCAGCTGTGTACGTGGCAACGGCTTCGCACCGACGACCGCCGCAAGAGCTGCGTCCGGAGTCACCGGCTTCATGAATGCTGGATTGGGCTTACGCTTCACCTTCTTCTTGGCCTTCTTTTTCTTCACAGCTTTTTTCTTAGCTTTCTTCTTCACAACCTTTTTCTTGGCCTTTTTCTTCACGGCCTTCTTTTTGGCCTTCTTCTTCACGGCCTTCTTCTTCACAGCCTTTTTCTTCGCAGGCTTCTTCTTCTTCACGGCCTTCTTCTTGGCCTTCTTCTTCACGGCCTTCTTCTTGGCCTTCTTCTTCACGGCCTTCTTCTTGGCTTTCTTCTTTGCCGCCATGAGCACCTCTGAGAAGGGTGGATTAGAGTGTAGCCAGCCCCTACATGCCCCCCAAGGTAAGAAGTTCTCTCTGTAGGACAAGCGTTTTTCCCTATGAAAATCAGAGTGAAAAACGCGTTTTCCCTCTGGGAAACGGGCATCCAGAAGGCAATATCACAAAGTTGCTCTGGTTGAACGCACTGAGCTACACCAGCGCTACAGAGCTAAAAATGAAGTTCACTACAGACGGGTGGCCGTGTTTTTTCGCACGTTAAGAGAGTACTTTTCAGAGTGGCAGAGCGTCGTTGCCAAATACGCGACAAATTTCACGCTTGTCACGAGAGCAACAACAGGTGATTTTTGTTGCCTTCGACCGGGTAGCTCAGCTGGTAGAGCAACGGACTCTTAATTCAGCTCGGACTCGGGTCAGATCGGGCCGACTCGGCACAAATCCGCACAACTCGTACAGTCCCCATACCAAGCCATGCCGAGTAGCACAAGCTGCATCAAGCAGTTCTGTGTTGAAGTTCCACTATGGGTTCCACAGCGGGAAAAGCCCACCGCCCGGCGCAAGGCGGGGCAGTGGGAGGCAGCAAACGGCGTTACGGGTTTTCTGGTGTTGTCTCTGCAAGGTGAAAGAACTGCACCTTCCACTCGCTGTTTTGGTGTACCCAGGTGGCGCTACATGTAAACGAATGCTCAGGTCCGGATTCCCCCTCCGTGTTCGTTACAGCATACGTTCCTCGCTCCACCACCTGAACGACACCGGATGCCAGCACTGCGGTGTGGGACTCGGCGAACGTGATTGTCTGGCTCTCTACATCCATGGCTTGGGCACCTTCGTTCAACGCATCCCAACCTCTGACTATTTGGTCTTCATTCGCAAACATGAATTCTGGGGAATTAGTGTAATACGACATTCCCCTCTCGAAGTCCCATGCTCTCCAAGCGTCCCAGAATTGACCGTGAAGCAGCTCCACTTCAGCGGCAATTTCAGCCTTTTCGTAGTCTGTCAATTCGGTTGTAGCTGGCTGACACGCGGCCAGCACGGTCAATGCGAATGCTGCAAGAACGAAACGGCGCATCGTCGTCTCCTTGGGAGGGGCTGTAGGATCGCGGAAAAGGTACGGGTGGGATCGTGGGATGGTAAGAGGTGGAAGCTGCGGGGTAGATGCACACTAAATGTGGCGCCGGCTCCAAGGCGGCGAATGCTGCTTTGCGCCGCATTGGATAACCAACACCTACGCGTAAGGACACTCCTTTGTGTTCGGTGGTTACGCTGTGCCCCCCTTTGGGTTGGGGCCGTATTGATTCTCACCCGGTTGGCTGTCCTGCACCAAAAACACCAAGAGAACGATAGCGCCAATCAGCGGAACCAGGCCAATGAGCCACCACCAGCCAGAGCGGCCAGTATCGTGGAGGCGACGAAAAAACACAGCAATGCTGGGAACTATGATTCCCAAGGCAAAAATGAAGTAGAGCAAACTCAGATCTGGTACGATTGCAGCGATGACGCCAAGCACAAAGCTGATGATGCAGGCAAAGAGGAAGAACATCCAGTACTCGGTCCGATGTGCTCTCCCCGTGAACACAGCGTACTGCTTCAATACGGCAATAAACCAGGACATAGCATCCTCCTTGAGGGAGATTTCAGTGAAGAGGCAAAGGTAGGGGCTGGATTGGGAAACGGTAAGAGGTGCGAGTCGATGCGAGGGGAAACGAAACCGCCCAGCGCGAGGCTGGGCGGTGTTGTGCGTGATGTGACCAGTGAGCAGCACTATCAGCCGACTCAACCTCCGGAATCGGTTGGCGGAGAGAGGACATATCCAAGTCCTCCCATCCAAGCCAAGGCATCCCAGACACCCACTTCTTCCACCAGTGTGCCATTGGTCATACGGAGGACACTTATACCATTTGCCGTGCTCTGCGCACCCAGAGAGTCGGTGCCCGTGAGTACATACCGGAGCGTCGCCCTGTCACCCATAGTCACCAACTCCTCCACCGTCACACGGAAACCCGAGTATGTCGTTCGGGTCGCGGTAATACTTGTGCGGAGGGAGTCGAGTCCAACTGTGGATGTGGCCGGAGCGGTAGTTCGATGCACAAAGTCCTGTGCGATTACAGCATCCAACCCACTGAAGTCCCCTGTGTTCCATGCTGCGAGATACGCATCTGTGATTGCCTGCCATTCACTTGACGTGTCTGGTGGCTGACAAGCGGCGAGAACGGTAAGGGCGAGTGCTGCAAGAACGAACCGGCGCATGGTCGTCTCCTTGTGGGGGTCTCGGGGCCGTAGCAAAGGTACGGGCAGGGATTGAGAATAGTAAGAAGCAGCAAGAGGGGGAACGCACATGCCGCTCACCGAACATTCCTGAACGAACGTGGTTCGGATACGTAGTCCGTTGGCCTATGCCCTCAACCACTTCAACTACAACCACCTACGCAGGGCGACCACCCAGAGTGTGGAACATACAGTGGAACCGACGGCGAAAACCGACGACGCGTCTTACGCTTGATCTCCCGGACTACTCGCTCTGGATCTCTCTTCTCGCTCATGGGACACTCCTTCATTAGGTGCATTCTACCTCGAAGTGTCCATTA
>JBDHHK010000238.1:0-8000 GCA_039589395.1 Gemmatimonadota bacterium
TTCCAGAGGACCGTCTCCTTATTGCGAGCTGCTATGTCCAATGTGGCCCAAGCGGAGACCTTCTGTCGTTCAACGATGTCGCGGAGGCGCCACCAGCCGCCTGGCCATGGGTTCGGAAACGTCGTCTGTAGTTCGTGCGCCGGCATCTGCCGCCGGCCACCCTGCAGCTCGTCGGGATGGATGTAGATGGGCGTCGCAAGTCTGGTGCCGGCCGCCTCGGTTAGCATCCCGGCGATGTTGTGGAACGGAGTGATCCAGTGGAATCCGAAGTGACCCCATCCGCCATAAATGGCCGAATTGATGATCCCGTTTAGCCCTGCCTCTTCTTCCTTGTATGCGATGTGGGCGCCATACCAACTCATCTCCCGCCATACGAGAGGGTCGGAGAATGGCCGGATTGGTTCCGAGTAGGGCGGCACATAGAAACGAGCGGTGTAGCTACCCATGTGATGGTGGTCGATGTAGGCTTGAGGAATCCAGTCCCTGAAAAGCAGTTTGGCCTCGTACACCGATTCAATCGTGTTCGTCATGAACGCGTCACGGTTGTTGTCGTGGCCGGTGTAGATGTGGTAGAGTGACGGATAGCTCGCTCCCTCGAACTCGGTGCCAACCGTTTCCCTGTACCAATCCGTGACCATGATCTGGCCGTCCGGGTTGAGGGACGGGATCATTACGAAGATTACGTTGTCGAGTATCCGCAGCGCTTCTGGGTCGTTTCGGCTGGCGAGGTCGTAGGCCAGCTCGACAGCCATGAGACTGCCGCCGATTTCTGTCGCATGAAGACTCATGGACTGGTTTATCACCACCTTGCCCTCTGCCACGAGACTCCTGATACGGTCTTCAGGAATTCCTCGCGGATCACTCAGCTGTGCATTTATCTGTCGCAACTCCTCCATTCTTGCGAGGTTGTCTGGTGAGGAGATAAACAGGGCGAGGAAGGGATTCCCAAGCGTGCTCGGGCCCATCTCTACCACGTGGATCCTCGGCGATTGAGTCTGCAGCAGGTTGTAGTACTCGACCATGCGATCCCAACGAGCAATCGTGCGGTCGGCACCCATTTGAAAGCCGAAGAAGTCTCCGGGGGATGTGATCTGCGTAGACTGTGCTTCGGCGGCGTTGCTCTGGAGCACTGCCGCAGTCAATACGAATAGCAGCACCTTTACACCAAGCTTGGACGACAAACTCTTCGGTATCATGTGAAACTCCTTAGAAACGTTCGCTCCGGCAGGTTTAGTATGGCAAAGTGCCCTCTGGTACGGAGAGTAGCAAGGGCGAGCTATAGCCAGGCGGCCCCGCGCACGCCGCTGGAATCACCGTGTACGTTTTTCAGAATCCGCGTGGTGACAGAGTCAGTAAAGACGTGTTGAGAAACGGCTCGCTGGGCTCGGTCTGCGAGGTCGGGCAGATTCGACATTCCACCACCTAGTACGACCACATCAGGGTCAAGCACATTGATGACAGTTGCAAGGGAGCGCCCAAGTCTTTCCACATACCTCTCCAAGGTCGCTGCGGCCGTCACTTGGCCCTCGTTTGCCCGGGCCACGATCTCGTGGGTGGAGAGTGACGTTCCTGTGGAGATCTCGTGGTCCCGTTGCATACCTGGACCGGAAAGGAAAGTCTCGATGCATCCCAATCTACCGCAATAACATCGTGCACCCGGCCGTTCGCCCGCTGTGGGTTGGGGCAAAGGATTGTGTCCCCATTCCCCACATATCCTCTGCGCACCCTCTAGAACTACTCTGTTAACGACAATGCCTCCACCGACGCCGGTACCGAGTATGACACCGAAAACGATCGTGGCATCCTTGGCGGCACCATCAACTGCTTCCGACAAGGCAAAACAGTTTGCGTCGTTCATGACGCTGACTGGCCTCCCCAGTAGTTCCTCGAAGTCGTTGTCGAGTTTGTGTCCGATTAGCCAAGTGGGTGAAATGGTTCCCGGTATACCGATCCCCACGCTACCTCGATCGCTGGTTGCTGCATCAGCCCGCTCCACCAACAGCTGGATTGCCTCGAGGCATCCGTCATAACTCCGTGGTGTCTCGAGGCGCTGTCTGAACACTTCGATTCCCGACTCGTTTAACGCTACCGCCTCGATCTTGGTCCCACCCAAGTCGATCCCGATTCTGGTATGTGGATCGTGGTCGCTCAATTGCTCTCCGAAGAGTCCGCGCCTGTACTTTCTATCTCAATCGGTAGATCGACTTCTTCTCCCCAGATGTGCTTGCCGAACCATTGCCAGTTGTGCCATGTAGCCGCCAACCGCTTCTTGGGTTTGGAGATACCGTGGCCGAACCCCTTGCGAACGAGCAGCCTCGCTTCGGCGCCGACGTCCTGTAACCCCTGATACAGCTCGTACGCGCTTGGAATAGGCACGCACCTGTCGAACTCGCCGTGTTGAATCAGCGTAGGAGTCTCTGCCTGGATGTAGCTCCCTTGGCTCCATCCCATGGCGCCCATCCGGTTGCTGTCTAGAATTCCCTTCATCTTTCTGCGAAGTGTTATCGGCGAAATATGCTGACACGTGGGTCACACTGCAAAAGCACCGGGAGCCGCTGGAATATCGGAATCGCCTTCTCAGGTGCTTATCTTGTAGCTCGATCCGTCCGGTCAATTCAAGAATGGACAGAAAGTGTGGACACATAGTATAGCGGCAGTCTGTTTAACGTTTTCACCAGCGATTGTTGTACCTCAGGCATCCGACGCGGGTGTCGGCCTTCCAGGCAGTGTTGTTTCCTCAGACTCGACTGTCTTCAGCGGCCGAGATGGCCAGCTGGACGTGAACGTTCCTCGAATTCAGGATCACGGCATAGACATCGATGGGCGGTTGGATGAAGAGGCTTGGACCCGCGCAGCTGTACTGACGGATTTCACCCAATACGAACCCGTGGAAGGAATCCCTTCCACAGAGGCCACCGAAGTTCACGTTTTTTACACGTCGGACGCCATCTATTTTGGGTTGCGCGCTTACGATAGCGAGCCCGACCTCATCCTCGCCAACCTGGGCGATCGGGACAGGGCAGCGCTCTTAGATGACTGGATTCGCATCTCGCTCGACACCTTCGACGACCAGCGCCAGGCGTATGTTTTTTTACGCCAATCCTCTAGGCCTCCAAGCAGACGGCTTGTGGATCGAGGGAATGCAGCGACGCATGGCGATGAGCGTTTCGATCGACTACAACCCAGATTTCATTTGGCAGTCCGACGGGCGAGTGGACGCCGAGGGCTGGGTCGCGGAAATCAAGATTCCCTATACGTCACTTCGATTTCGGCGCACAGCTGTGCAGCGCTGGGGGATCCAGATTGCTCGCGAGATAAAGCGCAGCGGTTTCAAACAGTCCTGGGCGCCGCTCACGCAAAACGTATCCAATCAACTCGCACAGTCAGGTCACCTCGTTGGATTGCAGGACCTTCGACCTAGGCGGTTGATGGAGATCAACCCTGTATTGACGGGGAAACGAGTCGGCCAATCGGTAGGCGGAGAGTTCCAACAGGAAGATTTCGAGCCTGACTTTGGGGTGAATGGTAGAATAGGGATAACACAGAACCTCGTGCTCGATGCGACTGTGAATCCCGATTTCTCGCAGGTTGAGACGGATGCCAATCGGATTACAGTCAACGAACGCTTCGCACTGTTTTTCCCCGAGAAGCGGCCATTCTTCCTCGAGGGCACCGAGATCTTCCGAACCCCCCGAAACCTGGTGCACACCCGGCAGATCGCAGACCCAATCGGTGGTGCGAAGCTGACTGGGAAAGTGGGCCCCTTCAACGTCGGATACCTCGGTGCTCTAGATGAAGCACCCAAGACGCTCTATGGTGGAGAAGATGCGGCCGCGTTCAACTTGCTGCGGCTGCGGGGAGATGTCGGAGCGGGATCGAACGTCGGGGTTCTTTACACCGATCGTTCGATACCGGGAACAGGTCGTTTCAACAGGGTGGTTTCCGGAGACGCTCGCTTTCTGTTTCTTCGGCGCTACACTCTGACCACACAGGCTGCGAACAGCTGGACCTCCTCCGGAACGGGTGAGTCGGTGCGCGTGGCACCGCTGGTCGCGGCTGAATTCCAGCGAAGCGGACGCACCTTCCAGTTTCAAGCGCGGTTCGACGACGTGCACGGCGATTTCAGTACCGAAAGTGGCTTCATTCCCCGAGTTGGCGATACTGAGCTGTTCGGGCGGGTGATGGGTGCGCGTTTTGGCAGGCCTGGCGCGATCCTCGAACAGTTGTCCTTCGCTGTGCAGGGTAACGTCTTCTACAATCACGACGAATTCTGGAATGGCGGTTCGCCGTTCGAGGGCGAGGTGCAGCTTCACCCAGCATTCACATTTCGGGGTGGTCGTACTTTTTGGTTCATCCTGCGAGACGGTTATTTCAGATTCCGCCCCGAAGACTATTCCGGGTACGAGATTGAAAACAGCAGTGGTGGGACGGTCCCGTTTGTTGTGAGGGGCAACCTCACGCACATGCTGGCGCTCGGGTTCATACCACGCATACGAATTACCAGCGATCTTCACGTGAATGGCCGCATATACTATCGAGAGGTGCCTATTTACGCGGAAGGGTCGCGTGGCCTAGAGATCCAAACGGCGCCCAACGTCACGGTACGCCTCACCACAGCGGCCCAGTTGTCGTTGGACTACACGTACTCGCACCTCTGGCGCACCAGAGACCGCACGGTTTTCTCTATTGCTCACATTCCTCGTGGACGCGTGCAATACCAGTTCAGCAAGTCGCTGCTATTCCGGGCCGTTGTGCAGTATTCTCTCGAAGAACGAGATGCGTTGAGGGACCCAACGACAGAGCTACCGATTCTGATAGGCGGTGTTGTGCAGGATGCCCAAGAGTCGGGGCGTTTCGAGGGGCAGTTCTTGCTGAAATACGAGCCATCACCTGGCACGATCTTCTTTGTCGGTTACAACCGGTTGATGCAGGGCCTAGCCAACGTGCGCCTTTCGCAGATGGAGTTGGTTGGCGAAGGGCTGTTCGTTAAGGCAAGCTACTTGTTGCGGCGTTAGGGGGCGTTCAGCCCCCTAGGGCGGCAGCGAGAAGGGTGACGTATCTCGCGGTTGACATCAAGGCCGCACGGTCCGCCCACTCCTCTGGCGTGCCTCTAGCTCCTCCGCGTCCGCCCCCGAGGCCTATCGCAGGGGCACCGGCGCCAACTGCGACATTCATGTTCGAAGACCCGGAATCTGACAGGCGTGGTTCATATCCGAGGTAACGAGCGGCCTCTGCGGCCGTCCTTACCAGCTTCGAGTCTCGAGCTCCCGGGATTTGACCTCCCGGAGTCAACTGATACGGCACCATTGTGAGGGTTATGCCCGTTTCGTCTGTCACGGCTTCGAGAATGTTGCTGACATCCTGCTCGATCTCGTCGATCGTCAACGCGTCCAGTGAGCGAACATCGAGTGAAAACCAGCCCGAATCGGGTTTGTGGTTGAATACAATGCCGCTGTTCAAGATGGCAACGTTGATTCTGGTACGCGATGAATCGGTGCGTGCCGCGTCGGGAAGCGACAAGATCCGGTCGACCGCACGCCCGATTGCTTGATTCACATTGGGCAGCCCACCTCCCAAGGTGTGGCCGGGCGGGCCGTGAGCTACTACGTGCCACCAGTGGATTCCGATTGCACCGTACGAGATACGATGGCCGTCACCCAATACGTCGATAAATGCATCAGCACGCTCTCGATACTCGTCAAAGATCTTCTTCATCCCGACAAGCCCTGTCTCTTCCTGGGCAACCGCGGCAAACACCAAGTCGTGCTCTGGTCGTATGCCTGCGTGTACGAGTGCCTCGGCGGCAGTAACCATGGCCGCACTCGAGAGAGATGTGTTGGTTCCCGGTCCGACGACGCGGTCCGGTGTGATCGTTGGCGGCCCACCCGCCGAGCGCTGAAACTCGGCGACACTGGCAAGATCGTCCAGAGTCGAGATGAAAACGACGGCGCGTCCGGACCGACCTGGGATCACTCCCACGGCGTTAGGTCCTGCATCAACGCGGACCTCTTCCAGACCGATGGCCCTCATGCGGGCAGCAACCGCCTCCGCACGGTAAAGTTCGTGGCCCGAAGGGGATATGATGGCGCCAATTTGACTCAAGAACTCAGCGGCGTCATCAGCTCGTGAGTCGACAAACTCGATTGCCGACTGCACTATAGGGTCCTGTACCGCCGCTCGAATCTCCGGTGGTACCTGTTGGAACGCGGATGATGCCAATACGACGAGGCTAATGAGACAGATCATCTTTGTTGTTATCCCCTCACGAATGCGGCGGTTGACGCATTGTCTGCGACGTTCGGGAAGTTGGCTTGTCGGGGACGCGATGACAAGGATTCACTGACCAATCGAGAACCTAAGGAGATACCGATATGGGTGCCGGAGTAAGCCGGAGAACATTCGTTTCTGCAGGTGCAGCTGGATTGGCAGCCACTGCCCACTCCGCCTGCGCAAAGTCGGGTGGCGGACCGATGAGACCATCCGGCACGTCGGTAGAGGTCCCTAACACCAGATCGTCGCTCGAAGACAACATCTACACTCGTTTGTTGGGTGTGCGTCCCCATTTGGGTGCGCACGAGCACATCACAACGCTCGGAGGGTGCCGTATTCCCCGAGAGGTGATGGAGGCGATGCTCGAAGCAAACGACTACTTCGTGGACATGCACGAACTGAATGCGGCTGCTGGGAAGCGCGTTGCCGAGTTGATGGGTGCTGAGGCAGCAATAGTCACGTCCGGAGGATTCTCTGGAATGTTGTTGGGAGCTGCAGCGTGTCTGACTGGTACTGATCCAGAACGTGTGGAGGCACTGCCCCATCCAACATGGCCCAAGCGCAACTGTCTACTGCAGACGTCCCAGAGCTTCAGCTACGACCATGCGTACAAGGCCGCCGGGATGACACTCCAGTATGTCGAGACGCGAGAGCAGTTGCGGGAACGGATCAACGACCGCACAGCCATGCTCGCAACACTTTCTGCGGTTGAGCGAGGCTTTCCAATAGCGCCGCCGAAACCACAAAATCGCACGCGACCGCCAGATTCATCGGTGATAATGCCCGAGGAGTTCATACGCATCGGCAAGGAAGCCGGCGTGCCGGTTCTGGTCGATATGGCATCCGACCTACCTCCGTGGGAGAATCTCACGAAATACGTAGCCGCAGGGGCAGATCTGGTGGTTGTGAGCGGTGGAAAAGGAATCCTCGGTCCTCAGTCCACGGGAATCCTTGCAGGGCGCAGCGACCTGATAGCCGCCGCTACGCTCTCGGCATCGCCAAACGATGGAATCGGTCGAGGTATGAAGGTTGGGAAAGAAGAAATTGTGGCGCTCGTGGTTGCCTTGGAGCGCGCTGTTGCTCTCGACCAGGATCGCGTTATCGAAGGTTGGAACTCTCGTGCACGGTGGTTGGCCGGTCAACTGCAGGGCATACCCGGCTTGCGAGCAGAATACAAATTGAATACCGCCGGCTACGCGGATGTGGACCTCAGCTGGGACGAGAACATCATTCCCATCACCGAGAGTGAAGTCAAAAGGAGACTAAAAGAGGGAGATCCGTCAGTGATCTACGACGGTACCTCGTTGCGGACACGTCTGCTTCGAGAAGGAGAGGAGCGTTTGGTCGCAGCGCGTGTACGCACCTTCTTCGAGAACGCTGTGACGAGCTGAACCAAACCAAAGAAAAACCCCGCATGCCTGTTTTGTATGCAGGGTCCGATTCTATGATACGCGCCTGCCGCGATTCGAACGCGGGACCTTTGGCTCCGGAGGCCAACGCTCTATCCAGCTGAGCTACAGGCGCCGGGTGGGTCGGACTGTCGGAAGGTCGGACGGGCGGTAGGAATTTCTTTGCTCAATCGAAATCACCTACCGTCTTACCGCCTTGCCGCCCTACCGCCTTACCCAGTCGGGGCGCCCGGATTTGAACCGGGGACCTCCTGCTCCCGAAGCAGGCGCGCTAACCGGGCTGCGCTACGCCCCGAAAAGGTCGGACGGTCGGAATGTCGG
>JBDHHK010000239.1:0-6208 GCA_039589395.1 Gemmatimonadota bacterium
GGCCCACACGAGACCACTCTATCAAGACGCTCGCGGTCCGCTGTGGTTTCGAGTGGCGCGACGAAATCCCATCGGGAGCCGAGTCAATCGAGTGGTATCACAGGTGGGTTGATACCGGAGATCAGTCCATCAAGCAGCGAATTCTGGAGTACAACGAGGATGACTGTCGGGCGATGAGGGTGCTGGTGGATGCGGTGCAGGCGATGGCCGTGCGGAGCAAGTGATGCCCTGCGGATACGCTTCGGTGGAATTGTGTTGCGGAGGTCCCCGAGAGGAATGAGGACCTCCGCGAGCGAGGTGGACTAGCGTTTACCGAATCGGCACCGATATCGAGAACTGGTGCGTCATGACAGTCACGTCATCGAGTGTGAGTATCCCGCTGGGTGCGAGCAATATGTCGTTTCCGCCCATACTGGCCGGGGCCGCCACGTCCGCTTCGAGCCATCCACCTCCACGCCAGCCGACACCGGGCCTCCCCGTACCGGTGGTAACACGTCCGGCGTAACGAACCTCCAGGTCACCCAGACTGACCCTCGCACCCCAGCTAGGCACCCACTCCATCCATTGCTCGTCTTGTCTGGGTGTGTCTTCTTCCACGTGATCCCACTGATCGAGGTGATAGTCGTACGACCTCAGACCGACGCCGAACTGGAATGCTGCAGGTCCAACCTGGCGCGTGATGCCGACATTTACGAATGCATTTGAGAAGCTGAACGCATTTTCAACTGTCTTCTCACCCGTTCGAATGGTGTCTCCGCTAACGGTTTCGACCGGACCCTCAGCTTCTGCCCAAGTGTCACTGCTACCGGGTTCGTAAACGATGTCGATTCCGAATGTCGTTGGCCCGACTACCTTGGCGATTCCAACACCAAGGTCGAACGCAGTGCTATTGCCCGGGTCTCTGGGAATGTTCATGATCTCGTAGTTGGGAATCTTGGGATGCGATTTCCAGTTGCCCGTCAGCGTGCCGCCGATGCGCCAGCCGCGCGTACCGATCGGCTGCACGTATCCGAGGTGAATTCCCCAGGTATCTGTCACATCGAGATTCTCTTCCTTCCGCACGTCGAATTCCTGCTGCCAGGTGAGGGTGTCGATGGGCAACCAGTCCACGTACGTGACGTCGTGCTGCATGTGAAAGCGGCGATACAATACGAGGCCTTCGAGCGAGCGGTCTCCTTCGAACGTCTTCACTGCTCCGAGACGAACACCCTTGAGATCTCCGCTCTGTTCGATCGCCGCACTGTTTGCATACAGATGTTCGACACCGTCTATGGCGTTGAAGTCGGCCAGGAAAGTGCTGGCAGCTACCGCAACATCACCGGGTAGCACAGCGCCGAACATCAGGAACCCATATTTGTTTGTCGAGGATTGAGACCTGAGTGCGTTCGGCGGCAGGACATCGGGAACACCCCACCAGCGTCGAAACCAATCGCCCTGGCTCACCTGTTGCAAGGACACCATTCCACCGCCAAACACACGTGAGGATTTGAACAACGCGCCCACGGGGAGAGCCCCTGCACTGCCGGCCTCGTCGCTCACGCTGTAGTAGGTGGGGGAAGCAAAGACATGTGCCTCCCGAATGCGCGCGCCCTTTGCGGGATTGCTGAACGGATCGGCAATCGAATCGTCGATAGCGATGCCCACAGAACCCATTCCGAGGTTGTGTGACGGGAATAGTATGAACTGGTCACCCGTGGCGACTGGGACGGTCTTGAGCGCTATCAGCTGCGCATTCGCTGGCTGGGCAGCGACAACAAGAAGACCGACGAACACCACGAGCTGACCCGAGAGAATATGCCGTTGGTTCATAACTACCTCCAGGAGAAGATCCCCGCGACTGAACCAATCGGCAGGGTTACTGAGAAGGTGAATTCCTCGCCTGCAACGACCTCAACGTCGTGGGCCACGAGCGGCCCGAACGTCTCGATTGCAGGCGTCGTTATTTCGACCGTATAGCTGCCTGGGTTCAGGAATCCAGTCCAGTAGTATCCTGATGAGTCAGTCCGTCCCGCAGATCTCTTGAACAACTTTTCCGGCCTCCACGCAGAATCCGCTTCGAAGACCGATACCCATGCGTCACTGACAGGATCAGCAAACCCGTCGCCGTCGGTGTCGCCCAGAACGGTGCCATGTATCGCCCCCGTTTCTGTGGAGTCCACGGCCCGCATCACCGGCGAAAAGAGAAAATCAAAAAGTGGAGCGCCCAGGCCACCGAAGAGACTTTGCTCGAGATCGAAGTCGATTACTATCGACGTTCCGCTGTCCGGCACTGAGATCGGTCTCTCCAGAGATGCGTACGCCGAAAAATGACCGTCGCTGGGCCAGCCGATCTTCGCGGCGGTTCCGTCGCCGAAGGTCACGGCGCTTGAATCGCTGTCGACAGTTAGACGTACTGCGTAGTACAGGTCGGTCGGGATTTTGGCCACACCTGCCAGTTCCATGCTGCTTCCCAACAACTGCAGGAGATCGAAACGGCGCCTCGGTGTCGCAAGAATATTCCAATCCGACCTACCACCGACCGTATCAGCCTGTGTGGACGCCGCGATCTCTAACACATAAACTTCCACCGACGCGAGAGCTGTGTTTGGATGCGGCATTCCAGTGAGGAACACGCGAGTCGGGCCAGATGTATAGTTCGGGTAAGTGACCGCATCTTGGTAGCACGCGGAAAACGAGCCCACGAGTGCGGACAGGGTCAGGATACCCGGCAACAAACGTCTCACAACTGCTCCTCTTTGTGAACGAGGTTGAAGGAAGTCACCATGGATACCCGGCGATTAACGGCAACGTCACAACAAGATCAAGTTCCACCGCCAAGGTGACCCGAGGGCGCACGCATGGGTATTGAGGGTGTGAAGGGGGAGAGTGATGCAACACTGGTCGAGCGCGTGTTGGCCGGAGACTCAGGTGCCTATGCAGGGCTGGTGGCACGATATAGGGACCGCCTGGGACGCTACGCTACGCGGATGCTGGGAAACTCCGCCGACGCCGAGGATGCGTTGCAGGAGACATTCGTACGGGGCTACCGGTCGCTGGCGAGGTGTACCGACGCAAACCGATTCGGAGCGTGGCTGTTCGGCATTCTGGTCAACCGCTGCCGCACCATAGGTGGTCAGCGCGCGAAGCGGCAAGAGAGGATAACGCACAGCGAGCCCGCGATTGCTCGTGCCTCCGTTGCACATTCGGAAACCCGAGACGCTTTGCGAGAGGAAATCGACTGGGCCGTTGCTCAGCTGTCACAGACGCATCGCGAAGCGTTCTTGATGAAATACGTAGAAGACTTAAGCTATGAAGAGATGATGGTACTCACGGGAGCCAAATTGTCCGCTCTCAAAATGCGAGTAGCAAGGGCGCGCGAGGAGCTGCAGCGGCTGCTCACAGAGGAAAACAGTGGCTGAAGACACCGACAAACTCGACAGAGCCATCGAACTGCTCAAGGAACCGGTGCGAATCGACCCGGCCTTGGACATGCGTGTTATGGCCGAGATCGAGTCTCTTCCAGCGCCGTTGGGCTGGAAGCGGCGTGTTTGGTCCGCGATCGATTGGTTGATTCGTGGGCGTACGGTGCGCATCAGTCCGCTCGGAGGCCTCGCTGCTGCCGCTGGCATCGCTGCGATTGTGGTTTTCGCTCAGAGCGAACTAGGATCGTACGATGAGAGCACCCCGGCTATGGCTGCGCAGCAAGGCTCAACCGTTCAATTCGTGATAGTGGTACCGACCGCTATTGAAGTTTCTTTGGTAGGTGACTTCAATGACTGGAATCCATCTGCCACTCCGATGCAGTTGGTCGCGGAGAACCGGGTCTGGTCGGTAACGATACCTCTCAATGCGGGCCGGTATCGTTACGCATTTTTGGTAGACGGAAACACATGGCTCAGTGACCCGTCGGCGCCGCCGGTGGGCGATGACGAGTTCGGTCGGCCGGGATCGGTCGTTACAATTGGAGAGACATGAGGAAATCCTTTTTCTGGCAGCTCCTGGCGTTGAGTTTCGTTGCCGGATTATTCGCGGCAGCTGATCCTGTATCTGCCCAGGAAACCCGCTTACAGGACCGGGTTCCAGAGCCAGTGCGCAGCGAGATCGACGCCATACTGGATTCGGCAAGTGCGCAAGGCCTGCCCACGGAACCGCTGGTAGACCGAGCGCTCGAGGGCGCGAGCAAGGGAGCCAGCGGCGAGCTGATTCTTCGGGCAGTGCGACGGCTCGCCGGAGAGCTCCTGCTGGCGCGGGACGCTCTGGGATCCGAGTCCACGAATCCTGAAATCGTGGCCGGTGCGAGCGCATTGCGTGCCGGTGCCGAACCGGATGACCTGCAGAGCCTTCGTTCGCTCCGTGCAGATCAGCCACTCACAATCGCGGCCGCGGTTCTTGCCGACCTGGTGGCTGTTGGAGTACCAGCAGATACCGCCACCGCAGCCGTCATTGCGCTTGCGGTGGGCGCCGATGACGTGGAGTACATCGCCTTTCGACGTAACGTAGAGCGCGACATAACGTTAGGAGCATCTCCGGTCGCAGCACTTGGCGTCCGGCTCGGTGCTGCAGCAGACGCTCTGGAATTAGCCGCTCCAGGATCTACGTCTGCGCCCACCACACGCCGACCCCGGAAACCCTAGGTGTATTCCGGATCGTGATGCGCCATTGTCCGTTTGTCGCAGTGGCGACAACGGCTCTGATGCTCGGCCCTGCGTTATCCCTCGAAGCGCAGGGCATCGCCACCGTGGACATAGGTGGATCCTGGCTCGACTATGAGGACTTCCTTGGCTCCGGCGCGATGTTTGTGAGCCCAACGCTTCGGTTCGACACACCGAACACGTCAATAGGTGCCAGCGGCAATTATATCGTTTTCGAGAGCGGCAGACACATCATACAGGGCCTCGCTGCCGGCGCCTGGCGTGTTGACCTTCAGAACCGCCTTCGCGGAGAGATCTCAGGATCGGCCGGGCTGAACGTGTATGACGACGAGCCTGGTTATGGGCATTTGCTCGGTCGGGCTCGACTCCACCTAGCGGGAAGGCTGAGCGGAGCGTGGATAGGCGCCGCCGCAGCACAGGCATACCAGGGTTCGGGATCGGCCACACCATACGAGGTAGAGTTGGGCGGTTGGACAGTACTCGAGGGCGTAGCGTTGGGCGCCGTCGCAACACAAACCTGGAGCTCAGGCATTGAGTACTTCGACATCGTGGGCACTAGTCGTTGGCGCGACAGACACTTCGAGATCGAAGGCTCGCTAGGGATACGTACCTTGAGCGATGGCGGTGGTGAGGGAGCATACGGCGAACTGCGTGCCAAGATACCGATTTGGCAACGGCTCTCCGCACACATCTCTGGCGGTCGCTACCCTTCCGATCACGTCCGTGGCGCAATCTCGGCGAACTACGTGAGCATCGGACTCAGGGTGGACGCGTTCAGGTCGCCATCACCAACAACTCCTGTGCCTGTGAGAGCGCTCTTTCGAGAGCTGGAGCGCCCCGGCACTCCCAGCGTCGGCGAAGCACGTCTGACGGTTCCGACGTCGCTCGAGGATCTCCACACGATTCGGGTCGAGGCCCCAGATGCGCGTCAGGTTGAGTTGACGGCCGATTTCACCGACTGGCAACCTCTACCGTTGCGCCGCACAACTCAGGGGCAATGGGAAGTAACGATACGCATTGTCTCGGGCGTTCATCGCGTGAATGTGCGATTGAATGGAGGCCCCTGGATTGTACCGCGAGGGCTTCGAGCTGAGGAAGATGACTTTGGGGGCAGAATTGGGGTGCTCGTGGTGAGGTAGGTCGGACGGTCGGACGGTCGGACGGTCAGACGGTCGGACGGTCGGACGGTCGGACGGTCGGACGGTCACCCGAGGATAGTCGAAACAGCAGTTCGGATCTCGCGGCAAAAGCCGCGACTCGGCCAGATGACTGCCGCTGAGGCGACCCTCGCGATGCCGCTTTAGCGGCAGTCAGTTTTGCCGAGCAGCGATTTCACTCGCGAAAAGCTCGGTTTGACTCAGCCACCCCCGCCAACACAGATTCAGCGGTCATTCTACCTGGGATAAAGAAAAGTCGGCAAATGAACAGAATCCTCAGCTTCGCGATCTGTTTGGCCTCGAGTTTCGCCTGCGCCCCACCCGCTCCTGCTAACCTTGTCCGAGTCGGCACCGACGTCGACGCAGAAACTTTGGACCCACGACTAATGAGGAACACCACCGGCTACCGGGTTGTGAACC
>JBDHHK010000240.1:0-6103 GCA_039589395.1 Gemmatimonadota bacterium
ATCCCACTGTGCCAGAGCCACAGCGACATTGGCCTCCGCACCACCGTAGGTGACTTCGAGGGACTTTGCTTGCCTGAGCCGTTGACCAGCGCGAGGCGAGAGCCTCAGCATGATTTCGCCGAATGTGACAACGCGCTTCGCATCTGCGGTCCCGACCACATCCGATGATGGCGCCGACTGTGACTCGCCTCGCACGAGGTGCGCATCTCCAGCTTCCTTCTTCTCGAGTCCCGGTTTCACCGCCACTCGATTAGCCTGGATCTCAGCCAACCAGCGCCTGGCTTCCTCACGCATCAGATCGGAATCATCTGCGTGGCGCGTCAAAGCTGATCCACAGAAGATGCCGTCCGGATCCTGACGCGCCATCCCGCCAACATTTTCAAGTGTGACCCCGCCCGTGTAGACCAGTTGCAGACCGTGATAGATCGCACGCCAAGCCTTTGCGGTAGCAAGCGTTGATTCGGGATTGACCATTGCCGGAAAGACCTTGTACACCCACTGCCAGGGCTTCTCTTCCTTGAGCCGGTCCAGCGTCACATCGTAAAGCTCGGCTTTCTGTACCAGCTGTTTTCCGGCATCTGAAAGGCCGCCGGGTACGCACAATATGTCTCCTGCCACGCACTCCTCTACCACCGCCGATATGTAGTCAGCCGACACCACGCCCGCGGCTCCAACATCGATTACATCCCGAGCCTGCTCCCGCGTCAGCACGGTGCCCGCCAAGATGAGCGCGTCCGGGTGTGCTTTCAGGACGAACTCGAGACTCGGTATCGCTGCGTCCCCTCGTAGGGCAACCTCCAGCACCACACCGAGTGGGGCGAGAGTCTCATAGGCCCGGAGACACTCCTCAGGATTCTTGGGATTCAGTAGAGCTATCAGGCGATTGTTCTGTAGCAGCTCCCATACCGCAGCCGATTTGCTCACTTTGCCTCTCTCCGTGAATTCTCGTCATAAATGTTTGATGCTCATGCCTCCACTGACTTCGAACACCCCACCAGTGGAGTACCCGAAATCACCGCGAGCCAGCGATACCACTGCCCGTGCAACATCCTCCGGCGTACCCCACCGAGCCTGAGGTATCAATCCTTCAGCAATGAGCCTATCGTATTTGCCTTTGACAGGCGCGGTCATATCGGTCTCAATCACTCCTGGTCGGATTTCGAAGACGGTTATGCCAGTGGCGGCGAGGCGGTCGGCGCAAACAGTGGCCAACTGGCTGAGGCCTGCCTTCGCGACGCAATACTCCGCGCGGGACGGCGAGGAAACGTCTGCCGAAATCGATGTTATGAAGATTATCGAGCCACCTGAGGCTCTAGCTGTTTCAGCGATCAAGAGACGCGCAAAAGCCTGTGTCAAGAAGAATGTTCCGCGCAGATTCACATCCAAGACTCGGTCAAAGTTTTCAGGCGTTGTATCTAGAAAGTCCAACCGTTCCAACGGCGCAACGCCCGCGTTATTGACCAATACGTCAGCTCGCCGGAAGCGATCCATCGCGACCTGCAAAATCGTTTCATGTGTTTTCAGGTCGGCAATATCGCCCGGCGCAGGTGCAAAGCCCACGTTTAGGTCTTCTACCATCTGTTGAGTTTCAGCGAGGCCATGGGTTCGGTCGTCAGGATCATATACCAGATCGTTCCCTACGATGTCGAATCCGGATCGTGCCAGCTCGATCGCAATAGCCCTGCCGATGCCTTTGGCGGCTCCAGTCACGACGGCGCAACGTCTGCTATTCACTGCTCTGCCCCTTCGTCGAAGAGATCACTTTCCCGGATCTGAAGTCTGCCCACACTTGCTCGAACCATCCGCCGCCTTCCGGTATAGGCCTAACGTCCACCCATGCGCAAATGACTTCTCCGGAAGCGTCGAGTGCGACTTCTAGAATCTTCCGTGCAGATTCTCCCTCGGCGTCGACAACGCGAAAACTCCACGACTCTTCGAGTCCGGCACCGCAGTGGATTCCGTCTGCGTCCAATACCATCACTCCGCCCCGAGATCCGCCTCCGGCGCTGAGGTACGCAGAAATGGCTTCGAGATAGACTGCGTGCGTCACGCAGAGGTCGACGACTCTGAACGCCATTGGGAGCGAATTCGGTCCGTTCACACGCAGCTTGGTCTCAGTGTCCCGCACTAGTGCCCATGCATCTCTGGCCGCCGTTTGAATGGTGTTGGGGTCCCTAATCTGCGCACCATACGTGGACATGCGATCTTGAATCTCTGACAATACTTCATTCGGGTACATGCATTGCAGGCCGAGATCGTTTGTATCGATCACACGCGCACACGAATCGATACATGAGAAAACCTGTTCGGCGACTTCGGCCTCGAAATCAGCCAGGTCAGGTGGATTGTCCGCGTAGTTGCGGGCAATGTATCGCGCCGCACGAAGGGATCCCACCTGTCCCGCATTCAGAGCGGATCCACCGGGACGTCGCACACCATGCGTACCACACACTTCACCCACTGGAAACAGATGTCTGACGTTGGATTCCCACCAGATGTTGGCTGCCAGACCTCCGTTATTGTGCTGAGCACATACCGCTACTTCGAGGAGTTCGTTCTCGAGATCTATTCCGTGGTCGCGGTATAGCTCAACGGCGGGCGAGTTCATTGCCAGCAAACGAGCAATCGGAGTGTTCTGCATCGCGCCTGAGCTCCGCAGGTATTCACGTGGTTCATCCGCGAGCTTTTCGACTTCGAACGGATCGTGCCCCTTAGGATCAGTTGGATTGCGCAAGAAGTCGAGATGCACCCTTCGTCCTCGATCCACGGTCTCCCGGAACACGAGCACATCGATCAGGGATGATCCGAAACCCACGACACGCTCAGAGTCGAATGGCCACTCGTATCCTTTTCGGAAGATCGCAGTAGTGAGTGTGGTGAGGTCCGGGAAAAAATCGTTTAGAAACTCACGTTCGTTTGAGCCGTCAGGATCCCTCGAGACGTAGCGCGGAATCACCTGCTGGTAGCTTCCCGATAAGTTCCAGCGGAAACCGGTAGAAGCCAAACCGAACTGCGATTCAGTGAGATTGTGGGCGATGGCACCTGCTCTGAGTGCGATGCCGATTCCTCCCATTTGGCTTTGCGGATAGACGGAAGAGCGATACATCCCCCCAGGGCCGCCCGTTGCAAGTATGACGTTTGTGGCATTGAACACAACGAGTCCGAAACTGTCGTCAAGCAGTCGCGTTTTGTCGAGCGCCACGGCTCCGCACACGATCTCGCAATCTTCACCGTTCTCGCGATCAGCGCGTGTCAGCAGCGCGACTACCTGGCACTCATCGAAGACCTCGAGCCCCTCATTTTCGAGCGCCTTACCCAGATAGTCACACATCAGCTTCGATGTCAGCGGTCCCGCCGAGGTTGCACGGCCTCGAGTATCGTGGTCGGTGCGATATCCCACGAAGCCACCAAAACGATCGTGTGGAAAAGGCACGCGCAACTCAACCAGATTGAAGAATGCCTGTGCCGAGTGGGAGGCTTCACAGAGGGCGATATCGCCGTGCATACATCCACCCGCAAACAAATCTTCGGCTAACTCGTGCGGTGAGTCGGTGGCGTCTCCTGCAACAGAGAGCTTGTAGTAGGTCTGCTTGTCGGATCCGGCATTGTACGATGTGCCAGCGTTCCACCGCTCAGTGGCTATTGCAATGTCACGCTGCCCAGAGCGAAATAGCTGCAGTGCCGCATTTCGAGCAGCGGCGCCGCTCCCGATAACGAGGGTGTTGAGCGAGAAAACGGGCAGTTCGAGATCGCCAAAACGGCAGTTCTCCGGAGAGGCGGGCAACAGTCTCAGTCCTTTCTTGCTCTGCTACGTCGCGGCAGTCTATAAAAATCGCGGTCGCGGACGATACAGCCGGTAGGTCCGCCGGCCCGCATCAGCTCAGTACACCCAGAGCAAGCAAGACAACACTTGGCCGGATTCAGCGTTCCATGCTCGAACAGATCGCGGGCGAAGTCGGGGTAGGCGAATGCCAGCCTGCCTACGCCAGCGAGAGTCACGTTTTCCGCCGCAACGGCGCCTGCGGCGACATGGGGGAAAAACTGTCGCAGCCAACTGTAGCCAGTTCCAACCATCGGCAGCGCTTTGACACCATGCTGTAGTGTCGCAACGATATCCAACAATCTCGACACACCCAAAAGCGGATGCTCCGGTGAAGGTGACGAGCCACGCACCGGCCATGAGAAAGGTCGCCCAAGGTGCGGTTTGCTGTACGGCACTCCAACCGAGATGTTGGCGAGCGAAAGTCTGTTTTCGCGCAACTCGCTCAGCAGAGCGCGCGGCTCTTCGAGGTCTGGCTTTGCCGGATCGTTTCGGTCCACCCCAAATCCGTATGGATACGGGAGACCGTCATAGGCGTTCAGCCGACTCGCAACGAGGATCGACGGCACCTCATCGCGTACACGCAGAGCCGTTTCTACGAGGAAGCGAGTACGATTTTCGAACGACCCACCGTAGCGTCCCTCTCTGGTGAACGCGGCCAACAGCTCCGATACCAGGTAGCCGTGACAAGCCTTGATGTCGACCGCGTCGAAACCGGCGTCGGCCGCGAGCCGTGTCGCTCGAACGAAGTCTTCTTGTAGGCAGCCGAGATCGTCATCGGTCACCAGCGGGTATTCCGAATCGATCCCGACCAACTCGTCGAGGGTCGAGTTGTGGAACGCTATCAAAGGCTTCCTGCAATCTGATGGTCGCGACCACCGACCGGAATGCGTGAGCTGCAACACCAGTAACGGCATGTGGTCGGGACCTAAGGCGTTCCGCGCAGCTGAACGAGTGGCGTCAACCAATCTCGCGAAGTCAGAGACCGTACCTCGATGCAAATACATCTGGTGCGGATTTGATCGGCCGTCCGCAACAACGGCGGTTGCCTCGAACCATATCGTGCCGGCCCCCCCAGCAGCATATCGTTCGTAGCGACGGACGGATAGCTCACCGGGAGCACCGGTAACTACTGCATCGAATCCTTCCATCGGATGCACGGCAAGTCGATTGGGCAGGCGGAACGCCCCCACCTCAACTCCGTTGAGTAGAGGCGAAACGTCGTCGGACCAAGGAAGACTCACGCCCAGATCGCGTAGTTCAGTCTGGAACGAATCTCCATCGTGGTATCTGAACCTGTAGCGAAACGATCCGCCGCGCTCAGTCAATTCGGGACCACCATCTCAGTCGGAGTCCTGCGCTCGGTACCGGCGACGTGGGCACTAGCGGTATCGGCGAGTTCCCGGAGGAACCCCTCGTCAGCTCTAACGCCGCCCGCCTGAACACCCTCCGAGAACTGGACACCCTCGCCGTTTCGAGCCGAGGTCCACTCAAGCACCTTGGTCGCCGAAAGCTCGAGGGGATGGAGACAGTAGCTGTCGAAGCCGACTCGGAAAGGGATCATAGAGATGGAATATCCTACGAGGGGCACTTATTGTCGAATCATGCGACTGCAGTAGTGCAAGAGAACATCCAACGCCCAACAAGGAACATCCAACATCCAAGGACCCACCCGAGTGCAACGCTCCCTCCCCTCCCGCTTCTCCCGCCGCCCCTATGTCCTAAACAGCGTCTCTTCCCTATTGAACCACATCACAGCAAACGCCATGCTCGCCGTCGCCAGAAGAAACAGCGATGCATACGACACCACCAGATGAACCGGGTTGATCGTTCCGGCAATCACGTCCTTTGTCGCAAGCGACACGTTCAATATCGGGATCAACGCGGTGGTCAGGTTCAGCTCCATGCCCGGCAACAGCCCAAGTGCAACTGGAACGATGATCACAATGCTGACGGGGGTCAGACTGCTCTGCGCCTCTTTGAACGACTTCGAATAGATCGAAACCGCGAGGATCGCCGCACCGAAGAACACCGCCAAAGGCAACAACAACGTCAGAATCAAGACGATAACCTTGACGCTCAGAATGTCCCAGACCACCTCCATCGCTTCAGGAGGGATCTCCCCAATTCCACGCACCCCGAGGTACATACCGACCATAGCCAGCAAGGCCGAGATGAAGCCCGCGAGCGACACCACGAGGAATTTCCCAAGCACGATCTCAAAGCGATTCGCTGGCGACGACAGGAGGGTCTCTAGGGTGCCTCTCTCCTTCTCGCCCGCCC
>JBDHHK010000241.1:0-6562 GCA_039589395.1 Gemmatimonadota bacterium
ATGCGTACGCGCTTACACCAATCGTCGTCGAAGCACCACCAGCTGACCGCTACCTCGCCAGCTTCTACCGCCACCAAGAGATGGGCCTAGGCGATTTCGCAGATCGTGATGAGTTTGAGCAATGGCATCCGCAGCAAGTGACCGACGTGGTGCGTCGCATGCGAGGTTTCACGATTCTGCCGAACGCCTACTACGGGATCCCGTTCCCGGACGGTAGTATCGACACCAGGGAGTACATCATCGATGCCCCCGGCAGGCCACACCGCAGTGCGGCATCCGTCGAGTGCCCCCCACTCATCTTTCTGGATGGCGGATTGATGGGCAACAGTCGACGAATCGATGTCAACACGCTCCCGTTGGATGCGATCGAGGCGGTCGAAACGTATTCCAGGCCAATCCAGACGCCGCTAGAGTACCACAGATCCGGGAACGACTGCGGCGTCATTGCATTATGGACTCGGACCGCTGAGCCCGGCGACCTCGGCTCTCCGTTCGAAGTGGGCGTCCGCTATGGCGGGACCCTGGCGGGTGGGCCCTTTGTTGGAGGGCGGTTGGGGATTCACCTGGTCACACGTTTTCTTGGGCCGTTGGAGTTCTACCCGGCGCTTTATGTAATATCCAGCGCGTTTTCCAGTAACAACGCTCCGGAGAATTCGAGCTGGATGGCACAGATCGCATTGAGAACGACGTTTCTCCGAGAAGGGTTTCCGTTCTATGTAGGATCCGGGCTAGTTATGGTGAAGATTGATCAATGGTATCATATCATGACGGACGCGCCCGATATCGACCCGCGATACACCTTCTTCGCGGGGCTTAAGCGCGAAGTCGGCATTCTAAAACCATTCGTGGAGTTCCACCTACTCGATTTCTTCGCACCCTCGAGCACGTCTGCTCAAGCTTTCCTCGGCACGGGATTCCAATTCTGAAGGCATCAACTCAGCACTCGTTTTGTTCGTACATTGAGTCTGGAAACGCACAGTTGTAGCATTGATGATGATATCCGATCGACCTAAAAAAGTGCTGTTGGTTGTTGCCGGCGTGACTTCGGTAATCCTGGGAACTGTAGGCATTGTGGTACCCCTGCTGCCGACTACGCCTTTTCTCCTCTTGGCGGCGGCGTGTTTCGTGCGAAGTTCGGACAGGCTTCATCAGTGGTTGATTAACCACCGTCTCTTTGGCTCTTACATACGGAACTACAGAGAACACCATGCGGTAACCTGGCAGACCAAGGTGTTCACGCTCTTGCTGCTTTGGGTAGCCGTCGGCTATTCTGGTCTGGCGATAGTCAATTCGGGGATTGTCCGTGCCATCCTCCTCGTTATCGCCGTTGCGGTAACGGTACACGTTTTGAGCCTTAGCACCCTTGCCAAAGCGAAAGACACCACGAGATCAGGTGCTGTGCCTGAGGAAAAATCGCAATGACAACAACGCAGCTAGATACGATCATAGATCTCTTGGATCCGCCGAAAGGCCGTCGGTTGTGGTACGGCGGCGCTACAGCCCACGGCGCGCTGCGCGGGATCTCACCAGAAGCCGCGGTCTGGAAGCCTTCCCCCGAACGACACAGCATTTGGGAACTGACCCTCCATATCGCGTACTGGAAGTACGCGGTGCGCAGGTTACTCGATGGATCTCCCAAGGGTGGCTTCCCGCGCCAACCATCAAACTGGCCGGCGGTGCCAGCCAGACCGAATTCGGACTCTTGGAAGAAGGATCGAGCGTTACTGCTCTCCGAGCATCGTACGCTAGTTGTTTGTGCGCGCACCTTCGAAGAAAAGCGACTTAGCGAGTATGCTCCCGGCAGCAAGACGTGGACGTTTGCCGATCTGCTGTACGGCGTAGTGACTCACGATGTATATCACGTCGGGCAAATTCAGTTGTTGAAGCGATTGTTTGCCGATGCACGGAGGAGAAGCAATTCATGAGGATCGAGGAAAGAAGAGTCACCTCTCTACAAGAGTTCTACGCGTTGATGGCTCAATCCCGTCAGGTCCGCTTGAATATCGTGACGCGGTATCTCGATGATGCCACGGTAGCGAACGAGGACATCCTATCGCTCGAAGCGGCTGTGGAAACACTGAGAGCCATACCTGCGGGTGCGAGTGGGTCGGAGGTCGCTCTCGACGAAGACCGAGAGATAACAATCGATCTCAGCTACGAGATCAACGAGTTGGACAAAGACATCCTGTTCCTCTCGAAAGGGGAACCGGCATTTGAGAAGCACCTCAGGGGCATCCACCCGGCTCACGAAGAGCAGGTCAGTCAGTGCGTATCCGTGCTGGGCGGATTGGATCTCAGGAACCTGATTACCGACCGCGACGGTACCGTCAACAACTACTGTGGGCGATACCTTTCCTCGATCCAATCGATTTACAACTCGGTATACATATCCAGATTTGCGAAGTCTTGCGTTACGAACACCGTGATTCTGACCTCAGCTCCACTGGAGAACGGAGGATTGGTCGACATCACAACCATTCCCACAGGACTGGTGATAAACGCCGGCTCCAAGGGCCGCGAGTATCGCGATCTCGAATTCAGGCGAAAAACGCTGGCAGTCGATCAGAAGCAGCAGGATAAACTCGACGAGCTCAACAAGAGGCTGCTGCAGATTCTCAAACAGCCGCAATTCGAGAAATTCGGGTTAATCGGTTCAGCCTTTCAGCAGAAGTTCGGACAAACCACGATGGCCAGGCAAGATGTTACAAAGTCAGTTCCCGAAGCTGAGTCGGCCAATTTCTTGAAAGTACTCGAGGATTTGGTCGCGGAGCTCGACCCCGATTCTCGGTTTTTCCGAATTGAAGACACGGGATTGGACGTGGAGATCATCCTCACCGTACCCGGCGACGGTTCGGGAGAGGGCTTGACTGACTTCAGCAAGGGCAACGGAGTCGGGTTTCTGAACGACAGTCTGGGACTTGGTTTGGCAACTGGCCCCAATCTCGTATGTGGAGACACCGGTTCCGACGTTCCGATGCTAGAAGAGTGTCTTCGCCACTCCGCAGATACTCGGTCGATTTTTGTCACGAAGCAGGATGACTTGAGGCAGCGCGTGTCTGCGCTGACGGAGAACTCTATGTTCGTCGACGAGCCGGATACGCTCGTGACTATCTTGAATGCTCTGGCGACAGAGAAATGACCTGCGGATACCAAGCGAAAGCTGCAAGAAGCACATATGGCGGACCTATCTAATTACAAGATCCTCGTCGTCGACGACGATCCGGACGCACGAGAGTTCATCAGCACCGTCTTGGGTGACGAGCAAGCGACGATAATCGAGGCTAGAGACGGCAACGAGGCGATGGAGCTTGCCCGGAGTGAGAAACCTGACCTTGTCACACTCGACATCAGTATGCCGGAAAAGAGTGGCGCTCAAGTTTACGCTGAAATGCGTGAAGATCCTGAGTTGAAGAACATCCCTGTTTGTATAGTCTCAGGACAGCCCGAACTCCGAAAGCTCATCTACCAGCGGATCGTCCCCCCGCCCGACGGATACCTGGACAAACCGATTCATGAGGACAACTTACTGATGTCGGTCAAGAAGATCCTGGTACTAGCCTCTCGGAGCAATCGATGATATAGCGCTGCATCACATACGCCTCACCAACAGGTCGCGGAACGATGCAGAACAACGGAAATCGAAATCCATGGCTGTCGATCCCAGCCTCTGACTACGAGGCTCACATGGGCGACAGCGGCGCCAAACAACTCACCTTGCTCAGCGGCGCCTTCAAAGAGCTTCTTGCGGGAAAAAGCTTTCGCGTGCTCGTCTATCGCCTCAAGGGCTGAGTGAGGGGCCGCCGAATCGCCGCCTCACTCCACGCGTAACGTCTCGATTGGATCTGCAGCCGCGGCCTTGCGAGCCGGGAGATAGCAGGCCACCATTGCCACGCTTCCGAGAAGCAGCGGTACCACAACGAAGGTCCAGGGATCCACCGGCGTTATTCCAAACAGCAGGCTCTCCAGTGTTCTGGAAAGAGCAAACGTTCCGCCGAGCCCGAGTAGCAGGCCAGTTACGGTCATGACCAATCCACCCCTTACAATCATCCCAACCACGTTGCCCGTCCCGGCACCTAGAGCCAGCCGGATGCCCATCTCCTTATGCCGTTGGCCCACCGAATACAGCAACGAACCGTAGATTCCTCCTGCTGCTAGCAGAGTAGATAGGGCGGCAAACGTCAGCAGTAGGATGGACAGGAAGCGTGGCTGCGCAATCGACCCGGCAACCTTGTTTCGCAAATGGACGATCTCTCCAATCGGCAGATCTGGATCGATCGCCCAAACGACATCTCTCAGGGTGCCGGCAAGCACGCCCGGGTCGACGGTCGATTTCACAGCCACCTGCAGCCGCCCGAATGTCTCTCCGTACAACGTGTTCGGCAGATATAGATTGTACTCATCGTCTCCGCTCAGGCTCCAATGACGGATATCGTTCACGACACCGACTACGGTCAAGCGCATGTCTCGAAACCAGAAACTCCTGCCCACCGGATTTGATTCACCGAACAGGTGCAGGGCCGCCGACCGATTGAGAATCGTGGACGCAGAAGAAGGATCGTCGTCGGCTTGCGTGAAACCTCTGCCTTGGAGAATCTCTGCACCGATGGCTTCGAAAAAATGCGGCGTTATCGGGTGAGCTACCGTGGACCATTCGTCATCGAATTCTGGCTGGTCGTCAGTGCGCACCCCACCTATCCAACAGCACATGTAGCTGCCGGTTGGCGGCACCGTCGTGCTAGCGCCTACGGATTCAACGCCTGGCATAGCTGCCAGGCGGTCGATCAGTTCGTTTGCGAAAATGACGCGTTCCCGACCTTCGTAGCGGTCTCCTATTTCGAGCGGAAGGACAACCACATCTTCTGTCTCGAATCCGATGTTTACGGTGCTGAGGGTCACGAAACTGCGGAACAAGAGCCCCGCACCCATCAGAAGCATCAGGGCCATCGCGACCTCGGCCGCCACCAATCCACTCCTTAGGCTTACCGGCCGCCGCCTATCTGAACCAATAACGCCGGTTTCGCCCAATGCCTTCCTGACATCGGATCTCGCCGCATCGAGCGCCGGGAACACTCCGAACAACAAACCGGTTGCGACCGAGACAAAGAGGGCGAAACCGAGCACGCGCATGTCTATAGTGATGCTCTCCATGCGCGGGATACCGCCCGGGCTATACACCTCGAATGCAGTGACGCCAAACACCGCTAGCACGAGACCCAACACGCCACCAGCCAAAGCGAGCGATACGCTTTCCGTCAGCAATTGAGTAATGATGCGCCCGCGGCTCGCACCAAGTGCAGCGCGGAGCGCCATTTCCCTAGTCCGGTCTGTTCCGCGCGCTAGAAAGAGGTTGGCAACGTTCGCGCACGCGATAAGCAGCATCAAAAACACCGCACCCAGCAACAGATAGAGGGTCGTGCCAATATCCCCGACAGTCGCTTGCTTTAGCGGGACTACAGGATAGATCTTCGGCGAACCGTCATCGGTTCGATACCGTTCTGGAAACTCGGTGGCGAGTTCTGCCGACAAACGATCCACGTCGGTTTGCGCCATTTCCAGTGACGCACCGTCTTGCAGTCGGGCGATTACAGAGAGGATCATGCGACCGCGGCGCTGAAATGCCTCAACGGTGACATCAAGAGGCAACCAAATGTCAGCGGTGACATCCACAGGGGGGGGAAAGCCTTTACCCATCACCCCGACGACCTCCATTGGAAAGCCGTTCAGGGTGATGCTGCTCCCGAGAATGCCTGGATCATTTCCCCATCGTCGTTGCCAAAGGCCATGGCTGATGACAACCGTGCGGGCCGGGATGCCCACAAAATCCTCGGTTGTGAAGAGCCTCCCGATCTCGGGTCGGGCGCCCAGCATCCCGAAGAAATCTTCCGTGACCCTACCGCCATGGATGTTCTCGGGTGCGCCGCCACCGGTGAGATCGAAACCATCATCCCAGACAGCCCCGATCGTCGGGAACGAGTTCGTTCGTTCCTGCCAGTCCCGAAATAGAGGAATCGAATGTGCGGCATTGTCGAAGTAGACCAACCGTTCGGACTCGGGATATGGAAGTCGGTTGAGAAGCACGTTGTCGACTTGCTCCGACCCCAAGGGCCACGAGCGCAACCACGGTAACCGAAAAGCCAGGTCGCTTCGCGAAAGACCGGGCCGCGTAGCTCAGGTCCTGTAACAGCGATCCCATGGAAACCGTCCCTCCTATCGGTCTTTGTCTGAGTCTTTTTGGTGCCTTCGGAGGCCGTCCGAGCGACGCCAACGCATAACGCCATCCGATACCAAACGCCTGCCGCAAGTACCATCGACTGGCAGAGTGGCGAGACAGTCGGCAAATACCGGCGTACTCCTGCCGCAAGTCGCCGAGAATGCACTGCCCGACGGCTCCGCGCGGCAACAGCAGTGACAACAACGATTCCGCAAACCGAGGAGGGATCGGCCGCGTGTTCGTTCGTTCCTGCCAGTCCCGAAATAGAGGAATCGAATGTGCGGCATTGTCGAAGTAGACCAACCGTTCGGACTCGGGATATGGAAGTCGGTTGAGAAGCACGTTGTCGAC
>JBDHHK010000242.1:0-11097 GCA_039589395.1 Gemmatimonadota bacterium
AGCATTATCGATCCCCAAAACCCAGCTAAACGTCGTATATCCATCCGATTTACTCCTTCCCTCTCTGCCAATATGAGTGAGACACGTACCTACTGCTAGTTTAGTGAGCAGGGCGATGAAGGAAGACGAGGATGGAGAACCAGCAGTTGTCTCGTTCTAATGTTGGTTTGGAGGTAGAGGTATTGGCGAAGGCAAAGCGACGGCGTTTTAGTCTGGAGTACAAACGGCGGATTTTGCGAGAAGCAGATCGGTGTAGTAGACCAGGGGAACTCGGGGCATTGCTGAGGCGCGAAGGTTTGTACTCATCGAGCTTGTCCAACTGGAGAGCTGCTCGGGATCGGGGTAAGTTGGGCGGCCAGGGTACTCGCAAGCGAGGCCCCCAGGCAAAGCCGCCGGATCCGGGTGCGAAGCGGATCGCCGAACTAGAGTGTGAGAACCGGCGGTTACGGCACCGCGCCGAGCGTGCGGAGGCGCTGGTAGAGGTCCAAAAAAAACTTTCGGAACTGTTGGGGATCGACCTGCCCGAGAACGGCGGGAGATCGTGATGGCTAAGATTGCCGAAGTCGGGCCGCGTCTTGGGGTGAGAGCCACGTGCAAAGCCCTTGGTGCTGCACGAGCGAGCTACTATCGTTTTCGCCGACCTCGACCGCCGGCCAGAGTTTGCTCATCTCCTCGGGCGCTCTCAGGGCGGGAACGCCAGGATGTGCTGGATATACTTCACGAGCCGCGCTTCGTAGATCTGGCTGTGGGCGAGATACATGCGATCCTGCTGGACGAGGGCCGCTACCTGTGTTCGGAACGCACGATGTACCGTGTCCTCGAGGCAAACGACGAGGTGCGCGAGCGACGCGACCAGTTGCGGCACCCGAAATACGGGGCACCTGAACTGCTGGCGACGGCTCCGAGGGAACTCTGGAGTTGGGATATTACGAAGCTGAAGGGCCCGGCCAAGTGGACTTACTACTACCTGTACGTGATCCTGGACGTCTTCAGCCGCTACGTGGTGGGCTGGATGATAGCCCAGCGGGAGTCGGCCGTGCTCGCCAAGCGGCTGATCGAGGAGACGTGTAAGCGAGAGGGAGTCGCCCGAGATCAGCTAACCCTGCACGCGGATCGCGGTTCATCGATGAGGTCGAAGACGGTGGCACTGTTACTGAGTGATCTGGGGGTAACGAAAACGCACTCGAGACCCTACACATCGACCGACAATCCGTTCTCAGAGGCGCAGTTCAAGACGCTGAAGTATCGGCCTCAGTTTCCAACTCGGTTTGGATCCCTGCAGCACGCGCGCAGCTTCGGCGGGCCTTTCTTCGACTGGTACAACGCTGAGCACCGGCATAGTGGGCTGGCCATGTTGACGCCACAGGACGTCCACTTTGGCCTTGTGGAACAGCGTCTGGCAAACCGGACGGCAGCGCTTACCGCGGCTTACGCTGCACATCCGGAGCGATTTCCGAGCGGAGTACCGACGCCGGCCATCCCACCGCAGGCAGTCTGGATCAACAAACCGGTCGAATCCGGGTGTGAGAAAGAAAGCGAACTTGTTGAATACCCTGAGAGCTGTGAGCCTGAAACGGCGAGAAGTAGAAACACCCCCGACTCCGCCGTTATCGGGACGAGAGAGAAAGACATGTTACTCGTGAATGCTCCTTAAACTCGATACCACGGGTGTCTCACTTCTATTGACAGGTACCGCTTGTTCGTTTGCTTATTCGGTCTTTGATCTTACACCACACCAATGAATCGTGCCAACTGCCTTGTCTCACTACCTCCAAGTACCATCCAATAAGGAGATTAGATCCTCATCCTCCCTGACTGGCCATCAGTGTGCGGGCACTCTAACTTGTGGCTTCCCTAGGCAAATGGAGAAGCCTGGCCATGCTTTCCAGCAGACAGCGCAAGACTTTCCAGCAGACAGCGCAAGATATTGGCAGCTGTATGTGAAGCGATCCTTCCTGCCACAAGCACTGCCAGTGACTCCCTCGAATCGCTGGAACCGACGATAGGCCGAGTTGAGCACTTGATAGCGTCGTTGAGCGACCCTGGTGACCGAACACGGCTCCTGGCACTCCTGACAGCACTAGACTCATCGATTGTCAATCTCTTGCTGAGCGGGAGGCCCAAATCGATCGCGAAGATCAGCGTAGCAGACAGACAGGCGATGTTGGAGACGTGGGCGCATTCACGTTTCGGCCTCAGGCGAGCGGGTTTCCAGGCGCTGAAGCGTCTTGCCAACGTCTCCTATTACTGCTGGCCCGAAGGCGACAGCTCACATGCCGCGTGGCGAAAGGCAGGTTATCCTGGGCCTCTTCCACCGCCAGACAAATACCTAGAGCCTCTCCAGACGCTCGAAGTCAACTCGGATACGACGTTGGATTGTGACGTGGTGATCGTTGGCTCGGGTGCTGGCGGTGGGGTCGTAGCTGGAGTCCTTGCTGCTGCAGGACACAGCGTTGTTGTGCTCGAAAAGGGTGTCAACCTCGAGCCCAAAGACATGACCCAGGTCGAAGGCGAAATGCTGGGGTCGTCCTACCTCGACGGCGGCCTGCTGATGACCCAGAGTGGTTCAATGCCGATTCTCGCAGGAAGCTGCGTCGGAGGCGGCACTGTCATCAACTACACCACCAGCTTTCCGCTTCCAGAGCGAGTACGCTCAGAGTGGGACGAGTTGAGTGGACTCTCCCTGTTCTCGAGCTCACGGTTCGCAGAATCGCTGGACCGAGTTTCGACGAGATTGAACGTCGGCACCCAATGGACCACTCCCGGGAAGAGGGACGAAATCCTAGAGCGTGGGCTGAAGAAGCTGGGTTGGCATGTCGACGTAATGCAGCGCAACGTGACCGATTGCCCAGAGGGCCTGGAATGCGGTTACTGCGGATACGGTTGCAGACACGGGACAAAAAACGATACCGCACGCACATACCTCTTGGATGCAGTCGCGGTTGGCGCTCGCATCATAGCCGGTTGTAACGCGGAGAAGGTGCACTTTGAGAAGGGGCGAGCCACCGGCGTGTCTGGAACGGTCAAGACACCTAACGGAGAAGCGTTTCGGCTCACCGTGCGTGCACCCGTAGTTGTCGCGGCCTGCGGGGCCCTCCATACCCCTGCGCTACTCAAACGTTCGAGCCTGTCAAACCAGAGACTCGGCCGAGGTCTCAGACTCCATCCAGCATCCGGAATCATGGGGGTTTTCCCCGAGCGCGTCGAGCCGTGGAGCGGGTCTCTCCAGACTAGGTTCTCCGACCAATTCGCAGACATCGACGGCGGGTATGGCGTGAAGTTCGAGACCGCACCGATTCACTTTGCGTTGCCGGCAAGCGCCTTTGGCTGGGAGAGCGCCGAGCGATATCGAGAAGACGTGGGAAGGATAGCCCACACCGGCTTAGTGGGTTTGCTTCTGAGGGACAGGGATCCCGGACGGCTATCGTTCACTAAGTACGGACAACCACGGGTCCACTACGAACTTTCGCGATACGACGCGGCACACATGCACCGCGCCATTTGCGGCGCGGCAGAAGTGCTCGCGGCAGCAGGGGCTTTTGAGATCGTCACCTTGCACTCACCACCGGTGCGCGTGCAACCCGGGAATGGCCGATGGCTGGAAAACTTCAGCGATGCCTGCGCAGGCCGCGGCTATCGGCACTGCCGAATGTCGTACATCACTTTCCACCAGATGGCCAGCGCATGTATGGGAGCAGATCCAAAACGGTCAGTCGTCGGTGAGACCGGTGAGTCCCACCACATTCGTGGACTTTACGTTGCGGACGCCAGCACGTTCCCGACGTCAAGTGGGGTCAACCCGATGATCACCATAATGGCGATTGCCGATCACGTAGCCCGATCCATCGACGAGCGAAGTTGAGCGCTCAGGCGTTCAGATTCTCCAACACTTTCGCAGGGTGATCGGCTGCTTTCGGCACCTTGCGCCAGTGTTTCTTCACCTTCCCCTTAGGATCTACCCATACCGTTGACCTGATTACTCCCTGGACCTTTTTCCCATACATGATCTTCTCACCGAAAGCTCCGTATTTCGTCATTACCTTTTTGTCGGGATCCGACAGAAGAACGAACGGAAGCTCATACTTGGCCGCGAACTTCTCGTGAGAGGCCTCGCTGTCAGGGGAGATCCCTACGATCACGGTGTCCGACTTCTTGAAGTCTTTCCATAGATCGCGAAATCCCTCTGCCTCTTTCGTGCAGCCTGATGTGTTGTCGCGTGGGTAGAAATAGACAATTACGTTTTTGCCCCGGAAATCCTTGAGAGCAACCTTGTTGCCTTTCGCATCGTTCAGAGAAAATGCGGGCGCCAGTTTTCCTTCTTCAATCGTCACTGTTACTCCATCGATCAATACAGAAGTTTTGGTTCACATTGCGTCGGAAGTCGTTTTGGTATGTGCACTCCCAAATACTAAACCGTCCCTCTAAGTAAGAACAAGAGTCAGCGACCTATGCGCGGTTGAAGCCGAGCGCTTCAAGCGTTTCCGCCATCTTGTCCAATGAGTGGATCGTGGCGTGGAATGCGCCACTGCGATCCTCAGCGCTGAGGTTGTTGAACCAAACCGACCTAATTCCGACTGCATTAGCACCCGCAACATCGGTGAAGAAGTCGTCTCCAACCATGAATACTCTGTCGGGAGAAAGTTCGAGAAGTTCCAAAACGGTCCGGAAGTATGCTTCGGATGGCTTGCGAAAACCGACGACTTCGAAGCAGAAAACGCGATCGAACAATTCATTGAGTCCGACTCTTTCGAGAGCGTTTCTGATTTCTCGCTCACCGGAATCAGCTGCGTTCGTGGCAAGACAGACGAGGGCATTTCGCCGGATGCTGGTTATCGCTTCACGCACACCTTCCGTCGCTTCTACTTCGGGCCAGCTTTCCATCGGACCATCGTACTCCGGAATCACTCGCATGACCGTGTCGCCCCAATCGAGCAACACACATTGCTCGAGCCTCGATACACTAGAACCGGTCAATGATTCTCGTCTCCAACGGGTTTAGATCGCGGGCTCCAGCCAAATTCGGAAAGCGAAACTCTGCCGTTGCTGTCGAACACTACGCCCTCAGCTTCAAGCAATTGCCGCTGAAGGTCGTCGTGTCCGCGTTCGGCTCTTCGGACAGCGCGTGTAGTGCATACCCTACTTGCCGGGCATGTCCAGGAAGGCCGGCCAGGATTGCTATTTGGCCGTACGTGGCGACACGACCTGCCGGGATTCGCCGCACGACTGTGTAGATGCGGCTGTAGCTAGTCGCAAAGGGCAAGCTAGAGTCCGTGGGTTATCTAGTTGTTTCGCACCACTCTCTGGCGTTCTGGAACATCTTGATCCAGGGAGAGACGATCTTGCCAGAATTCCAGTGAGGCGGCGTCCAACCCCACTGCCACTGCAAGAAGGCGCGTTCCGGATGCGGCATCATCGCCAGGTGTCGGCCGTCCGGGGAACACAATCCCGCGATGCCTCTGGGAGATCCATTGGGATTGAACGGATAACGTTCCGTGATCGCACTGTCGTCATCCACAAACCGAACCGGCGCTAAGTGGTCATGTTCCACGCGGTCCAGCATACTAGGGTTGGGGAAGAGTGCGCGTCCTTCGCCGTGCGCGACCCAGATGCCCAGAGTCGCACCATGCATTCCGGACAACATGATTGCCGGACTCTCCATAATGCGTACCGTAGTGAAGCGAGATTCAAAGCGCCCCGACGCGTTCTTCACAAATCGAGGCTGGACCTCATCTGGGGTGTCGTCCCACGGCACCCAGCCCAAAAGTGCGTGGAGCTGACATCCGTTGCACACCCCCAAGCTGAAGGTGTCCGGACGCTGGTAGAAGTCCTGGAACTGCCGCCACAGGCTTTCGTTGAAACGAATCACACCAGCCCAACCCTTGGCAGAGTCGAGAACATCCGCAAAGCTGAAACCGCCGACGAAGACGATCCCACGAAAGTGCGAAAGGTGTACGCGGCCGGATAACAGATCCGACATCATCACATCCCAAGTCTCGAACCCAGCCGAGAAAAATGCTGATGTCATCTCGCGATCGCCGTTACTGCCTTCTTCCCTTATGATGGCAACCCGTGGTTTCTCTTCAGCATCGAGCACCACTTGGGGAGTGGGCTCAACAACATACGGTACTGCAAACGCAGGCCCTCGCAGATCCTTCAGTCCGGTTCTTTCCTGCTCCACGTGGTCCGGGGCTGCCTGCAGCCGGTCCAGTTCGAAGCTGGTTGCTTCCCATACATCCCGAAGTTCTCGAACATCTCCGACCAAGACCGCATCACCAGAGCACCTAATCTCTACCTTGCTGTTTGTCTGGGTCGTACCGATGCTCATACACGGAACACCTGCGGCTTCAAATGCGCCGACGACTCGGTTTTCCTCAGTTTCGTCAACCTCGAAAAGCAAGCCGAGTTCCTCGGAGAAGAGGAGCGCCATTGGGTCGACCCCGGATTCATCGAGGTCTATTTCGACACCAACGTCGCCAGCGAAAGCCATTTCGAGGGCTGCCGTGATCAAACCACCGTCACTGCGGTCGTGCCCGGCCGAGATCACGCGGGCCTCGATTAATCCCTGTACCGTATTGAATGCCCGCTTGAGAAGGTCAGGATGCTCGACATCTGGAGTGTCTTCTCCAATCTGCGAGTACACCTGTGCCAGCGCCGATCCGCCGAGGCGGTACTTGCCGCCTCCAAGGTCGATGTAGAGTAAACGCCCAGTGCCAGGGAGCTTCAGGTCTGGAGTGACAGTTTTGGTGATGTCGGGGCACGTGACGTAGGCCGAAATCGTCAATTCGCCGGGCGCTTTCACCGTTTCGTCACCACCCGAACCATCGGGTGCAAGTGCCGCCATCGACAGACTGTCTTTGCCGCCATCGACCGCGATGCCGAGTGCGATCATGATGTCCCGCATGGCAACTGCGGCATCGTAAAGTGCCGCACCTTCCCCTGGGAGCTTAGCGGCCCACATCCAATTACCCGAGCACTTCACATCGTCCAGCGAGCTGACCCGGGCCCACACCAGATTTGTGAGCGCCTCTCCGACACTCATACGAGCCATCGCTGCGGGATCGATCAACCCTTTGATCGGCTGTTCGCCAATTGCCGTCGCGGCCCCGGTTACTCCGAAATGACTCTGTGCGATAACGGCCACATCTGCGACAGTCAGTTGCAGCGGACCGACGCAAGGTTGTCGGGCAATGAGACCCGAAACGCTCCGATCGACTTTGGTGGTCAGGAATCTCTTGGAGCCAACCGACAGCAGCCTCAACACGCGGTCGAGTGCGTCTTCGACCGTGGCGCCGTCGGGAAGGGTGAGCGGTCGCAGCTCGGGCGCAGCATGCTCTACTTCAAACACCTTGCGGGGCATGTCGCCGAGAACAGCGTCGAGCTCCAAGTTCACGGGAGTCGAATCGTCAGACGAGTCGTGCAGCACGATCTTTCCACTTCCTGTGACCTTCCCCACGAAGGCGGCAGAAACGTTTTCGCGTTCGCACAACTCCAAGAAAAGATCTCCGTGCTCGGGTCGCAGCAACAGCGCATCCTGCTCCTGGTACTCGGCGCCCCAGATTTCTAATACCGACAGTGTGTCATCACCAACCGGGATCTCGCGCACCTCTATCTGTGCACCGGCCGGATCTACGATCTCTTTCAAGACGTTGCAGTTGCCACCTGCACCCTGGTCGTGAATGCTGACGATGGGATTCCCGTCACCGAGTTCAACACAAGCGCGGATTACTCGGTTTACTTTCTGCTCCATCTCGGCGTCACCGCGTTGTACGGCATTGAAATCGAGTTCAGCTACGTTTTCGCCTTGGACCATGCTCGATGCCGCACCACCACCCATTCCGATCCGATAGGCCGGACCACCGATCTTGACGACCAACATCTCCTGCTCAGGCACCCCCTTCTTCACGTGGCGGGCGTCCATCTGACCTATGCCACCGCTGAACATGATCGGTTTGATCCACTCGCGGCGTTCGCCATTCGGCAATCGCTGGCCGAATGACCTCGTGTACCCCTGAATCACGGGCTCACCAAACTTGTTCCCGTAATCGGAGGCTCCGTCGCTTGCCTCAATCTCAATCTGCAGCGGAGGGGCGAGGTTGTCCGGGTACGCAAAGGCCTTGTCTTCCCAAGGCAGCGCATAATTCGGTATGTGCAAATTCCCAACGCAATAGGCAGCAGTACCCGCAACTACCAAAGAACCCCTGCCGGTTGCGTGCACGTCTCTAATGCGCCCGCCGGTTCCGGTCTCGGCCCCCGGAAACGGAGCAACGCCAGACGGAAAGTTGTGCGTTTCGGCAGTGAAGATGATGTGGTAGTCCAGGTCCTCCATCTTGAACGGTGACAGGCGGCCGGGTTCATCGGGCACGATTGTTCGGATCGGGTAGCCGCGTATCGCGCTCGAGTTGTCGCGAAACGCGATTTCGCTATTCGAGGGGTTGGCCTCGAGAGTGTCCTGGATGAGCGCGATGAGGTGCTTGGGTTGCTCCTCACCACCGATCACCAATCGCCCCTTGAAGAACCAATGGCGCGAGTGCTCGCTGTTCGACTGAGCGATGTCGAAACACTCCACGTTGGTTGGGTTCCTACCAATGGTCTTCAAGAACAGCTCAGTGTAATACTCGAGGTCCCACTCGTCGAACGCCAAGCCCATGTCGCGATTGATGCGCTCGAGCGCAGATCTACCCTCCTCAACGAGCGGGACTTCGAATGTCGGTTCCGGATCGATACCAGTTGCGAATGTTGCTAGCGGCTCAACGTACTGGCACTCGGTCATGCGATCGTGCACCAATGCCAGGAACGAAGACACCTGCTTTTCAGATAACTGGCCGTTCAGCTCGACGCAGTATCTCCGAGATCGTTCGATACGCCGAATGGAACGGAGTCCACACGCGTGGCATACAGATACAGCGTTAGTGGACCATGCTGTTGTGAAATTCATGCGCGGACCGACTTCGAGAACAGATCCGCTTTCATCCAGGAAGCTTTTTGGTCCAAACTGCTCGGGCTCGTAGGTCTCCCTCAACAGCCATGTAAGTGTTTCCAGTTCCTCCGGCGCCATGCCTGCGGCAGCATCGACGTAGAAGCAAAATTCTGTGGTAATACTCTTGACTTCTGGAGATACGCGCTGTCGGACGGCATGGAGAAGCGCCTCTGTCTTAGCTGTGGAGAGGCCTGGCGTCCTATACAGATGCAGTAGGCTCATGGACTATTTCGATTCCGATCGTCGTGGTGGCCGCCGGTTCTGGTTTGAATGGTCCGAAAGATAGCGGGTACGACAACCGCGTCACCTGGCAGCCAAATGCTCACGAAAGCTCAACGGCCTGCCCGGAATCCCGCCCGAAATGCTCGAGGTGGGTGTGGTAACGCCTTACCTCCGCGTTGGCGCCTCCGAGAACCCCCTGAGCGCCAGCAGCCACTGCCGAGTCAGAATATCCAGCGCCGCTCTCCCTTTTTCCGCGTTAGCCAACGTCGGATCGCCAAACAACCCGGTCTCGGTGAATCCGGGATCAGCAGAATCTCGCGACAACCTCCCGGGTTGGTAACCGGGGTAATCCCTCGTTTCCCGATCCCCATAGTCGACAACGGCTCGATCCATATGAACCAGTTCGGGCTGGAGATACAGGTTGATCGACGTCTCCAATTCCCCCGCGTGTCCGCCCATCAATTCGGTCCTGAGCGCATCGACCTCAGGGGTCTCGAGATCGTCCCAAGACACAACTAGAGTTGGTGTACCGGTCTGAGTGCGTATCTCCCTCGCCGCAATTGAGAGCGGCAAGCCGGTGGCTTTGGCTATCCCGGTATTCAAAAACACGATTCGCTGTGCACCCTGCTTCACCAGCGACATCGCGACCTCGAATACGTACCGCTCGAACACATCGGGATCTGCGACCTCAGTCCCTGGATACCCTCGAAACGCCGGGAACCAACCGTGGAGTATCGGTGGTGCCACAATCACATCGACCGAGTCCACTGCCTGCTGGCAGAGATACTCCATGACTTTCTGATCGGCATTCATCGGCAGGTGAGGACCGTGTTCTTTTGCTCCGCCGCCAAATGGTACGACTACTACCGGCGTATCTCGCATCCGGACCTCCGCATCAGTCCACGAGAGTTCGCCGAGATAAGCGCCAGGAGTCTGTGCTCCGGCATGCGAGACAGACACGAAGCTCAAGGCCACACCCATCAAGCAAATGGTGTACTTCGACATGGTACTTCCTCACAGGTGAGAGGACTCGCAGTCCCCCTGGCTCCTGGGAGCTGCTAGTCTTTAAGCTATTAGATGCGACACTAAGTGGGGACCTTGCTGAGTCGAATTCGACCTCTTGGAGTCGTGCGCCTTTGATATGACGAGGATCGCAGCATCCTCTGAGGCAGCGGCGCTGAACGGAACATCTGACGACCGGACAACGTACCCGTCGCGTTCCAGTACCGTTCCGAACGCCCAGAAACGGCCGTCAAGAGTATGAAAGTTGTGATGCGCGGCATCGAGTAGTACCACCGGACCAGTGCCTGGGGGATAGGCCGGATTCTCGGCGATTGGCTGAAATGTCGTGTCGGCACGTTGCTGAGCGGAGACAGGGAACATTGCCAGCAGCAGGATCGAGGCAACTGCGACAATCTTCATAATGAGTATCTCTCCTTGAGGCTCTTCGAGCGGAACACCAAGGCCGACAACGCCGTAAAGAGTGCTACCACTCCCAGTATCACAGCCATTCGTAACCACGGTTCGCCCACTTGCTGCCGGCGAACCGCAATGGATACCAGCGTCCTCAGCCATTCTAATGCAGCGAGCATTAGTGCGAACTGAGCTAGGAACGCCACCCAACGACGTCGCAGCAAAAGCAGTAATGGGGCAGCCAGAGAGAAAACTACCAGCGCGAGGATGTCCGCCCTGGAGAAGTGCGCTGCCATTAGCAGCGCGCTGAGCAACACTGGTATCAACCGAAAGAAATTCACCTATCGTGGTCTCCCTATTCGACCGTTGGAGTAGAAATATCGATCGCCTGGCCGGCGCGCAGCGACCAAGTCGGACGATCCAACCATGGCAGCTACCTCGTTCGCGAACCTCTGGTTGAGATCTTCGCCACCGCCGCGATGCAT
>JBDHHK010000243.1:0-5914 GCA_039589395.1 Gemmatimonadota bacterium
TCTTGATGCCGAGCGGAACCTCCACGAGACCTGTGTTTGTGATCTTTCCAACCAGTGAGAAGATCTTGGTGCCAGTGTTGCCCGGAACACCGACCTTCGCGTAGGAATCGGCTCCCTCATCGATGATCACCGGAACGTTGGCCAAGGTTTCTACGTTGTTGATACAGGTGGGGTGCCCCCCTAGGCCCTTTTCGATGGGGTACGGCGGACGTTGTCGCGGCTCACCCATGAAGCCCTCAACGGATCGGATGAGCGCCGTCTCCTCTCCGCAAACAAAGGCGCCGGCCCCGCGAACGATCTGAATGTCGAAGTCGAATCCGGTGCCCAGGATGTTCTTGCCGAGGATTCCCGTGTCGCGTGCTTGGCGAAGCGCAATGGTCGTGTGCTTGATTGCGAGAGGGTATTCACTCCGGACGTAGATCAAACCTTGGGTAGCTCCTATGGCAATTCCGCCAATGAGAAGCCCCTCGATGATGGCGTGGGGATTGCCTTCCAGAAGGCTCCGATCCATGTACGCACCCGGGTCCCCTTCGTCGGCGTTGCAGATGATGTATTTCTGCTCGCCATCGACACCGGCAGCCCTCGCGAGTTCCCATTTTTTCCCAGTGAGGAAACCGGCTCCACCCCTGCCACGGAGGCCTGACTTCTTCATTTCATCCACAATCCAACCGGAATCGAGCTTGGACAGAACCTTCTGGGTAGCCGAGTAACCACCGCGCTCGATGTAGTTGAATATTCGGATGGGATCCAGCTTTTCGTTGTTTCCCAGTACGACGCGTTTCTGTTTCTTGAAGAAGGGAATGTCGTCTTGTTTGTGGTACTGCTTCTGGTCGTGTGGATCCTTGTAGATGAGGCCTTCGTCGACGAAGCCACCCACTGCTGCTTCGATCACTCGGGGTACGTCGTCCATCTTGAGTTGCGGAAAGAGGTGCTGCCCGGGCTCCACCAATACGAAGGGATCCATTTCGCAGAATCCCTGACAGCCGGTAACCCGCAACCCGATCCTCGTCTGAAGACCGCGGTCCAAGATGTATCGTTTAATGATTCTCAGTACGTCGTTTGAACCGCTCGCTTGGCCCCCGGTTCCGGCGCAGACGACCAAAGTGGGCCTGTCATACTGAATCTTCTTGTCGTTTCGAACGCGCTGACAAAACTCGACAAATTCTGTGACCGATGACGCCCTGCTCACAGCAACACCTCTCTCCGAAAAATTTCCTAGTTCAGTCTCAGCCCAGTGGGACGCCGCCCAGGTCCAGCATGTGGCCACGACAGCCGCGGCGGGAACAGATCTGCACGACCCCGCCACCGCGAACGATCATGGGTACCATTGGCGCGCCGCAGTCACTGCACCGCCCGCCGCCGATCAGTTCTGCGTGGCAGTGCGGGCAGAACAACTGGACGATTTCGTCGTTAGGGATTCCGTACTCCGATGCAACCTTGTAACTGCCGTAAAGGCTCGATAGAGCCAGCCATCCGTGTCTATGCCCAAACGAAACCGTCACGCGTATGGAAGGGTGGCCGTCGATGATGTGCTCGATATCCATCAAACTGTGGTTGCATCGGGCGCAACTCACCTCCACCGGGAACATACGATCGTCCGTTTCGGTTTCGGCTCCTTCGAGACCTGAACGAGTTTTTTCTATGATTTCTCTGACATTGGAGGTTGTGACTTTGGAGAAGTAGTGGCCGTCCACTACCACCACTGGTCCGAGTGCACATGCTCCCAGGCAAGCCACGGTCTCCAGCGAGAAAAGTCTGTCCGGGGTCGTTTCGCCTGCCAGAATCTCCAACTCCGCTTGGAATGCCGCCGCTATTCTGGGACCACCTTGCACGTGGCAGGCAGTCCCCAGGCACACGGAGACAAGGTGTTTTCCACGAGGTTCTAGGCTGAAGGATTTGTAGAATGTGGATACGCCGTAGACGTCCACTAATGAATGTCCGGTTTGTGCAGCAATTTTTCTGAGCTCGTCTTCAGGGAGATATCCGTACTTCGCCTGGAGCTGCTCCAAGAGACTGATGAGTCCTTCGTGGTAACTGTCGGTTTCCTCGACGAGAGTTGCCGCCTGGTCCGCTTTCATATCGTGTTTTCCTCGTTTCCCTCAACGCAACTTCAGCGTTCTTCCAGATATTCTTCGCAATGCCACACCCCGCCCTCAGATCTCGGGAGGAGGCAGGTGTACCGGTTTGCACAGTTCACGCACAAACCCTTGAATTCCCTTTTGCCCTGCTTCCGGCTTTGTCGTCTCGCCCGTTTGGCGAGTGATTCATCATTGTCGTGCTCCCGAGATCCAAATGGATCGTGAACCATCTTTCTTCCTCGCCGAATGAGCGTCCTTCTGGGGTGCGTATACTCAATAGGTGTGCCAGCTCGAAATCGAAGATTCCGCGGATGGGCTCAACTAAGGACTTTTGGAAGTTGCAACCGCTAACTTGTTGTTTCACATTAGGTTGCGTAGCGCTGTTCCGTGGAGAGCAGGCTCAGGCAAGATGGGCGATTGTGCCCACCGGGTTTGAACCGGGCCGGGGAATTTCGCCTCGGTGGGGAGAACTGAACCGCTTGGATATGGTAGTTTGCTGCTAGTCAGACGCCCTGCAATCGCTTGAGGCGCAAACGGTATACACTTCCGCGTGAGGCGGGTGAGGAGATGGGGGATGCTCCGTCAATATCAAACCCAGGAGCTTCGCTACGTCCGTTGCTGATCGACTCCCAGTCGTTTCGCTCTTTCACGCAGAGTTTTGCGATCGATTCCCAAGATTTCGGCCGCACGGGTCTTGTTGCCGCCCACCGACGCGAGCACGTTTCGGATGTGCTCAGCTTCCACCTCGGCTAGCGTCCGCTGCAATCCCGATTCTCGAACCCCGGCGTAGCGCATCAGGGCGGGTAAATCGGGTCCGTCGATCACATCCGAGTCCGCCATTACCACTACGCTGCGCACCACGTTCTGGAGTTCCCGGACATTCCCCGGCCAAGCATACTTCCTCAGCATCTCAAGGGCCTTGTCAGTGAAGCGAGGCTCCGGTTTTTCTGCTTCCTCAGAAAACTTTCGTGCGAAATGGTTGGCAAGAAGGAGTATGTCATCACCCCGGTCCAGGAGGGGTGGAATTGCGATTTCGATCACGTTCAGCCGATAGTAAAGGTCTTCCCGGAAAATGCCTTTCTTGACTCGGCTCAGGAGGTCTTTATTCGTTGCAGCGAGGATCCTGATGTTGACCTTCCGCGGCTGAGTGGATCCTACCATGCAGATTTCCCTCTCTTGTAGGACCCGCAGGAGTCTGACTTGCATAGCAAGGCTGGTCTCGCTGACCTCATCCAAGAAGATTGTGCCGCCATCAGCAGTCTGGAAGAAGCCGGCGCGGGATTCTAACGCTCCGGTGAAGGCACCCTTGACGTAACCAAACAACTCGCTCTCCAATAGCGTCTCTGGAATGCCTCCACAGTTGACGGGCACGAAAGGTGCTGAGGCCCGATTGCTGCTGTAGTGGATTGCCCGGGACACAAGCTCTTTTCCCGTTCCGCTCTGGCCGGCAATCAATACCGTGGCCGGAGTGGAGGCCGCTTTCTCGATGGCACTGAAGACCTGGTTCATTGATTCGGATTCACCGAGCAGCCCGTAGCGAGACTTGATGGTCTCTGGCATTCGGTCCCGAATAGCGATACGCAGTCTGAGCTTGTCGAGCGCGCGCCTGACGGCTAGATGGAGCTCCTCATCTGTGAACGGTTTGGTGAGATACTCTTCAGCACCGGCTTTGACGGCGTCCACCGCGCCTTGCACTGTCGCGTATCCGGTGATCATCATGATTTCGGTGTCTCTCAAGTTCTCCCGGACGTAGCGGATCAGATCCATCCCGGAGATCTTCGGCATTTTGTAGTCGGTGATCACGAGATCCGTCGGCGTATCGTCCAGGATTTTGATTGCTTCAGCCACGCCGGAAGCAGCAAGCACCTCGTAGCCTTCTGCGCTCAAGTTTCGCCCCAGCATCTCCAGCGTCGCCGGAGAATCGTCAACGATGAGGATCCGTTCTATCTCTGCCCTTTCTTTCATGCCCGTCTTTGCACCTCATCTGAACTCTCCAGCGGCAGGAAGATGTGAAACGCGGTGCCTCTCGTCTCTTCCGTATCGACCTTGATATTGCCCCCATGTGAGTTGACGATCCCGTGAACCACAGCCAAGCCCAGGCCTGTTCCTTCGTCGACGTCCTTGGTCGTGAAGAACGGAAGAAAGATCTGATTCTTGAGTTCCTCGTTCATTCCCATGCCCGTGTCTTCGACACTCAGGCGAATTCCCCCAGCGATTGATTGCGTCCCCACTTTCAGCCTGCCCCCGTCCGGCATGGCCTGAATCGCATTGACTACCAGGTTTACGAGGGCCTGGTTCATCTGACCCGCATCCATAGTGATTTCGGGAAGATCCTCGGCCAGATCGAGTACCAGCTCGATACCCGCCTTGCCGCATCGTGCCTCAAAGTAATAGAGGCCTTCCTTAACGAGGTCGTTTAGATCTACCGGCGCTTTCTTTGGAGGAAGCTGGCGCGAGAACGCCATGAGTTTCCTTATAATCTCTCTTGCATGGAGCGAGGCAGTCTCGATGCTCTGCAGATCTCTCAACACCTGTGCTTGAAGATCCTGCGTCTTCTTTGCGAGCTGGGCGAAGCCCAGGATGTTGCCTAGGGGCTCATTCAGCTCGTGTGCCACACCGGCGGCCAATTGCCCGATAGTAGCGAGGCGGTCGGCGTGCCTGAGTTGATCGTGCAGTGAGGCCTTCTCCTCGTCAGCCCTCGTGCGTTGGTAGAAAATACCCACTTCTCGCGCCACGCTGTCGATGAGACTGCGCTCTTCGGCAAGGAAAGGCCCCTCATCCAATGTTAGTTTCTCTTCGAGGTAGGCCACCTCCACGAAACCGACATTCCGTTTCTCCACTATGATGTCGGACTTTTGCCGAAAGGGGGTCTCCCGAAAACCTTCAGTAGTGTGGGTCCGGCCATCGATGACGATACGAGCACAGGTGACCTCGGGATAGAGCCAAGCTGGTGGAAGTAGCTCAGTAATACCCTGAAATATCTCGTTCGTAGATGCATTGCTTTGTCCGATAACGCGCGCGATTCCGTATAGGCAGGTGAGCTCCTTGACTCTTTCCCTAAGTTCGATCTGGGCGTATTGGTGTGATAGCGCGACCCCGAGGACCTCGGAGATATCTTCGAAAAAGCTCAGATCGTGCGTTCCGAAGAATTGCTCTCTCGCACTCTTGAGCTGTAGCAGCCCTATGCACTCCTCCTCGATTCGGATGGGGATCAACGCAAGGCTCTTGTTCAGACCGGAAAGATCCAACGAGTCGGCAGTGGATATTCGAACGCGTTTCTCATCGGTGACCGTCATCGTTGAAGCATCATTTGTCCAAAAGCTCCCTCTATCAGTGACATGAGGATGCAATGCATCGACGCAACCTCTGATCACTTTGCAGCAGAGTCTCTCCATGCTCAGTTCGCCGCTTTCATTCGGAGAAGAGGAAAGCGTTTCGCCCAATGGGCGCGGCACGAGCTTAAACCAGAAGTGCTTCTTGGTCGATCCGGAGAGTGAGCATCGGAAATGTTTGTGCAGATCTTCTTTGACCCACAACTCGGTGGCGTCGGCGCCTGAAGAATCCATGATCTTCTCCGACACCTTGAGCAGGAAATCCTTGCTCAGCAATCCCTGCATCGCGTATTTCAGAAGCGCATGGGATAGATGTCGGTAGCGTTCAAACATCGTTCAACGACCCGGCGTCGCCGCACACAATACACACCGCTCAGACACAGTGTGTGCGGCGCGACCGAGCCCGCACGCGGTGTCGCCTCGGCGGGTGGACTTGTGGGAATCCACCTCGAGTTTTCTCATGTCGGTCGAGCGTCGCAACGAATTCGATCTCTATTTGTCCAA
>JBDHHK010000244.1:0-5901 GCA_039589395.1 Gemmatimonadota bacterium
AGCCAACCGAAGCTTATGGCGAACTCGAGGTCCTTGATGCTCCAGTATGCTCGTTCGACCGAAGGGACGTATAGGAACATCAGGATGATCCCTGATACCGTCAGGATCAGGAACAGAACGAACGAGATAGTGCCGAGGTAAAACGAATACCTGGTTTCGAGCCCCTTCTTTGAAACTCTGTTTGGGAACCAGTGCAACAGGAAGTTCGCGACTATTCCGCTACCGGCCTCGCGGTTCGACCCAGGTCGCCAAGACCAGACCAGCTTATCCCATATCCGTGAATTCGACGTCGCGCTCATTTAGACCGCCAGTCTCGAGTCGCGGTCGACTTCATTGCCAAGGTCAACAACCAATGAACCGTCGTTGGGAGAAACCTCGACATGGAACCACTGCAGTGGTCGTGGTGCCGGCCCGGAGTAGTTCGTTCCGTCGGCGTGGAACTTCGACCCATGACATGGGCAGTGAAATTCGCCCAACGCAGTGAAGGTGCGGCTTCGCACCGTGAGTTCTCTTTCCTGCGGGAATGGCGAGAACTTCACTGTGCATCCGAGGTGAGTGCAGACTCCCGAAACGACCCTGTAATTGTTCTGTTCGCGGATGAGGAAGATCTTGCGCTCCTCTAGGTATGTGACGCCGTTTTGAAATAGCTCTGGCAAACCGATCCTGAACCGCTGTGGTGGCTCGTACAAAACGTTGGGAAAAAGCGACCGAAGCATCGGCCACGACGACACTGTCGCTCCCAGCCCTAGAACTCCGCCCGTCAACTTGTTTAGGAACGACCTGCGAGATCCATCCTCGTTTCCTGTAGACTCTTTGTTGTTCATTCCGGCACCTCGACGAAATTGAACCTCTCCATCGTCATCGCCTCCGTGGGACACCTGATCGCGCACAAACCACAGCGAATGCAGGCGGTATCGTCCTTGAGGAGTACGGTGAGAGGGGCTTCGGGATCGTGGTTGTATTGCTTTAGGGCTGCTTCTCGTTGATCGTCCGGCATGTCGACTTGCTCGATCGGCACGAACGTGAGGCACTTCTCGGGGCAAACATCCGCACATCTTCCGCACAGGACGCAGCGATACGGGTCATAGATGGTATCGATGTGGCAGGCGAGACATCGTTCTGCTTGCGAGACCGCTGCTTCTTCGGTGAAAACGGTCTCTACTTCAGTGATGCCTGTCCGCCTGTCGAGCTCTACGGCACGCGGCATTTCTCGGTCGCCTTTTTCGTAACCCGCCGGCATTCGGTATTGATTCGCGGGGACCTTGCTGATCTCGACGTGCAGCTTTGTCGTCCTGGTCGAACCGCCTAGGTACTCGTGAATTGCTGCGGCCGCGTTTTTCCCGTTGGCGACAGCCTCGATTGCGATGCGCGGCCCAAACGCGGCGTCGCCTCCCGCGAAGATGCCCGGTGACGTCGTTGCCAAGGTTCTGGGATCGATCTTGATCGTTCCCGCCGGCGTGAGTTCTACCTGATCGGCGTCGCTCAGGAAGCTGAAGTCGGATTGCTGGCCTATCGCCAGGATCACCGAGTTGGCCTCCAGAGACATCGTCAGAGATTCATCGAATTCGGGTTTGAATCGGCCCGTGTCATCGAACACGCGTGAACATCCGATGAACTCCATACCCGTGACCTCGTCGCCTCCGAGAATCGCCTTTGGCCCCCATGACGGATGGAGGTGGATTCCCTCCTCGGTGGCACCGTGAAGCTCTTCTTGACCCTGCACTGTCTGAGCGGCTGGCATTTCCGCCATCGATTCGAGCGACACGACATGCACTTCGCTTGCGCCGCCCCTGAGCGCCCCGCGAGCAGCATCCATCGCTGGCTGATCCACGACGGCTCGGGCGGCCTTTTCAATCTCTTCCATTGGCGAGTAGATGTCGCGGATCGCGGTGCGGGCCGCGTCCAAAGCCACCGAGCCACCGCCAATGACTATTACCTTGTCGCCAAGGTCGACACGGTAACCTCGATTGATGTTCAGGAGATAGTCGACAGCTTTGACGACGCCGTCCTTGTCGCTCCCCGGAATGTTGATGTCGCGTCCGCGCATTGCGCCCACCGATACGAAAAATGCCTCGAAGCCCTGCTCCCGAAGTTGAGAAATCCCATATTCAGCAGTGAGAGGGGTTCCCATTTGGAATGCCGCGCCGAGTTCCTCGATCAATCCGGCTTCACGTTCAATCACGCCACGTGGCAAGCGGTATTCGGGAATTCCGTAGCGGAGCATGCCACCGACATTGTCGAGCGCCTCGAAGACCGTTACATCGTACCCCAAAACGGCGAGGTCGTGAGCGCAGGCAAGGCCCGCGGGTCCGCTGCCGACGACGGCTACTTTGCGCGTCGGATCTCCAGCACGCGCAGCGTTCGTTCCGGTGTGACTTTTCAGTTGAGGTAGGTGCCACAATCGTCGACATCCGACATCCTGGGGTCCGTCCTGGCCATCGTCCTGTACGCTGGTGGTCAATAGATCGCGGTACGAGTCGGGCCGCGGTGATTCGGCTCCGTACTGCTCGCAGACAAACCGCTTCAATGCGCGGATGGTTACCGCCTCGTCAATCTTCCCGCGCCGGCAAGCGTCTTCACAGGGTGCCGCGCAAACTCGGCCACAAATTGATGCAAGTGGATTCGGGGAGCGCGCAACGAGAAAGGCCTCGTCATATCGGCCTTCCGCCACCAACTGGACGTAGCGTCCTGAGTCGGTATGAACTGGGCAAGCTTCCATACATGGCACGTTGGTGCGGTACCATGTGATGTCGTTAAAACGCGCTGGGAACCGGCCGTCGGGTGATGTCTGGGACATCAGACTTCGCGTCTCCGTTTAGTTGATCGGTATTGAGTCGTTTGTATGAACCAGGTTCTGATCCGGCCGATTCAGGCTGCGACCTCTAGGTCTTTCCCTTATGCCGATAGCTTCCCGTGGTTCGTCGGGTATTCAAATACCCGTTGAATACATCTTTCCCGATCCGGACTCCGCGATGCTACTCCCACGGAGTAATCTTCCCTCCGGCCGGCTATTGTCTAGATCAAATCCGCAATTGAGGTATTGCGGAGTAATGACAGATACCCGTCCCTGAGTTCGCCCCACTTGTCGTGAACCGCGCATGGGTTTTCGCCAGAACAATTCGGTAGCCCCAAGAAGCACTGGGACCAACGCTCCACCTGGTCGATGTTCTCTATCACATCCATGAGGGTTATCGAACTTGCGTTCTGTGCGAGGCGGAAACCGCCCCCGAGTCCCTTCTGTGATTCGACCAGTCCTTGTCGCGCAATTGTCTGCAGCAGTTTGCCGAGGTAGTTCCTGGGTGCTCCGATTTCTTCCGCGAGGGAACGCGTTCCAACCCATTCTCCATCTTGCGTCCTCGCTAGGGCGCACATGGCGTGAATCGCGTGCAGACCGGTCTTGCTTATCACAAGCACCTCTTCGTGCGGCGAGGTCAAATTCGGATACGCACATGTGAATATATTTGAAGGGGAACCGCGCGCAAGGGTAGGTCGTTCGGGCACCTATTTGGGGTGCCGCTACCTTCTCGGTTGTGTGTGATGAACAATTCGACCCATGGCTGCGCTCCGGGCGCCGGGTAAGAGGTGCAGTGTATGTATGGTAAATGACACTATGACATGCTATTATCCTGAATGAACACAACCTACAGTAGTTTCAAGATCGCCGCCGTTCAGGCGTGCCCGGTGTACCTCGACCTGAATGCCACCATCGACAAGGCCTGCTCCCTCATTCGGCAAGCTGGACACGAGGGAGCAGCGTTGGCCGCCTTCCCGGAGGCGTTCGTTCCGGGCTATCCTGTTTGGGTGTGGTTCATACCACCCGGGCACACGGCTCCTATTCGCGAGCTTTACGCGCGACTGGTGGAGAATTCCGTGACGGTCCCGAGTGAGGCGACAGATCGCCTCTGTGCCGCGGCGAGGGAAGCGGGCGTCGCCGTCACTATCGGCATCAACGAACGGAACGCCGAAACCAGTGGCTCAACGCTCTACAACACGCTGCTGTACATCAGTGCCGAAGGCACCATCCTCGGCAAACATAGAAAGCTCATCCCAACGGCCGGCGAGCGCCTGGTGTGGGGGCAAGGTGACGGCAGCGATCTACGGGTGTACGACTTCCCCTTCGGAAAGGTCGGCGGCTTGCTTTGCTGGGAGAACTACATGCCGCTCGCTCGATATGCGATGACAGCGTGGGGTACTGAGGTGCTCGTTGCTCCCACTTGGGACAGGGGTGAGCCTTGGCTGTCGACCATGAGGCACTCCGCCAAAGAAGGCAGGTGTTTTGTGATCGGTTGTTGCTCGGCTATGAGAAAGGACGACATACCCGACAGCCTCAGCTTCAAAGAGGAATATCTCCAGTCAATCGAAGACTGGGTAAACCCGGGGCTTTCGGTCATCGTCGATCCGGACGGCAAGATCGTCGCGGGACCCGCGGAAAAGGAAGAGACGATCCTCTATGCCGAAGTACGTCGAGATCAGATCACCGGGCCGCGTTTCCAGCTGGACACGGTTGGACATTATGCGCGGCCTGATGTGTTCGAGCTTCGCGTACACAGGACACCCAGGCCGATGATCACTGAGGTGGAGGAGTTGTTCTTGGAAGACTCAGAGGCTGAGAGCACTTAGGCGCGTTCCGGGAGGTACCAGGGAGCTGCGCTCAGAGCAAAGCCGTTACCGAGTTGCTCGCCAATCCCTCGCCGACTTTGTTCACGGTGACGATGCAGTACTCCAGTTCTACTCCCCGCTCCTGGTTCTGCAACACGGTCTCGGTCTCAAAACAACGGGCATCGTCCCGCCATTCACCTTTGTTAAAATGGCGGACCTTGACCTGATAGAATGCAACGGGGCCGCCGTCCCTTGGTTTTCTCCAATCCAGCGACACCCATCCACGTCCCTCGCGCTTCACCTCTAGGTTCCTCGCCGCGCCGGGAGGCAACATTGGAGTGGGTTCTTTGCGTTTTCTCCAGCCAAGTGCTTTGAGCTTCGAGTCGTTGAAGCCGACCGCGTGTTCGGCGTAGCTCAGCTGCAACTTCATGTCGCGAACGAGAGTGTTCAGTGCCTCGTCCTTTGCTTTGACGGTCTCGGCAAAAGCGGCGCGTGCCACTACGGTCTCGTTGTGAGCATCTACGTAAGCGTCGAGAGTGTTCCTGAACTCTTCCGGCGGTATCGGCGGTGATGGGAAGTCTTCGGGATTCTCGACCAGCCCTGCGACCATAACGCTCGCAAGTTCTGCAATCTCGGCTTCTCTGCGCGGGAATCTCCTCACAGCGTTCTCCTTAACCGGCGGTCTATCGATGAAAGAATCTGCTGAAGTTCAGTTGCACTAGGCACTATACAAGAAAAACCGGCGTCAAGTAATTTCATATAGTAGTCTGACAATTGATCGCATCAAGATACTATTACATAAGACAAACAGATAATATCTTACTATAACCTGACAATAGTATATAATTAATAACAATAGTATATTGTCAAAATGAATAAGATATTATCATATAATAATATCCTAATATAATATAACAATAAGATATAATATAAATACGATAGGCAATATTACCTAAAAACTGACAATATTAAAATGGCAATCGACGAGTAATGATAGAAAATAGCCAAATAACCGTGTTTAGTGAGATTCTTGCCAGCGCCTTTGGAAACTGCGGTCTCTAAATTGTTGTTTTATAAGCACTTAACTGGATTAGTCAATCCGGCCTGGCTTTCATCACGGGAACGAGCAGCTAGAACAATACCGACAGACCAACATCCGGAGCCGGCAGGTTGGTGCGTCGGGCGGCCCTCGTGGATTTCCGTCAACGAATGCCGCACCAACGCACTCTTGTGCCCCCGAACACACTGGCGGGTGGGGAGGCTGGCAGGTAAAATCGGCTTATGAGGAGCCTTCGGATCCTC
>JBDHHK010000245.1:0-5879 GCA_039589395.1 Gemmatimonadota bacterium
AGGACCACACGGTCTTTGTCGGACAGCCACGTCGAACCCAAGCGACGCGGCTTCGACTCAGCTCGACAGGGCTTGCGGAGCTGTCAGGCCAGTCGATTCTGGGGTTCCGACCTCCTGAGGAGCGGTACGACGAGAATACATTGGCTGCGCTAAGGGAGACTGGCTTCACCTACGTTCTAGGTGGGGAAGCCACTGCCGTCGGTTTGCCCGTGCTGCTGCACGCATCCGAGGCGGACACCTTGGAGCCCCTCGTGTTGATTCCACGCATCCAACGGGACGACCTATACCTCGTCAATCAGGAACAGCTGGCCGACGACGAATTGGCTGCGGGGTGGCGAAACGATTGGGAAGCGGTACGCCGCCACAGAGGTATTCACTACGTGAGTGTGCACAGTACATGGGTTACGGGGCCGGACAAGGCAGCCCTACTGGGCCAATTCCTAGACGAGGTGCCACTCGACGACATTTGGGTTCCTGGACCTAATGCACTAGCCACTTGGTGGAGCGGTAGATCGAGAATCCGCACTGAGTTGCGGGGTAGTGCAGATGGCGAGTCGGTTCTAACGATACACAACGAAGGGTCGGAAGCTGTAGAGGACCTAGGCGTGTGGGCGGTCTTCGAGGGAAATCCCGGGTCCGTACGGATGGCTGGCGACGGGTCTAGGGTCACCGGCCCGGACGATCGCGGCGCCTATTTGTTTCTCATTGAAGAACTGGCCCCGAGGGATTCCCTGGGGATCCAAGTCCAGACAGGTGGCCGCTGAAGAACGCGGACTAGCCTCCGCGTTTGAAGTAGGTCTTGAACTCCTCCGGTCCTGCCTGTTCGCACCATGCCAGGTTCCCCGCGTTCCTAACCATTTCGATCAGCGGCGACGGCGTGAACGGAGCGATCAGCAGAAATATCTTGCCCTCTCCGAGTTGTTGAACACCCGACATCACCAAAGGCATGGGGTGTTCGCCGGCCTGGATCATTGGCCTGGCATCGAGAGTCTTTACTACGTTGGATTCGTCCAGCCAATCAGGTCTTACCGAGTCTTCACTCCCGTCCTTATCGACTCCCGCGGCACCCCGCAGCTTTCCAATCATGTCACCTATCGATACGCTGCCAGACTCCGCAGCCTGCCGTATATCCGTGAGTCCGGCAATCGTATTTCTCAAGGCGGGGTTCTTCAGCTTCGAAAGAGCAGGCGCAATCTCGAGAAGCGTATCCTCAACCTCGGGATAGACCTCGAGCAATACGTCGATCTTCATCTCAGGCGTGATCGTCGGACGTTCCGGACACTCGGTCATATCAGCTTTCCTCCTCGTCCTCAACGTAGTTGAGCAATCGTTGCTGTCCGGTCAATGCGCGCTTACTCGTGAGATCTTGGCTCACCTCCAGAGTGCCAAGGTACTCCCCGTCTGCATCTCGTAGTGCGAAATACTCGATTGAGATAAACTTGCCTCCGAGTTCGATCCAAAAGTGCGCATGGCTCTGCTTGCCCGAGTGAAAGTCATCTAGTATGTGTTGGACCGTGTCCACGCTCTTGGGCGGGTGACAGAACTGCACCTTGCGTCCTAGAATTGCGCGCGAGCGCGCAAAAATTCTTTCCCGTCCGTGACTGAAATACCGAACAGTATCCTCAGCGTCGACAAAAGTGACATCAAAGGGAATCGAGTTCAGCACCGCCTCCAGCTCTGGTACGGAAAAGCTCCCTGTGGGCAGTTGGATGCGCCCGCTAGAGGTCGTAGATTCATCGGTCGCGTCAACTCCCTCGGGCTGCCATGTGTCCTCGGGCGCCACCACGCAGTAACCGATTTCGTCGCTACCCTTGTACACCTCGTACCACTCGGCGTCGTCGAGAGTGTCGAGACACATCGGCAGCAGGATCTCGGCTTCTTTATCGATCATTCCGGATACCGCGTCTGATGCAGGCCTCAGAACTAGGTCGATTACGCCAGTCACTTCTTCTGCGGTTGATTCGGTAGAGGCATCTAGTGCCGTGATTGCCGCCTTGAGAAGTTCACGTGCTTCGTCATGCTTGCCCCACATGACCGTCGGAGGCCCGGTGATGTCGTGCTTTTCGAGGAACGGGAACAGAAGGTTTTCCTTACGCTGATAGTGTTTTTCGACGTCCATCAACGCGTTGAAATGGCCTCGAATACCCTGCAAAACCTCCGTGGCGTTCTCTTTGGCATCCAGCTTCGTTGCTTCTTCGTAGAGTTCCTGTAGACTCGCGATTTCCCATTCCAGTGCCTTGTTCTCTTGCTGAAACGTGTGAACGGGATGACCTGGGGGGGCTGTTCGCGCCTTGCTCGTGTCGATGGCTCCACGCAACGCCTCGGTGTGAACATCGCAGAGCTTCAAGACCTCTTCTGAAGGCAAACCTTCGGAAATCAGCTCCTGTTCCACCTCCACCACTTCATCGTAGGGCACTTGGCCCAATATCCTAACCAGCTGTCCACGCACGGCATCGGGAGCCTCACCGGCGTGTAGCTGCTGGATCATATGCTTCAGCAGGTCTTTTCTACGTTGCTTGTCAGCGATCAACTCACTCATTCGATAGCCCTTTCAGGTGAAGTGGTACGGGAATAAAGTAACTATGGGGAGAAGGGGTTGGTACTGAGGGGACAATCATTCCCTTGTCGCTTTCTCCATTCCTGTCTATTATCCCCGGCTTGTGTTTAGGTCGTTTGTAGCCCGTCGACGAGTCGTCTAGTGAATCCGCCCGTTCCGCGGCCAATTAGAAACGTTGCCATAATCGCACATGTAGACCACGGGAAAACCACGTTGGTCGACAAGATGTTGCGTGAAGCGGGTGCGTTCCGTTCAGGTCAGCAAGTCGAAAAGCGAGTGATGGATTCGAACCCGCTGGAACGGGAACGCGGCATCACGATCCTCTCAAAGAACACGGCGGTATTCTGGAACGAAGTAAAGGTGAACATCGTCGATACGCCAGGGCATGCGGATTTTGGTGGCGAAGTCGAACGAATTCTGCGAATGGTGCAAGGCGTTTTGCTTCTGGTCGATGCCGCAGAAGGTCCGATGCCGCAAACGCGGTTTGTAACGTCGAAAGCCTTGGAACTAGGCTTGCAGCCAATAGTGGTAATCAACAAAGTCGACCGGCCGGACGCTCGACCACTCGAGGTTCACGATGAAGTACTCGAGTTGTTGCTCGACCTCGAAGCGACCGACACGCAGCTGGACGCGCCGTTTCTGTATGCGTCGGCGAAAGAGGGTTGGGCGGCGTCGGAAGTCGGACGGGCGGACGGGCGGACGGGCGGACCCACCCAGCCCCCAGCCGGCACTATTGCGTCGCCCGAAAATTCGACCGCCCTACGGCCCTACCTCCCTACCGACCCAAAGCCAGACCTGGCTCCCCTCTTCGAGACCATCCTCTCCACCGTGCCGGAGCCGCCAGGCGAGGTAGATGCCCCATTCCAGATGCTCGTCTCGACCATCGAATACTCGAGCTATATCGGGCGGATAGCTGTTGGACGGATTGAACGAGGCAGGACTGAGGTGGGTAAGGCGATAGCGCTGCTACCTCTGGGGAAGCCTGGGCTGGTGCCCGAAGCTGAGATTGTACCCGGCCGAGTGATGAGGCTGTACGGCTTTGACGGTTTGAAGCGGGTGGAACAGCGAACCGCTGAAGCCGGGGACATTGTTGCGCTCGCCGGTTTGGAGGGTGTGGAGATCGGTACCACACTCGCCGACCCAACAAAGGCCGAACGGCTGCCCGGCATCAAAGTGGAAGAGCCGACTCTGTCGGTGGATTTTTTGTTCAACGACTCTCCATTCGCCGGACGCTGTGGCAGATACGTTACAAGCCGTCAGGTGCGCGACCGATTATTCCAAGAGGTAGAGCGTAACGTTGCTCTCAGAGTCGAGGAAACCGACAGGCCGGAGGTGCTCCGTGTGTCGGGACGTGGTGAGTTGCACCTAGCAATCCTGATGGAAACGATGCGTCGAGAAGGGTACGAGTTCCAGGTCAGTCGACCACGAGTCATTACGAGAAAGTGTGCCGATGGGGGAATCGAAGAGCCGTACGAGGAGATGATTGTCGATGTTCCCGAAAACATGCTCGGCGTAGTGATCGAAAAGCTGGGCAGTCGGCGCGGAGATATGATCGAGATGAAAAACCCGGGCCAGGGCAGAGTGCGCATGCGCTTCAGGGTCCCGGCGCGCGGCCTATTCGGATTTCGATCGGAGTTCCTCACTGATACGCGCGGCGAAGGTACTATGCACCATAGATTTCTCGAGTACGGCAAGTGGGTAGGCCAACTGGGTGGCAGAAACAGAGGTGTGTTGGTTGCCGATCGTGAAGGCAATGCCGTGGCATATGCACTGTTTGGCTTGCAGGAACGTAGCACCCTTTTTGTGCCACCGGGCGCACCGGCGTATGAAGGAATGATCGTTGGTGAGAACGCGCGCAGTGGCGATCTGGACGTGAACGTCAGTAAGGAAAAGAAGCAGACGAACATCCGTGCGGCCGCGTCGGACGATAACATCCTTCTAGAACCGCCGCTTCAGATAACGCTAGAGTTCGCTCTAGAGTACATTGAGGATGACGAGCTGATAGAGATAACACCGGACGCGATTCGACTCCGCAAACGTGTGTTGAATGCAGTTGCTCGAAAACGGGCTGCACGTCACATCGCACGGGAGACGAAAGGGTAAGACGCTATGATGCCGACATATGCAATCGCACTCCTTGTTGCTGCCACCGCTCTCGCTTCTCCCGCCCTTACCTCTACTTCCGCTTCCCAACAAGACGCCATTCCCCGCGTCGGCGAATACCGCGTCTACACTGGCTCAGGAGAATTAGTCTCGCTTGACGAGGTCGTGGCGGCGATGGCAGACAAAGAAGTCGTGTTCATAGGGGAATCTCACAATGACCTGACTGGGCACCTGATTGAAGCAGAGCTGCTTTCGCGGGCGTTCACTGCACATGGTCCGGCGTATTCTGAGGCGGGAGCAGCTCGGAAGGTCACGCTCTCGCTCGAGATGTTCGAACGCGACGTGCAGTATGTGGTTGACGAATACCTCCAGGACCTAATCACGGAAGACCAGTTTCAAAAAAGTAGCAGGCCGTGGACAGAGTATGAGACCGATTACCGACCATTGATTGAATTCGCGAAGCAAGAAGGGCTGGCTGTCATCGCGGCGAACGCGCCGCGACGTTACGCGAATCGCGTAACCAGGCATGGACGCGAAGCGTTGCTCGAGCTAAGCTCTCAAGCGCTAACCACGCTGCCTCCGCTCCCCTACGGTTTACCGTCGGCACCTTACCAAGAGCAATGGCGAATGGCGATGGTCGAGGCGATGGAGGACATGCGGGAACGGTGTCCCATGCCTCCGGCGATGCTCCACGCCGCTCAAAGTGACTCGGCAAGGCCCGCAATGCCGATGGCGTCACATGCGACTGCATCCAATCCGCTTCATGCTCAGGCGCTGTGGGATGCCGCCATGGCGTACTCCATCAGCGAACACCTTATGAAACAGCCAGACGCCCTAGTTCTGCATATGGTGGGTTCGTTCCACGTTGAGCGGGGCACTGGTACGCCGGAACACCTTGCCCGCTATCGCCCAGGTACGTCGACGATTATCGTCGTAATGAGACCGGTGGAGAACGTTGAGTTGTTCGATCCAGAACGCGATGGAGAGAACGAGGATTTCGTGATTCTCACTGAGGAGGCGGTAACGCGGCCGGTGCCGTGTCCGGGGAGTTAGTGAAGGCTCCGTGTCGGCGGGAGTAGAGGCAGAAGTGGGAGGGGCGGAAGGGGGGTACAAACCGGTTACATAGGTAACAGAATAGACCGGGCACATGGGTAACACATTTAGGGCATCTGGATCAGGAGAGGTCGATGCCCTGGAAAGAGACCCATGTGATGGATGA
>JBDHHK010000246.1:0-5799 GCA_039589395.1 Gemmatimonadota bacterium
TATGGGGGTTTGGCGTACCTGTACTGACTCCGTTTCGGATACTTCATCGATGGCGTCTCCGGATCGGGGCATCACCTCAATGATGCACCGAAGTCACGAGCCATGCACCAAAGCCCAGCCTCGCCCGAATCGTGAAGAGCCAATATGTGCGGATGGTTGAGCTTTGCAGCTATGCCCACCTCACGCAGCAACCTGTCACCTCCCAATACTGCGGACAGTTCCGGTCGCATCACCTTAATGGCGACCTTGCGATCGTGTTTCATATCGTGCGCCAGGTACACCATTGCCATGCCGCCGGCGCCCAGTTCTCGCTCGATGGCGTACCGGTCGGAGAGGGCTTTTTTCAGCCTACCAAAAGTGTCATCTGTCATAATTCGGTAACATGCAGCAGGAATCGTGAGATCGCCAGGTTAGGCACGCGCCAGACTGGCGCGTGCCAATCAGGTCAGGTAGGCAACCGCTACCCCCTGGGTAAGCCTCATGACCGCAAGGATCTATCTGACTCCCGGCTCGAGAAGGAATCGACGTATGTGCAGTTGGTGCGCCTGGCACGGCTCCGGATGGCGGTGTAGGTTTGACCTCACCCAACCCAAGGAACGTCCCACATGGGTGACGATTCGTTCCCGCGCCTGAAAGCAGCGCTCTCTGACCGCTACGTCATCAAGGACGAAATCGGTAGCGGTGGGATGGCGACCGTGTACCGAGCTCGAGACCTCAAGCACGAGCGGAACGTAGCGGTCAAGGTGCTCAGTCCTGAACTGTCAAAGACCGAGTACAACTCCGAGGGTTTTGTGAGAGAGATCCGGATGGTCGCCAGTCTCACACATCCCCATATCCTCCCACTGCACGACTCCGGCGAGCGCGACGGATTCCTCTTCTTTGTGATGCCACTGGTAGATGGCGGCTCGTTGCGCGCACGATTGAGATCTCAACGGCGGCTCCCGGTTGACGAAGCCCTTTGGATTGCGCGAGAGGTAGCAGGAGCATTGGACTACGCTCATAGGAACGACGTTCTCCACCGGGATATCAAACCAGAAAACATCCTATTCCAGGAAGGGCAGCCCCTGGTGACCGATTTCGGCGTCGGCCGCGCCATATCAGCTTGCTGCGACGAGCTGGCTGAGGCGGGTTTCGCCGTGGGGACTCCCGAGTATATGAGTCCGGAACAGGCCATTGCCGATGAGACCATTGACGGGCGGAGTGACGAATACGGGCTGGCTTGTGTCCTATACGAGATGCTCGCGGGGCATCCACCGTTTTCTGGATCGACCATCCAGGAGACGATAGCACGACACGCGGCTCAGGAGGTCCAGCCGCTGCAGCGAATCCGACCAGATGTGCCTTCCGCGGTAGGTGACGCCATCAACAAGGCGTTGGCTAAGAATCCTCGAGATCGGTTCGCAACGGCAGCAGCCTTCGGTGAGTCAATCGAGCCTACCGGGATCGCGACAGAGGAATCAAAGAAAGCAAACGGGTCTCAGCTACTCCGGGATGGGGCCATCGCAGTCTTGCCGTTTGTCAACAAGAGTCAGGACAACGAGCTAGAGTACCTCAGCGACGGCGTTACCGACGAGCTGATCAACGCTTTGGTGAACGTGGACGGGCTTCAGGTCGTATCACGTACGTCGGTCTTTGCACTAAAAGGCCAGCCGGTGGATGTTCGCTCGATCGGGTCGCTGCTAGGTGTCTCGACAGTCCTCGAGGGCACCGTTCAGCAGGCCGGCACCAGAATTCGAATAACCGCGCAACTCACCAACGTACGAGACGGCCGCACCATATGGTCGGCGAAATACGACCGCAAAATACATAGTCTATTCGCCATTCAGGATGAGATCTCCCGCACCATCGTGAACACGTTGCGGGGGATGGTATTCGCGAACCTTGGAGAGGCGGCTCCGGCGCGGTACTCACGGAATGTGAAGGCGTACAATCTCTACTTGAAGGGCCGATTTCATTGGAATAGGCGCTCGCACGAAGGGATCAGCGAGGGTGTCAGGTATTTCAAGCAAGCGATTGCCGAGGATCCAGGGTATGCCCTGGCGTACTCGGGTCTGGCTGACTCCTACGCATTGCAGACGGACTATCGCGGGATACCCACCGCGGAAGGAATGGAGCAAGCAAAGACGGAGGCGCGTCGAGCGTTGGAGTTGGACGAGGCCCTGGCGGAGGCACATACGTCCCTTGGATGGGTGACGTTCATCTATGACTGGGACTGGGCCAAAGCAAGAAAGGAGTTCACACGTGCTATAGAGCTGAATCCGGGCTACGCCACTGTACATCAGTGGTACGCTTGGCTACTGATGGCGCTCGGCCACCCTGACGAGGCACTGTCGGAGGGACGGGCGGCTCTTGAATTGGATCCGGTGTCCGTCTCTGTGCGCCGTTCCATGGGGTGGCTCAATTACTTCGCCGGCCACTCAAATGCGGCCATACACAATCTGAAACGCGCAATTGAGATGGATCCCACGGCGTCCGAGAATCACAGGGTCCTTGGCGTTGCATACGCACAGGCAGGAATGTATGAGGATGCCAAGACGTCACTCGAGGAAGCGATAGCTCTCTCAGCTAGATCTCCATACGCCGTTGCGGGACTTGGGTACCTGCATGCGCTGCGCGGGCAGAAACGGGAAGCTGAACGCATCCTGGCGGAACTGAGTGGCCGAGAGCAGACCGAGTATGTATCACCGGTAGCCCTCGTAACGGTTCACATCGCGCTCGGCAACATCGACGATGCACTCACTTGGTTGCAGAGAGCATATGAAGAGCGCAGGGGATGGTTGGCCTACCTCAATGTGGAGCCCCTGCTTGACCCCCTACGTGAGACTACGAGGTTCAGGAGGCTGCTGCGGGCCATGAAGCTCGTCTAGTTGGCGGCTCCCGCGCAGTAGCTGCCGTGAGTGGTTCCGGCCTACCTGCTGGCTTATGGATTACGCGCTCCAAGGGCGCGTGCCTAGGCATACTGCCAGGAACTCGTCGCCTGCTGTAGTGTCGGCTGGCGGAAAGAGCACGCCGCGAACGTGCGACGCCAGCGGGCAGACGCTCGTACTGCTCGACGCGCGGCGTGCGTCGATGGGGTTATTGCATTGAAAAGGGCGTAGCCACGGGCATGCCGTCTGGTTATACGGCGATCTGCCAAGCAGCTACGCCCCTCATACCGCTTCGATACAGCTCGGCGGCTTCGATGTCACGTTGTAGGTGACGCTCACGACGCCCGGCACCTCGTCCACGATCCGATCGGCTATGGTGCGCAGCTTCGAGAACGACAGTTCGGTGGGCGTTGCGGTCACCGCATCGGCGCTCTCCCAACAGCGCACCTCGATCTGCTTGCCGAAGTCTCGCTTGCCTTCGCGAATGCCGGTCACCATGTCCTCGTGCAGTAATGCCAGATACTGGAACGCTCCGCTGTCGGCCAGCTCCTGCTCCACGATTGTGGTTGCCTTGCGGACAGTCTCGATCCTCTCAGGGGTCGCCTCTCCCACTACGCGCGCGGCCAGGGCCGGGCCGGGGAACGGAGGCCGCTCGCAAATCTCGGCCGGCAGCCCCAATGCTCGCGCCACGGCTCGGACAGCCGGCTTGCGTAGCTGGAGGATCGGTTCGACGACCTTGTAACCGAACGCCTCCTCGGGGTCGATGCCGATCTGCTCGAACACATTGTGCTGACGTTTCACACCCGCAGCGGTCTCCTCGACATCAGTGAAGTTGGTGCCTTGCAGCAGACTCTTGGCACCGCTCTCCCGAACAAGATCGGCGAACACGTCCTTGTAGAACACCTGCGTGATTCCCTTCTCCCGTTTCTCTTCCGGGTCAACAACACCGGCGAGTCCCGCGAAGAACTTCTCCTTGGCGTCAATGATTTCGACGGTGACACCCAGGTCCGCAAAAAGCGACACGATGCGCTGTGGCTCCCCTTCCCGCATGAGGCCGTTCTCGACGAAGTAGTTCTTGAGCCGCACTCCCAGCGCTTTGTGTCCCAGCAACGCGACCACCGACGAGTCGACGCCGCCCGAAAGCGCGTTGATGACAATCTCGTCCCCAACCGCTGCTTGGATGGATTTGACCTGGTCGTCGATGAACTGCCGGGTGTCGAGTTCTTCCAGCGTGATCTCGCGTATGGTCATTCCTCGTCCTCCACGGTTGAAAAGAAGCAGTTGACGCTCGGGCGGGGGCTGCCGCAATTGTGCAGTGCCGTGACCCAAGCTAGTGGCCGGTACCGACGTAATCTACGTGAGGTCGAGAGCGACGTCCGGTTGGGCCGAGTTGCTGCGGCGTAACTTTGAGGTTCAGTCGGTATTGTCAAGTTGAGCTGGTATCTGCCAGACTTTGGCGATGAACAGCAAAGTGAGTCAGTACCACGGATACCTGTTTCCGCCTGAGCTGATCAGTCACCCTGCCTGGATCCGATCGGTGTACTGAGAGAAGCACAGCCGTGGTGGAATGCGGTTGCGGATGGACGGCGGCCTCTGGGAACAGACATGGTGCGGTCAAGGCGCGCGCTGGGTCGGCGCGTGCCCACTACTGCACCTGCAGACAGGCGCAGCCGGAGCGCGCGTATGACGCAGGATTGAACACCCTAACGCTCAGCCCTTGCCAGGATAATGGCGGGACAAAAAATCCCGTGGGTGTTCAGAACACGCGCGGGATTTTGAGTTCACCGAGGGCACGGAATGCCGCCGAAAACCGTCCAAAATGTAGATCGTGCGAACGTCACTTAATGTTTTGTTATTGTGTAACTTAGCGCACCTCACAGGTGCGGAGCTCCGGCACTCAGGTTTGCACGATTTTCTCATCTCTGAACGTCCGTTCTAGGGCAGTTCTAGGGCATTCAACTGAACGCCGAGATCATTTTGCCGCATTCTGCACCATGTGCTCTACCGTGAGGGAGTAGAAAGGCAACCGCGCGCAATGACCAACGCGCAGATCGAGGCTTGTGCTCTTTCCATTGTCGATCGAGTCGAATCGCGTGAGCCAATCGAAGACGCTCGTGTCGAACGCAACTCGGAGTGGCGCTGGCTATTGAGAATGAGGGCGAGACAACACTCACTGGTACTGTCAACTTGAGCGAGATTCACATGAAAATGGATGATTCTTAAGCCAGGAAAGCCCCATATACGGTCGTTTTCTGCCTGAACGATACGTCAAGACGGGCAAGAATCAGCTCAAGTTGACAATACCACGCGTTGCGATACGAATAGTGGCCGGGAGACTTCGAGACGCTCTGACCGCTGACCCTAACGTGTGCGCCCCGGGTGGCGATCGTCAGGGCATCATCAATGAAAAGCTGATTCTCCAGATTCAACCTGTTTCGTGGCAATTCTCATTCAAACGCCCGCGCTTCAGGTCTTCGACGGGGTAGACAGTCGCCATACCACCAGCTCCGATGGATCGAACGGTGCCGAAAATCCGAGTGAAAGCTCACTACTCTTGATTCTTTCGGTGCGAGCATCAGCGTCAAGTTGACAGTACCGTTTCGGCAGTTGTGACATCAGTCACGGTCTTTAACCACTCCACGCTGTATCTCTCTATCAGCCAGTAGGCGACGTTTGAAAGAGAGGTCTATCATGATGCGCTCTACAATGGTATCTGCGCTCGCGATCTTCGCGGGCTTCATTTACACGTCGGATCTTCAAGCGCAGCGAGGTAGGGGAAGGCACAAGGAGACCGAAGTGCGCGTGCAACAGTCGGTCGGGTTTTCAGTCGCTGAGCGGCAAATTTTTGTCGAGTTCTTTGCCACCCATCGCCACGAGGTGGAGGCGTTGCCGCCGGGGATCGCGAGAAACCTAGTGCGCGGCAAGCGGTTGC
>JBDHHK010000247.1:0-5782 GCA_039589395.1 Gemmatimonadota bacterium
GATGTTTCCGCCATGGCCATGATGGTGGATCAAGTGCACGAGCACGGGTCGCTGGCGGCTGTCGAGCTTTGGGCCAGTGGGGCCGGAAGCAAGAACTTCTACACCAGGGAAGTACCCCTCGGTCCTTGGAGCATCCCCGCTGGGATCAGCCGGGATCCCGTGCAGACGAAAGTCATGGACAAGCAGGACATCCGCAACGTGAGGAAATGGCATCGCGACGCCGCGATTCGAGCCAAGCGGGCGGGGTACGACATCATCAACATTTACGCGGCGCACTGGTATCTGATAGTTCAATTCCTGCTGCCATCGAACCAGCGAACGGATGAGTACGGAGGTTCGCTGGAGAATCGCGCAAGGCTCCTGAAGGAGTTGATAATGGAGACAAAGGAGGCCGTGGGCGATACCTGCGCTGTCTCCGTCAGATTCTCGGCGAGTTTCGGAGCATCTGAACATGCTCCGGAGAACCCTGAACCTCGCGAGGTGATCGAGCTTCTGAGCGAGCTGCCGGACATGTGGGACATCGTGGCCCACAACTACACATACGAGATGGGAACCTCGAGGTTCGTGCAGGAAGCCGCGCTGGAAGACGCGATGTCGTGGGTGAAGAGCGTCACCACAAAGCCGGTGGTTAGCGTGGGTCGCTTCACATCACCCGACACCATGGTGCGGCTGGTGCAACAGGGCGTCGTCGACCTGGTTGGGGCCGCGCGACCATCCATTGCCGATCCCTTCCTTCCGAAAAAGATCGACGAGGGTCGCATAGACGAGATTCGCGAGTGTATCGGCTGCAACATCTGCTACGTGGGCGATCAGACCGGCACCCCGCTCACCTGCACACAAAACCCCACCATTGGAGAGGAATGGCGGAAGGGATGGCATCCCGAGTACATCCCGCCCAAGGGGTCGGATTCGAGCGTGCTGATCGTAGGGGGGGGACCAGCCGGCCTCGAGGCTGCGGTTGCCCTCGGCAAGCGCGGCTACGCCGTCACGTTGGCCGAAGCGCGCCATGAGCTCGGCGGGCGCGTGATGCTCGAATCGGAGTTACCGGGGCTACGCGAGTGGATTCGAGTGCTGGAGTGGCGTCTCAACCAGATCTCGAAGCTCGGGAACGTCGAGTACTACCTCGACAGTGAAGTGGACAAGGAGCAGATCCTCAAGTTTGCGGCTGATCGGACGGTCATTGCGACCGGAGCGAAGTGGAGGCGTGACGGCATCGGGCGCTGGGATGACCGGGCGATTCCCGGGTGGCAGGAACCAATGGTAATGACCCCGGACGACATTTTTGGCGGGGCGATTCCTGAAGGCCCCGTAGTCTTGTACGACGACGATTATTACTACATCGGCGGGGTGATCGCTGAAAAGCTGCGTGGAGATGGCCTGGAGGTCACGCTGGTCACACCTGCAAATGAAGTGTCGACCTGGACAAGACATACCGAGGAGCAGCATCGCATTCAGGAGCGCATCCTCACCCTCGGAATCCACCTCAGGACTGGCACAGCACTCTCTGAAATCCAGTCGGGTGGTGTTGTTGCCGAATGCATCTACACCGGTCGAAAAGAGGAGATCCCTGCGTCCGCTGTGGTCCTCGTGACCGCCCGCGAACCCTACGACGATCTGTACCACTCACTCCGGGACGAGATCCACATCGACAGAATCGGTGACTGTCTGGCGCCGGGAACGATTGCGACCTCTGTGTATTCGGGTCACAGATACGCCAGAGAGATGGACGCCGATCCTCCGGAGGGACTCCCCTTCAAACGCGAACGATAGACACCGCTGGATTTCTTGGAGACAAAACGATGGCCCACACACGGACAGTCTTTCTGGACCAGAACGAGATCGACCTGATTCACGCCGCAGGCATAGAGAGCCTGCAGGATATGGGCATCAAGGTCGGCAGCGAACCTGTTCTTCACATGCTCGAGAAGAACGGAGCCAGTGTGGACTACGACGCAATGGTCGCTCGCATTCCCGAAAAGATGGTGAACCAGGCTCTTGAAAGCTGTCCCAACGACTTCTCACTCTGCGGCCGTGATCCTCAGCGCGATCTGCACGTACCTACCCATGCGCTTCCATGGATGACTAGCAGCGGCCTAGCAACATTCATCAAGGACTATGAGACCGGAGAGTATCGTGACTCCACGAGAGCCGATATTGCCGCCTTCACCCGCCTGGCAGATGCAGTTGATTCTCTCGATTTTCAGTGGACGGCGTTGACCGCTTCCGATGTTACGCCCCTTGCCCACGGACCCCACGAGCTGTGGGTGACCATGCTGAACACCACCAAGCACGTTCAGGGCGTTACAGCACAAAGCGCTGAAGATGCGAGAGTGCAGATCGAGCTGGCAGCTCTTATCGCAGGAGGAAAAGAGGAGCTGAAGGCACGTCCTCTCTTTTCTGTCATTGTATGCCCGATTGCACCATTGAATTATGAGCAAGGATCCGTTGAAGCGCAGGTCGAGCTGGCAAAAGCGGGAATACCGGTTGTTTCCATGTCCATGACAAATGGTGGCGCATCTGCTCCCCTTCCGGTGGCTGGAATGCTGGTAAATGCCAACACCGAGAACCTGGGAAGCATTGTGATTTCGCAGATGGCTGCTCCTGGCGCACCCCATGTTTATTCTTCCGAGTCCGGACCAATGAACATGACAACGGCCTCCATCAACTACAGCTCCGTTGAAAAGGGGTTCTTGAGCATTGGGCTGGCGCAAATGGCCCAACACTACAGATTGCCGTCTCTTGTTGCTGATGCTGGATGGGGTGACAACCTGGAAGCCAGTGTGGCCGGAGGCATGACGCCTATGAATCAACTCACGGGAATCATGGGCGGATCGGACATCGTGACCGGCATGGGGAGTGTTGATTCCGCCAAGGGAATCTCCTATGAACAACTCATGGTTGATTCATATATGTGGGAGTGCTGCAAAAACTTCATACATGAAGTAGAGCTGTCAGAAGAGAAGATAGGTTTGGACGCTGTCAAAGAAGTCGGGCATGGAAATCACTTCCTGACTCATCCTCACACCCTCAAATTCCTCCGAGGTGAGCTTGTTTTCTGGGACGACGAAAAGCTCGATTTTCTGAGTCTGGACCGGGAGGAATTGCGCGCCGAAGCCAATAAGATCGTGAGGAGCATCCTGGAAAAGCATGAGGTCGAGCCGTTGGCAGATGGCCTCCTCGAAAAGGGCGACGCGATCATCAAAAAGTATGAGGATTCGCTAACTAAATCTTGATACCGAAACCTGTCCGGTCCAGGATCTTCAGCCAAAGCCCTTTCTTGCCTTGATTTCGGTCCGCTTTGTCCAGAGCGGAAAAAGTGATGTTCGCTCCAAGCCATCGCAGAAGACGGGGAGGCCAGCGCTCTGGCCTCCTCTTAACGAACGCCAGGCGTGCGAGCTCCGTTTCACCGATACCCAGGAGCGCCAGGCCGGCACGGGCACCGAATCGACACGGCGTGACGCCTTGTCCGGAATAGCCCTGGACCCAAACCACACGATCATTCATCGCCTGTCCGAAATGCATGGAATGGTCTCTGGAAGCCCCGATGGGACCACTCCAGCGATGAGAGAATCTCAGGCCCTTCAGTTGAGGAAAGACGGTGAAAAAATACGACGCAATGCCTTCAAACCTTGCAGGATCATCCTGGTCGACGAATCTCCCTGAATTACTCAAGAAATAGTCAGGAAGACCACCTCCAATCATGATCCGATTTTCAGAGGTCAGGCGACAGTAATGATGAAAAATCTCCAGACCTGATATGCATTGTCGTCCTGACCAAGCAATAGAAGCCATCTGCGCTTCACTCAGAGGTTCCGTGGCAAGGGCGTACTCCCAGATGGGTGCTATCAGAGAACGTCGCGTTCGCGGCACGAGGCTGGGATAGGCATGGGTGGCAAGAAACACCTTCCTGGCGCGGACCTGTCCCCGCGCCGAAGTCAGCAAGATATCTGATCCGGAGTCCGCGGCTTTCAATTGAGTCAGCGGGCTGTTTTCGTAAAGGCTGACGCCGCGCTTGCATGCTGCCTCTCGAAGACCATCAACGAGCTTGCCGGGATGCAGTATGCCCATGCGTGTCTGCTGATCGAAGTGCCCGGCCAGGAAGGCGGGAGACGCCACCACCTTCTGCACCGCTTCCCGATCAAGCAATACCGAAGCCGTTCCCCTCTTTTTGTCGGCCTCATACAAGGCCTGAAGCGCCCGTATTTGATCTTCCTGGACCGCTACATGCAAATAGCCTGTGGGTTCATAGTCCACCTGCATCCGATAGCGTTTCAGGTCATCCAAAAAGCCTTCGGCGTTTTCCCGACCGAGCGTCGACATCTCCGGCTCACCCTCCGGAAGACCCAGATCACGGCTACTCTGATAGTGAGTCAGCGTCGAACTGACACATCCGCCGGTACGACCCGAGGCTCCTTCTCCCACCGAACCTGCTTCTATCAAAACCACATCGAGGTCCGGCTGAGCCTCCTTGGCAAGAAGCGCAGCCCATAGGCCGGTAAAACCGGCACCCACGATTGCCAGCTCAGTCTCAACTCTCACAGAAAGAGACGCCGCCGTTTCGGGTCGGTCGGATCGGTCCAGCCACAGGGGCATGTTTTTGGACCCATCCAATGATTCCATCAACTCTGTTCTCATATGACCAACCAATCAGATGGGAACTGGTCGTCCTGGGTCAGTTCGATTCGGAGCGCACGAGGTATCGGTACACCGGCCACGATATCGCCACAAAAATCGCAGCGTAGACACCAGTTTGGATTTGTGCAACTGCCTCGAACAGGGCCAGGAGGATACAACCGATAAGACATGTATATGTGCTCCAGGGGTGACCCCAGGCCCGGTAGGGGCGGTCAGCGTCCGGCCGGCGCGCACGCAGGATGAGGACTCCGGCGATCAACACTACAGTTATGAACAGGACGAAAAACATGAGAAGGTGCAGCAGGAAATGAAATCCGCCGATCAAAATCAGGAAGACTGAAAAGCCCCAGCTCAGCAGCACCGCAAACATCGGATTGCCACCTTTTGAGATCTTCCCAGCGCGCCTGACGGCCAGGCCATCGACCGCCAGTGCCTGGAGAATTCGGGGCGTGCTCATGTACATGAGGTTCTGGTGGGCCAGCAACATGACTATCGCCACAACCACCACTACGGTTGCAGCGAGCGGGGAGATTACCATCTCCAGAGCGCTGGCCAAGGCCAATTCCGTGCCAGCCAGGCTGGCCAGGGGCACCTTCCAGGCCAAGGCCGCGACCAGGAAGACATAGAGGAAACAAAGAATCACCACTCCTTTGATCAAGGAGCGCGCCACAGCTCCACCGCCACCTTTTATTTCACCACCGAAATAGGCGGGATAATCCCAGCCATCGTAAGTATAAAAAATGGATGCGAACACGAGGCTCCAGCCGCCGAGTCCGGTAGCCGCGATGGGAACAGAAGCCGTACTACTGCTCTCCGCCGACGCTGCGAATACCAGCGCCACTGTGAAACCAATAATGATCAGTGCCAAGGCGGCAGCAGCGACCTGCTGGATTTTCGCGCCCAGGGCGATGCCCCGTAATTGCAGCACGGCAAACACCGAGGACACTATGATTGCCAGCGATGTTTGCCATAGACGCGCTGCTGGATACAAAATTGCGGCAAATTCAGTGACCACGACTGCCTTCAAGGCTATGTCGCCGACAAAGCACAACCAGTCGACCCAGCCAATGACGAATCCGGGGAACGGCCCGTAGGCATTTCGTACCAGGGCGTAGGTTCCTCCGGAGCGTGGCGTCATTCCGATCAG
>JBDHHK010000248.1:0-5782 GCA_039589395.1 Gemmatimonadota bacterium
CTGGATTCCGACGCCGGTGTTGAGTATTGGAAGGCAATGGAATTGATGGGCAGGTACGCGGCAGCCAACCATGCCTGCATTCATCGCCACATGACGGAGCACCTGGGCGCGCGCGTGCTGCTCGACTTGGAGAACCACCACAACTTCGCTTGGAAGGAAGAGCACGCTGGCGAGACCGTGATCGTGCATCGCAAAGGGGCGACGCCTGCGAGCAGCGGTACGCTCGGTATCGTTCCGGGGTCGATGGCTTCTCCCACCTACATCGTGCGGGGCAAGGGGAACGCCGACTCGCTCAATTCGGCATCGCACGGTGCGGGCCGCGTAATGAGCAGGACAAAGGCGAAGAAGACGTTCGATTGGCCGAGCGTGAACAAACGTCTCGAGGAGGCTCGCGTAACGCTGTTATCGGCCGGACTAGATGAAGCCCCGATGGTTTACAAAGACATCGACGAAGTGATGGATGCCCAGACAGACCTCGTCGATCGCCTGGCGCGGTTCCAACCTAGAATCGTCAAGATGGCGCCAGCCGGAGAACGACCGGAGGACTAGAGATCGATGGACTACCTAACCAATGTGAAGTTGGCCGTGTACAGGCACTTCGCCGAGACAGGGCAGGGGCCGACGCCGAGTGAGATAGCAGTTAGTATCGACTCGGATGAGGCAAGCGTGACCGCGGCATACAGAGAGTTGTGAGAAAAACGGATGCTCGTGCTGGAGGGCGCCTCATCGATCCGTATGGCTCCCCCGTTTTCGGGAATACCGACACAACATGTCGTGGAATCCGATGGCTGTCGGTACTTCGCCAACTGCGCCTGGGATTCGCTCGGGATCATTGCGGCACTCCGTAAGCCGGGTACGGTTTTTTCCCGGTGCGAGCAGTCGGGCGAGCCGTTTCGCCTGGAGGTGAGCGCGGACGGCCCCGCTCCTTCTGACTGGCTGTTCCACTGCCTCGTGCCTGCGGCCAAATGGTGGGACGACATCGTCTTCACGTGAGAGACCATGCTCTTCTTCCGGTCGGAAGAACGAGTTCGTGAGTGGTGCGCCGCGCAAGGAAGTCCCGTTCGATCTATCGTGACCATCGACCAGCTGTGGAACCTCTCAGTCACCTGGTATTCGACCAGGCTGTCAGAGGAATCTCGGCGGCCTAAGCCGGACGAGATGAGCGAGATCTTTGCGAACCTGAGCCTGGAGGGTGAGTTCTGGGATCCAACGTCAGATAGCTTTGGATGAGAAGTCTTCTGACATTCGGTAGAGGATACTATGACCCAATTGATTTGTCGCAATCGCGTAGTGGACTACGCGCGGTGGAGAGCCGTCTTCGATTCTCACGCAGAAGCACACCAAGAGACCGGTCTTCGACTCACGTCGATGTGGCGCGATATCGAGGATCCGAACAACATCTTCTTTTTGTTTGACGTGTTAGACACGGACAAGGCTCGCGAGTTTGTGAGTAGTCCGGGAGCAGCGCAGGCCGGTGAGGTTTCCGGAGTTATCGACGGCGAGTTGCACTTTGTCGAGAGTGTGTAAGGTCTGTGAATCGTTCGAGCGCCTCCAGCCTTTATGACTGAGCCGTTATTCTCGGAGGAACCCGCCGATGCTAAGGAGTTCGCGCAACGGTTCGACAAAACGTACACTCGGATAGCGGGCGCGTATGACCTTGCGGTGAGGCTGCTCCCGTTTTGGAAAACTTGGCTGGAGGCGGCTCTGCCTCACATCAAAGGACGCCGGGTTTTGGAGGTGTCGTTCGGCACCGGATACCTGCTGACGAGATACCCCAGTCTGTACGATGTGCACGGAATCGACTTAAACGCCCGGATGGTTGCGGTTGCGCGCAAGAATTTGAAGCGAACGGGAGTTTCGGCGTTGCTCCAACAGGGGTCGGTATTGGACCTTCCGTACAGGAGCGGTTGCTTCGATACAGTCGTGAACACAATGGCTTTCAGCGGATATCCGAGTGCCGAGCGAGCAATGGCCGAGAAGCGACGGGTGCTGAAGGCCGGTGGGCGATTGGTGCTGATAGACATCAATTTCCCAGTGGATCGGAACCGCATCGGGATGATGCTCACGCGATGCTGGCAGCGCGCAGGTGACATCATCCGCGACGTCGATTCAGTGTTGAAAGACCACGGGTTCGCCTACCAAGACGTGGCTATCGGCGGATCCGGAAGTGTGCATCTTTATGTTTGCGACAAGGTCTGAGAACGAACCTCAGAAATTCTGCCAGTTGGTTTCCAGAACGGAGAATTCGAATGAACGCAGATACGTTCCTGTATCTCAGTAGGAAAGATGTCGAGGAAGTCGGCCTGCCGATGGCGGAGATCGTCGAGGCCCTAGACAGGATGTTCGTGGAGAAGGGTGAAGGCCGAGTCGAGATGCCGCCCAAGCCCGGAATACACACGCGCAAGGACGCCTTCATACACGCAATGCCCGCATACATACCGAGCCTGGAATCGGCGGGGTTGAAGTGGGTATCGGGTTATCCGGAGAACCCCGGAAAGGGGCTTCCTTACATCAGCGGCCTCCTGGTTCTGAACGATCCCGACACAGGTATTCCGCTCGCCGTGATGGATGCGACATGGATCACCGGTCAGCGTACGGGAGCCGCAACCGCCGTGGCGGCGAAGTACCTGGCACGCAAACACAGCTCCAGCGTCGGAATTGTCGCGTGCGGTGTTCAGGGCAGAAGCAACCTGGAGGCATTGTCGTGCTTGTTCGACATAAAGACCGTGAAGGCCTACGATCTCTACCCTGAGGTGGCAGAGAGTTATGCCGCTGAAATGTCGGACAGATTGCAGCTGGACATCGAGGTCGTGACCGATCTCAAGGACGCCGTGTCCGGCCTGGATCTGGTGGTCACGAGCGGTCCGATCTTGAAAAACCCCGATCCCCTGATAGAGCCCGACTGGCTGTCGGAAGGCTCCTTTGCTAGCCCCGTCGATTTTGATTCCTATTGGCAGGGTGACGCGCTCAGACAGGTGAACAAGCTGGCAACCGATGACCTGAGTCAGTTGGAGTACTATCGCGGTGTCGGGTACTTCCAGGATACGCCGACGCCCTTTGCCGATCTCGGCGAGATAGCCGCTGGTCAAAAGCCGGGGCGGGAGACTGAACACGAACGTACCATGAGCATGAACCTCGGTCTCGCCCTCGACGATATGGCAACGGCTATTCTGATTTACCGAGAAGCCGTGAAACAGGGTATTGGGACCGTACTACCCTTGTGATAAGGAAATGACGTAGGAGGGTGCGCCGAATGAGCAACGAGGACCATTGGCGACAAGTCCACGATTCAAAGGCTGAGGATCAGGTTAGCTGGTTTCAGACGATGCCGGAGACTTCCCTGCGTCTCATCCAGAATACCGGCCTGTCAACAACTGCGCGTTTGATTGATGTTGGTGGCGGAGCTTCACGCCTGGTCGACAACCTACTCGACCTTGGGTACTCTCAGCTTGCGGTGTTGGACATAACAGAAGGCGGAATGGCCAGGGCCAAAGAGCGACTTGGCGCCCGCGCGGATGTCGTGCAGTGGGTTGTGAGTGACGTCACGCGGTACCAGACGAATGCTGAATGGGGTCTCTGGCACGACCGCGCGGTGTTTCACTTCCTCGTGGACGCAGACGATCGGAAGCACTATCGCCAGGTGCTCGAGAGCGCCGTCGTTCATGGCGGACATGTGATTATCGGAACGTTTGGACCCGATGGCCCGGAGAAATGCAGTGGTCTGCCCGTACAGAGGTACAGCGCCGAAGCTCTGGCCGCCGAGTTGGGAAGTGTTTTCGCTATCCGAGAGAGTGTGATCGAGGATCATCGAACACCATCGGGTGCGAAACAGCAGTTTATGTATGCGCGGTTTGAACGCAGCGGCACCGGCGAACGGCAACCGAACGAGGATACATGATCGACGCACACGTTCATCTCGACAAGTACGGCGAGCAGCTGCCCAAAGCACTGCGGCAAATCCGAGCAAAGTCAATCTTTACGCTGGCCGTCTCGATGGATGTCGACTCGTTCAATGAGACTCGGCGCATCGCCGAGGCAGATCCACTGATCCTGCCAGCCTTCGGGGTGCACCCGTGGGAAGCGCATCGGTTCGCCTCAGATCTCTCCGTCTTGGAAGCAACTCTCGAGGAGGCGAGTGTTTACGGGGAGATTGGGTTGGACTTTCATTTTGTGAGAGATGAGTCGTTCTTTGCTGCACAGCGCACCGTCTTCGAGTTCTTCCTGGACGCGGCGGAGCAGAACGGGCGGCTGATCAACGTGCATACGAAAGGTGCGGAGTCGGCGGTTCTGGAAACTCTGACAACGCGAACGCTGCCGGCCGTTATAGTACACTGGTACTCGGGTCCACTCGATCTCGTGGACGAGTACTTGGGCCTAGGTGCATACTTCACTGTGGGTGTTGAGGTGCTGCGTTCTGAACTCATACAGTCTCTTGCCGCCAGGCTCCCATTTGACCGAATACTCACAGAGACAGACAATCCTGGTGCTTGGGATTGGATGGAAGGAGAAGTCGGGTTCCCGGAATTGATCGAGCAGGTGGAGGAGGCGGTGGCTGAGGCTAGGGGAATGTCGCGCGGCGAATTATCGGCTCAGGTCGAGCGCAACTTCCAGGGCGTGCTGCAGGCGGGAGGGGTTGGAGTGTAGCTGCCCGCGGCTAAAGCCGCGGCTCGGCGCAGGAGACTGTCACTGAAGCAACTATGGCACGGCCGCGAGTCCACTCGCAGATCCTCACTCCGGGCTCCCAACCATATAGCCGTAGTCGCCCGGATGCACCACGTTCCTCGTTAAGTGTGACAGGAGCAGAACGCCTTCGGGAACCGGGTTACGGATTTCCTCTAGAACCTCGAAGCTGTATGGGCTCACTACTCTTCCCAATACCGCGTCCGCTTCAACTGTCATGCCGAGGTCTTTCTCGGCGGATTCCAGGAACCCTCCCTGCGTGGGCCTGATCGTCTTGATGCCATTGACGATAGTCTGCTTGCGCGGAGGCGCAGGCGGTTCCTCGATCATGTTCAGGGTCGCAAGGATGTTTTTCACACCCTGGACTCCGCGGGCCACGTACGGCGCCTGATCGACCACACCGCCGCCCAACTCTATCGTGACAGACGGCACCCCCCGTGCTTCGGTGATCGTCACTGAGGTGCCGTCGAAGACAGTGCCGATCTTTGCAGGGTCGGCCCGATACAGCACCGGCGATCCAAAGGCGCGCGAAAGGTCCTCCGCGTTCCGAATGTAGACGTAGTCAACAGTCGGGCGATCGCCGCCAGCGTGTAAGTCGATAAATACTTCGATCTGAGTCAAAAACTGGTCCGTGATTACTCTGGCTAACTGGTCCGTAAACCAGCCGTTCGGGTTGCCGGGGAACACCCGGTTCAGGTTCACGTCGTCGAGCGGAGTGTTGCGGCTGTTTGCCTCGAACGCCAGCGGGTTGGCGACCGGCAGCAGTAGCAGCCTTCCTTGGAAGTCGCCGCTACTGAAGAGGCGAGCCACCTCGAGCACGATCTCTGTTCCGGTGGGTTCGTTGCCGTGAATGGCGGCGCAGATACCGACGGTTGGTCCATCACCGTTCTTGCCGTGCAATTCATGCAAAACGAGCGCGATCTCTGTACCGTTGGCCATTGTCGCAACAGGAAAGCGTAACATCGAATCTCTCTATCGTTGTTGAACGGTTGAGCGTTTGGTTCGACCCTTGGGGTCCAACAAATCCCTGAGACCGTCACCGAATAGGTTGAACCCCAATACCGATATCATGATAAACAGCCCGGGTACGGTAGACAGCCAT
>JBDHHK010000249.1:0-6799 GCA_039589395.1 Gemmatimonadota bacterium
GGTCTTGTGGGAATTCGACGAGCCGATGGTGGAAACGATCCCCTCACCAACGCGAGCGAGGATTGTCTCTTCGCCCGCGCCTCCAACGAGGCGGTGGATGTTGGCGCGCAGCGTTACCCGCGCGATGGCAATCAGCTGAATCCCGTCTTTGGCCATCGCGGCAACTCTCGGCGTCTGAATGACCTTGGGATTGACCGATACCTGCACCGCTTCATCCACGTCACGTCCTGCCAGGTCGATCGCCGCCGCCGTTGGAAACGTAAGCTCGATTCCCGCTTTGTCGGCAGAGATGAGGGCATGCGTGACGCGTTGTACGCTCCCGCCGGCCAAGTGGTGCGCTTCCAGGTCGTTGACGCTCAGATGGAGCCCCGCCTTGGTCGCGGCGATCAAAGGGCGAACAATGCCCGGTGGACTCACCTTCCGCAGGCGCATGCCGATCAGGCTTCCGATTCCAAGCGGCACGCCCGAGAATCGAGCCTCGATCCAGAGGCGTACCGGAATGAACGACATCACCGCCGCAATGCCGATGACACCTACGAGAGCTAGCGCCGGCAGTAGCCAGTTGAGTGCAGACAGTCCTTCCATGGTTCTTCACCTTCCTATTCGCTATTCGGTCGGCGTGGCTGTCACGTACGAGTGAAAGCAACGGTAACTCATGGGACCGTCAAGTCTCGAGGCTTCGCCGTGCTGAATGAGCAACTCCGTCAACGTAGCCCTTTGGCTCCGCACCATGAGCCTGCTTGATGAGATCTTGGGTTTTGTACTCTCGCGTACGTCAGAGCATATTCTGGACCAGAACGATCTACGTTTGCTGCTGGTCGCGCGAATGTCGGCTGGCTACTTCACGCGGAGCATTTGCGGCCACGGCGCAGCTCCCGCTGATGCTGGAGCGTGGGTGTCGGTTCTTCATGTCCCCAAGCCCGTTCGATCACTCATAACTGCTGATCGTGGACGATGTTTGGTCCTTGGTCGGTTCAGCCAACTGGGATCCGAGGAGCTTTCGCCTGAACTTCGAGTTCAATCTCGAGTGCTACGACCGGGACCTCGCCGGCGACCTGGCTCGCCTGGCCGACGACAAGGTCGCACATGGCCGCCCGGTCACGCGGGCAGACGTTGCTAGACGCGGTTTCCCAACTCGACTGCGTGACGGTATCGCGAGGCTGGCATCGCCATATCTGTGACCGGACAGCCGTATGATCGGCTTCCCTCGGTGAGTATACGGTGGGCCGGTCCGACGAGAAGAGACGCTTTCAAGTCAACGCGCTATCATGCTGCGATTTTTTTGGTCTTGGTTTTCGGGCCCCCTGCTTTGATGGAGACCTTCACGGCATCTTCCATTGGATCCTTGAACGGCACGTCAACGCGGAGCATGCCGTGCGCGTAGATCGCTTCGGCCTTGTCAGGTTTCACCGGCCAAGCCAAAGCCTGTGCTAAGACATACTCGATGTCCCTTGCCGGTGCTGTCAAGTGGATGCTGTCTGGCAGGATCTTCAGATCGATGGTGTCCGTTGGCGCTCCTGGAATGGCGAACTCCACAACCAGCTTGTGTTTCTCGTCATCAGCATACGCAACTGTTTTGGGCGCAACCTTTATCCGATTTTCCGACATTCTCACAACCTCCTTGGTTGTTTCGTACAGTTAACCCGGCGTAGTTCAGACTACCGGGTGATTGGTATCCCCGCGGAGAGCCTCGGCCGGGCCAGTCCGGGCGCAGCTATCCCGCGTGCCGTCTCCAGATCCGATTTCAGGTCGTCGTGAGACCCAACACCGGAACGAATCCGCAGCAGGTCGAGGCGAATCGCCTCGAATGCGGCGATTGCCATTTCGATCTGTCTATTGACCGCGAGTCGCGCATCGTCCACGCCGATGCGCGCTGCACCAATCGGCCGTTCAACCGCCGCCCGCGCGGATCCTGGCGGTGTTGCGGTCACGTGGCCCCGCCGGTCCAACACGAGATCGATGGCGTCGCGCTCGGCCCGGAGCACTCCGATTCCGGCCTCCAACTCGTCGATCACCGCCAGCGTTGCCTCGCGTTGCTCCAGGCCACCGAGGTCGGCGAGAGCGGATCTGACCGCTTGGCTGAGGAGCGTCTCGGGTCGCCGAATGCTCGGACGCTCCGCAACGGGGGCCCTCCCAAGGCCAATGGCGGCGAGTCCGAAAAACCGGCGACCAAACGGACCCAACCATACGCCGAATAGCGTCGACCGACTAACACGGCTGCCCAGTAGGCTGGATACGGCCCATCCCACTGCTCCCAAAGCCAGGATCATTCCGCTCACACCGAGCGACATGAGTCCCAAGCGCCACGCTTCCGGCACTGAACGCAACAACAGTGCGATCACAAACGCGGCGACCGCCAGCGTCAGTCCGCCCCCGCCGAGCAGAAGCCCCATTCTTGGGGAAACGAGCCCGATGCGTCGGCCAAGTACAGTGGAGGTCCCGGAGACTTCAGCGGCCTGCACCTTCAGGATCTCACAGAACTCGTCATAGCTGATGCCCTGCACCAAGACATTTCGTGCGGCCGCGAGGAGCACAGCGGGGGGGAACAGGAACTCAAGCACAAGAATCCACGAGACGAAAAAGAAGAGTAGGACGTGTCCGATGACGAATCCACTGAGGGTCGCGAAGGAGTATGCGAGTACTCCGCCCAAGGGGGCGAGCACCATGAGGCGCCGGCTGGTGTTTTGCGCTAACCGGAGAAAGTCGTCGACGACCGCAGGTGTCCGACGGATCGCGCCAGCGATGTCCCCGAGGGCGGCCGCGAACTCCTCCGCGGTCGCGAAGCGGTCGGCCGGATCCTTGGCAAGACAGCGATCGACGATTTCCACCAACCTCCCGGAGACGCCGGCTCGCAGCCCGACCACTGATGGAGCGGGTTGGGTCTCGTGCAGCAGGAGGACCAGCTCCTCCGTGGGCGCGCGAAACGGTAGCCGGCCGGTGATCGCGTAGAACGCGGTTACCCCGAGCGAGTAGATGTCACTCCGGGCATCCACGGGCTGGCCCGCCGCTTGTTCAGGGCTCATGTAGTCGGCTGTGCCGACAATCTCGCCCCCGTCCGGATCGTCGGCGTGTCGCGCGATACCGAAATCAGTCACGATGGCTCGTCCGCCATCTCGTTCGATCATTACATTGTCCGGTTTCACATCCCGATGCGTGATCCCGCGGGCGTGGGCATACCCCAACGCCCACGCGACCTCGCGCAGCGTCCGCGTCGCCTCCCCGATGTCGAGCATTCCCGTCCGCTTGATCCACTGGCGGAGGGTTTCGCCCTCCACATAGCCCATGACGAAGAAGACGATGTCCCCATGCTCCTCGACGGCATGTATGGGGACGATATTCGGCTGAGAAAGCAGGCCAGCCAGTCGTGCCTCGCTCAGGAAGTGCTGGCGAATAGTCTGATCGGCAGCTAAGTCGGGATTCAGGAGCTTGATCGCCACTGGCCGGTTGAGGGATACGTCCCGCGCCAAATAGACCACGGCCGATCCGCCACGTCCGATCTCCCGTTCCAGCGAGAACCGGCCAGCGATCACGGCCTGGAGCGCGATGAACTGCTGCGTTTGCGGCTTTTCCCTCACTGACTTACCTAAGATTCACAGTCTCACCGCCGGGTGACCGATCCCGAGCCGCCGCGGTCAATCCCATCCTCAACGACATATCGACTTGCGAATGCGGCTCGAATGGACACCATGGATGCACTCACGACCGACAGCGGACAACGAGGTTGCGTCTGCACATGATGCAGGAGACCAAAATGGAATCGAGCTCCGTCGCACCGGTTAGGCGTTGCCTCGCGAGGGGACAACCACACCGGGGACATTCCACCGTCTCCTGTTTTGACATCACGGCCTCGCGGATCAGCGCGATCTCATGCTTTGCGAAGGGCGGGTTGGTGGATTCGGCAGCCGGTGGTGTAACGGTCTGTGAATCCGACGTACCGTCCCAGTCCTCAATTGTGATCTCGATTTGGCGTCCGTCAGAGCTGTTGAACACGCCTTGGGTCACAACGACCGAGTCCCCACCCACGACGCGAGCCTCTAGGGCTACCTGACTCGACTTGGTATCTACGAGACTGACGCCTGTTGCATTCGCCGTAAAGGCGAAACGCTCGCGGTCGTTGAAGGTCCACTGATTCCGCCGCAGCCTCGCTATGTGATATCCGCTGATGTTATAGAGATCCATGGTGAGCAACAGCTCGGAATCATACTGTCCCCACTCGAACGCAATCTGTTCGTCGCCCCGTACGTTGATGACGCCATCGTTATTGCGCAGGCGATTCGAGCCGATTGTTAACTGCATTTTTCCTCCTCGTGTTCGGCTTCGGTTCGATAGGGCATCGTGCCCGAATCGACAAGCAGCACCTCGGTATTCTCCAAAGCCGTAAGGGAGACCGAGGGCTCGATCGTGATGCCAACGCCGTCACCTTGGGTCAAGACGATGTCTTGCAGAGTCGCCTCTCCGTAGATGACATGAAGCCATACACTCCGCCCCGGCAACAGCTCCTGCATAAGGTGATGCCCGGGGTCGAGTACGCTCGAGTAGATGAGGGCGTCCTGTTGGATGCGCAGCGATCCGTTCCGCCCGTCCGGGGACGCAATGACACACAACACGTTGTGACGTTGCGCCGACGGGAAGCGCTTCTGCTGGTGAACACAGTCGAGCCCGACCTCCGAGGGACGCAGGCACATCCGGAAGACGTGCGCCCAATCGGTCGGTGACGGATTCGTTTCCTTGTGGAGGATTCTACGGCCAAGACTCATGTGCTGGAACTCGCCCGCATGGACCACACCAGAGTTCCCAGTCGAATCCTGCTGGGCAAGCGCGCCCCTGTATGCGTAGGTGACGACTTCTGCCTCCTCACTGGGCAAGCCCGCAGAGACGCCGCCGGGCGCGAGCAAGATTTCGTTGAAAGTGGTGAGCGGTCCAAAGTTTTTGATGGACTGACCCGGACGCTCTTGGGGATAGAACGTGAGCCAGCGTTCGTGCTTCAGACTCTTGACGTGGCGGCGCTCCGTGTCCTTCCGCAGCGTGATCATCAGTCAACGCTGCTCGAACGGATACGGTTGAGGGTCGTGCTCGAGTTCCGCGAGGATCTTGTCGTTCAGCGCATCCATCAGATCGTTACCTCCAGGGGCTTCGCTGCCCTCCGTTAGTCAGGCAGCTCCGACGCGACTGGAGTGAGAGGGATTTGCTCGTTGTCAGGTGACCCCTCGTGCTCGAGGCGAGCAAGTGCCAGATCCACTTGCGCGGTCATGAGGTCATCCTTCGGTACCACTCCCTTCACGATGTTGTGCATCTGCGTAAGCGAATACTCGGCCTCCTGCGTGTTCGCGTACGCACCCAAAACGCCCTGGTAGAGCTCGAGAGCTTGATGCAAGTCCTTTGTCGCGTAGTGCATCGAATGAGCCTTGTCGTACGCTCGGCTAGCCATCGTGGTTCTTCTGAAATCAGGCATGTCTTCTTCTCCGTCCTGCGAGTGAACGTGATGCGTCACGACTACTGGGCGCGAGCGCTGCAATGACCACGTTCTCAACGGGTCACTTTCGCAAGTCGCGGGCCGGAGGTGAGACAGGAGAAACCCCAAGCGGCCACGCGGGATCGAGGATTCACACGCGTATTTGTGCGTTCAAAATGAAGCCTGTCTCCATCACTTTGATCGATCGGATAGGTCACCTCGACCGGCCGAGGTAGCGCAGGAATTCGCTGTCAGTGCTCAGCACCATCACCGTTCCGGAGTCCAAGGTCTGCCTCAGCACCTCCATGGTCCTGAGGAAGCGGTAAACCGCCGCCTCGGCGTCGGCCCGGCCGTTGATCTCCTGAGCCTGGCGATAAGCCTCCGACGTGATCACCCTGAGATCCCGCTCCCTCTCACCGTTGATGCGGGCAGATTCGCCGGCACCCTCGGAACGGAACTGTTCGGCAATCCGATTCCGCTCAGAGATCATCCGGGCATAGACCTCCAAACGCACCTCTTCGACGTAGTTGAGGCGTTTGAATCGGAAGTCGAGGATCTCGATTCCCAAATCCTCGGTGCGCGCCTGTGCAGCCGACAGCACCTCTTGAGCGAGTTGCCCTCTACCCTGTTCGATGGTTACACCGCTATCGGCCACAGCGTCTCCGGCAATCAGTTCGGTGACCGCAAATTCGCGGTTGCTGCTGCGCACCGCTTCGATCAGGTCGTGATTGGCAATCACGTTGCGGGTTTCGCCATCGAGAATGTCGTCGAGCCGGGACTGTGCCCCCTGCTCGTTACGCAATCGCTGGAAGTACTTGAGTGGATCGATGATCCGCCAGCGGGCGTAGGTGTCGACGTGGATAAACCGCTTGTCCCGCGTCGGTACCTCATTCGGGTCGCCATCCCATTCGAGGAAGCGGTTGTCGAAGTAGGTGACCTTCTGAATGAAGGGTACTTTCACCTTCAATCCCGGCGTAATAATTGGATCGCCTCTCGGTTCACCGAATTGGAAGATCACCGCCTGCTGGGTCTCGCCGACGATGTAAAACGCTCCCCCCTTCAGGGACCCGCTCAGGCGTGGTGGTGTTCGTGGACAGCGGCAGTAGCGGCAAGATCCCTTCGAGACTCTCGTCCAGTATGATCTTCTGCCGCACGTTCGGGTAAACTGCCTCCATCGTCTCGAGATAGATGCGCCTGCGAGTAACATCCGGTGCCCTGCGATAGGCAGCCAGAAGCGAAGTGAACAGCGCGGCGTCTCCCCTCGAGCGATTGACACGATCGGTGGCGTACCCCTCGGCCTGAGTTATCGTCTGCTGCGCCTCGCCGCGAGCGCGGGGAATGACGGCG
>JBDHHK010000250.1:0-5697 GCA_039589395.1 Gemmatimonadota bacterium
GGGATAGTGAAAGGCCACAGCCCGGAAACCAGACCTTTCGAAATTTCCTTTCATCTAGGTAACTTCAGATCTCCTGACATGCCCCGCTTTCTCGCGGTCCGGCGGGCCGGGGGTGCGGACCAAAAACTGTCCGCTTTTTTTGACGGCGTTGTCGCATCTGATCAACTATGAGCTGTAAGTCATGCCGATCACGTATGGGCTGCAAGTCAAACGAGCGGCACGGCACGCTCGACGGCGAAATGCCCTCGGCGCAGCGCGTGACTCAATAGTCCAAAAATGTCTGCTGGGTCGACCTCTCAGTCGCCTCAGATCCGGCTGTGGCACCGAGCTGAAACGGTCCGCTCGTTGCTCTGACACTTCTCTCTCGAGCTGATCGCGTCGGATAACCCGGTCTTCGATTGCGGCCCCAAACGTGTTTGCCGCTTACGTTCGACGTTCGTAAGGAGGCCGCCGGCGCGAGCCGACAGACTGTGCCGGCCACCAGTATGTGCGGACCAAAAACTGTCCGCTTTTCGCTTCGCTGGCTCGTTGGCAACGACTGCAGACGTTCGCACAGCCGCCTCAGATGCACGCTGTGCCGTGGTGGAGCTGAGACTTGCGTCGACGCTGTCGAGCGGATCGGAGCTGGAGCAAGGCTTCGGTTGCGGACCAAAGTATGCCCACTTGGTGGCTTCAAGGGAGGGCGCCAGCCCAGGTGACAGACTCTGCCGGTGGGCCCGGCGTGCGGACCTAAAACTGTCCACTTTTCACTTTGATGCCTCTCGCACACCGTGACAGAGTCAGGGAACCATCATCGACTGGTCACGGTGCGGACCTTTAAAACCTGGCTCGTGGAACTTACGACCTGTCCGTTGTCTGCTTCAACGCTTCTGAGCGCAGCGCGGGGACCAAGCGCTGCGGAGCAGAATATGTCCGTGGCTCCCAGCATTCGACCTCGAAAGGGGAGGACCCAGCGCCCCCACGAACAAGGTGCCATAGATGCGGACCAAAAACTGTCCGCTTTTCTGCTTTTCTCGCAAGGCTCTCTTTGATCTGGTCACAATCGACACACGGTGAAGAGAATGTCGGGCTCAAGCTCAAGGGTCGTTCAGACAGAACTGTTCGCGGTTCCCCTCCCCCAAGACGGAACGGTTTTCGTCAACGAGCGCGTCAGCTTTCGAACCGTCGGGGGTTACCGCGTGGTCTCCGTAGACGGCTTGGTCCTCTACCACTACTCGGTGGAAGACCGCATGGCCGAGGCTTATGTAATGATCACCCTCGTCCAGGCCGGGTATGCACATCAAAACGACGTGGCGAGAGCTTTCGGGTACACGCCACGGACGCTGCGCCGTTACCAGGATCGCTTTGATGACGGTGGCCTTCCAGCGCTTGGAAAAGGGCGAGGAAGGCCACCAGGTACCCGCGCTGTCGGTAAGAAGCATCGTGCTCGGGACAACACCATCCTACGGCTGAAGAAGGAACGAGTAGGCAACCGCCAAATCGCGCGCAAGCTGGGGATTGACGAAAAGGCCGTGCGCAAACGGCTACGACAGCTTGGCTGGCAGCCGCCTCTTGAGCAGCTGGTGTTCTCCGACGAGCAGCCCGCTTCGGAGGAGTCTCCTGCCGAGACAGGTGACTGTGTTTCCCAGGTGCCCAAAGGGGCTGGACGCAGAGAGAATAAGGCAAATGAAGAGGAAGAAGAAACCTCCTTACCCAAGAGCTTCGACACCAATCCCTTCGATCGATCCCTGGATCGGCTCCTTGCAGCCTTGGGGCTTCTCGATGACGCCGCCCCTCTCTTCGCCAATGCCACCGACGTGCCTCGGGCAGGCGTTCTCGTGGCTATTCCTCCTCTCGTTTCAAGCGGCGTGCTTTCAACAGCAACCAAGGTCTACGGCAGCATAGGTCCTGCGTTTTACGGCCTGAGGACAACCGTCGTGGCCTTCGTTTTTTTCGCGCTCTTGCGGATCAAGCGTCCGGAATGGTTGAAGGAGTACCGACCCAGTGACCTCGGCCGAATCCTCGGACTCGACCGTGCACCGGAGGTGAAGACACTGCGGAGGAAGCTCATGCGCCTCGCAACCAAGGGAAGGGCCACGGAGTTGGGGCGCGAGCTGGCCCGACACCGGGTCGCCGAGCGTGGGCGGACCCTCGGATTCCTTTATGTCGATGGACACGTCCGCGTCTACCACGGCAAGCGCAAGATACCGAAGGCCTACGTTACTCAGCGACGTCTTGCTGTCCCTGCAACGACCGACTATTGGGTGAACGACGTGCGAGGCGACCCTCTTTTCGTGGTAACAGCCGAGGCGAACGCCTCGATGACAAAAATGCTTCCGGAGGTTCTAACGGAGGTGCGAAGTCTCATTGGCCGTCGCCGGCGCGTCACGATCGTGTTCGACCGGGGCGGGTGGAGCCCAAAGCTTTTCGCGAAGCTGATCGCGAACAAGTTCCACATCCTCACCTACCGCAAAGGCAGGGTTCGTCCCATTCCTAAGAAACGGTTTGTCCTCCGCAAGGCAAAGCTCGATGGACGCCCTGTCGAGTATCGCTTGGACGATCGGCCGATTCGCCTGCTCAAAGGGAAACTGCGCTTGCGACAGGTAACCCGGCTCACCGACAACGGCCACCAAACGCACATTGTTACCAGTCGATGGGACCTTCGCGACATCGTCGTCGCCTATCGAATGTTCGAGCGTTGGCGCCAGGAGAACTTCTTCAAGTATCTCTCCGAGGAGTACCTGATCGATGCCCTCTGCGACTACCAGATCGAAGCGGCAGACCCAACAAGATCCGTCCCCAATCCTGCCCGGCGGGCCGTCGATAAAAAGCTGAGAGCTGCGCGTGCTGCCCTTAGCAAGCTCGAGAGAGAATACGGCGCCGCCGCGGTGAAAAACAGCGAGACGCAACGACCGACCATGCGGGGCTTCAAGATCGCCAACGCGAAGCTCGGCAAGCAGATTCGGGCTGCGAAGGACCGCGTGCGGAGACTCGAAGCAAAGCGTCGCGCCCTCGAGAAGCGCGTACCGGCGGCGCAGGCCTTGAAGGGAGAGGAAGTGGTCAAACTGGCGACGGAGCGCAAGCATCTGACGAACGTGCTGAAAATGGTCGCCTACCAGATTGAGAGCGACCTCTTGAACCTGATCCGGCCTCACTACGCGAGAGCGGAAGACGAGGGCCGCACCCTTGTGCAAACAATACTGCAAAGCCCCGCGTCGATCGAACCGGAGGAGGGGGTCCTTCGCGTCACACTGGCCCCGCTGAGCTCAGCCCACCGATCAAGAGCAGCCGCCGCCCTGTGCGACGTGCTCAACACAACCGAGACCCGGTTTCCCGGCACCGAGTTCGTAATCCGATATGAGGTCGCCGGCTATTGACGAAACGTACTTTCCGCGGGTCTCGGGTCCCTTTTGTCTCGAATTTCTTCTGTGAGTTCAGATCATTGACGGTCGGCGCGTGCTGACCGGTCACTGCGGCGGCTGCATCCTCTATCCTTCCGATCTCTCATTCTCATTTTGGTTCACTCGTCGGCTGGTCAAACATCGCTGCGTCGTGGGACCATTCCGTCGCCGAAAAATCACATACCGCATGTTTGTGTAGCATCCACTTGGTAGTAGAGCAAGTCTGAAAAAATTTTGATGTTGACTTAGAAAAATTACTATAAACGTAAGTCGTGCGCCGCAGAAGTTACGACTTTTGGGATTTTTATAATTGATTTGGAGAAATACTTGGAGATTGATGTTATCCCCGCGCGCAGGTAGAAACTGTGATTATGAAAAGAAAGAAGAGATCACAGTTGCGGCGCGCCTATCTGAACGGACCACCCCAACCGGCGAACGTTGCCTATACGGGGCCTCAGACCCTGGTCTCCTATACGATAGGAGCATTACCGATCCTCGATCGAATCATCGAACGAGCAAAGCTCGAGGAGTTTCTCAAGGACTTCGTTGTCGATGACCGTCGCTGTAGCATCGCACCGACGCGTGGCATCGTGCTCCTGCTGAAGAACTTCTTGGTTTCCCGCCAACCCATGTATGGAGTTGGAGAATGGGCACGACAGCACGCTCCTGAGGCCCTCGGACTCTCAGCATCTCAGATGGCATCGCTCAACGATGACCGCGTTGGGCGCTGTCTCGATAGGCTCTTCGACGCCGATCGCCCCTCTCTGGTACTTGGGGTTGTGCGACACGTTTTGAAGGAGTTTGGCGTGAGCCTCGACGAACTCCACAACGATTCCACCACCATCACTTTCTTCGGCGCGTACAAAGGAGCCGCAAAGGAAGGCAGGCAGCGAGGGCAGAGGACTCATGCCATCACCTGGGGACACAACAAAGATCATCGACCGGACCTGAAGCAACTTCTCTATATCCTCACGGTGAGCAGCGACGGAGCCGTCCCCTTGTTCTTCAATACAGGGAACGGGAATCTGACCGATGACCAGACGCACCGCGAGACATGGGATCTCCTCTGCGAGCTAACCGGCAGGGTCGATTTTCTCTACATCGCCGACAGCAAACTCGCCACCAAGGAGAACATGGCCTACATCGCCAACAAAGGCGGACGGTTCATCAGCGTCTTGCCCAAAACCCGCAAAGAGGACACCGAATTCCGCGAACTGCTGGTCGCGGGACGTGTCTCATGGAGCGAAGTCTACAGAAAGCTCGATGGGAACAATTCTGGGAAGGTCATCGACTTCTTCTCCCTAGCAAATCAACCTGCGAGGACAGCCGAAGGCTACCGGTTGCTCTGGTTTCACAGTTCACGCAAGCAGGAACTCGACGCCGAGTCGAGGAGCAACACTATCCGACGGGCTCTGCTTGCACTCTCAGAGTTGCGTCAGCGGCTTCGCTCACCGAGAAGTCGGTACAAGCAGAGGGCAAACGTACACGCAGCAGTGGAGAAGCTACTCGAGGGACTCGGCGCTACTGATTGGATCAAGGTAAAGGTAATCGATCATCAAGAGAAAGAACTGCGACAGGAGAAACGAGGCCGCCCGGGCAAGAACACCCGATACGTAGTCAAGAAAGTTCGTGAGCGCTTTGACCTCGAGTACGAGGTCGACCACATGAAAGTGACGGAGAGCGCGAAGCAAGACGGCATCTTCCCGCTCGTTACATGCGACGACGATCTTCCAGCCGTGGAGGTCCTCCTGGCCTACAAGAGACAGCCGCTGATCGAGAAACGGTTTTCACAATTCAAGACCGACTTTAAGGTCGCGCCAGTCTATCTGAAAACGATCAGACGGATCGAAGCGCTGCTCTGCATCTACTTCTTTGCCCTGCTGATCCAAGCACTCCTCGAGAGGGAGCTACGCAAGGCGATGGAGGAGAAGGGAATCGCTTCGTTGCCACTCTACCCGGAAGAACGTTCGTGCCGAGCACCCACCACCCGGCGGGTGATTGATGTGTTCGAAAACATTCAGCGCCATGTACTCAGCACGAAAGGGGGTGAAACGACACAATTCGTCACAGAGCTGTCCTCGATCCAGAACACGATCCTGCAACTGCTCGAGGTTCCCCCTCAGGTCTACCTGCGTTGACGTTTACCCCGGCAATTGCAAATTCACTAGAAATTACATCCGGGACCCGCGGAAACTAGGATGAAGAGATTGTCGATAGTTGCCATTGCGCTGCTGGCGCTACTCGGCTGCGCAATGGATTTGCACGCGGCTGAGAGTGAAACCTTCACCGGTGCCGCGGCGAGGTCAGGCACCTTTAA
>JBDHHK010000251.1:0-5648 GCA_039589395.1 Gemmatimonadota bacterium
GGAGCCCTGCCGGAAGCCATTGGTCAGCTGCTACCATTCGGCGTTCGTGGACTGATCGTCACCGGATTCCTAGCCGCGATAATGTCGTCGGCAGACACGACACTTGTGACCGCCTCGACGATCCTATCGTTGAACGTCCTGGCTCCGCTAGGCTCTCCCTCTGAAGCTCAGCGGCTGGCACACACCAGAGTGTGCCTAGTTATTGTCGGATTTGTGGCCTGGACCGTCGCAGGCTTTCAACATGGGATCATTCCCGCGCTGCTACTCGGCTACACGATCTACGTGGGCGGCGTCGTAGTGCCGACTCTGGCCAGCTTCTTCCGCGAGCGACTCGGCATCACATCCACGGGTGCAATGTGGGCGGTAGTCATCGGTGGCGGTGCCGCAATGCTCGGTGAGGTACGCGGAGGAGACTTGCTCCGATCGCTAGTGGGAGACGGCGCGAACTCGGTGTTCGAACAGCTGTTGGGACAGCGGTATCCTAGTATTCTCCCACTGGTTCTATCTGTGTTGACAGTTGTGCTCGTGAGTAGAGTGACGGGCAGAACCGCCTCAGATATCTGAGGCTCTCAGTCGACATGGCTCGAAACGTTGAGATTAAGGCCCGCGTCGACGATATGGAGCGAACTCGTCGGTTGGCTGCAAACGCGGCCGATCGCGGCCCGGAAACAATCACACAGAGAGACACGTTTTTTGAGGTAGAGGTTGGCCGGCTCAAACTGCGCGAGTTTTCCGATTCAGAAGGTGAACTCATATACTACAGGCGCCCCGATTCAGTAGGGCCTAAAGAATCGCAATACGAGCGAACACCGGTTTCAAATGCACCGGCGCTGCTCGATCTGTTCTCGAAGAGACTCGGTGTTTTAGGGTGTGTTCGTAAGAGAAGATTGGTGTATTGGGTTGAACGAACTCGCATTCACCTCGATGGAGTAGAAGGCCTCGGCAACTTTTTGGAGCTCGAGGTTGTATTGAATGAGCAGGAGCCCTATGAAGCTGCTGTGAGAGAAGTAGAAATGTTGATGGACCGGCTCGAGATCGAAACCGCGACACTCGTGTCAGATGCGTACATAGATCTCTTGCATCGCCGGCAGAAGACGTTAGACATCAGTTGAAGACTCGAGTCCACAATGGTTAGGTGATACCCATGCGTCGAAAGAGATACCCCGCTCAAAGCAGTGCGTGGCGGAAATTGATATTGACGGTCACGAGCGCGTTCGCAGCCGTAGCATTTGCATGCCAGGGCAGTGGCGGTCAATCGGATTTCGAAGTGCTCCGCCGTTTCCCGCACGACACAACTGCGTACACACAGGGACTCTTGTATGTCGATGGACAACTCTACGAGAGCACTGGCCAGCTGGGTCGTTCGCAGGTGCGCAGGGTGGACCTCGAGACGGGCCAGGTCCTGGCCGCGATCTCATTGCCGAACGATCGATTCGGCGAGGGATTGGAGCTGCTCGGGGGCAAGCTCTATCAGCTCACGTGGCACGGCCATGTCGGGTACGTGTACGAAGCCGAGACCCTCGCACTTGTCGATTCGTTCGCATATGAGGGCGAGGGCTGGGGCCTCGCCACTGACGGTACTTCACTCATCATGAGCGATGGTACCGCGAATCTGCGATATCTCGACCCAGAGACGTTCGAGGTCACTCAGGAAGTTAGCGTCCATGACCAAGGGTCGGCGCTGACCAGCCTCAACGAGCTCGAGTACATCGACGGCGTTCTGTACGCCAACATCTATCAGAGCGACCGCATGGTACGCATCGACCCAAAGACCGGAGAGGTACAGGCGTGGTATAACCTGCGCGGTCTACTGCCAAGCGAGGAGCGTAGTCGTAACACCGACGTGCTCAATGGCATCGCCTACCACGAAGGCACGGGGAATCTCCTGGTAACCGGCAAATTCTGGCCGGCGCTATTCGAGATTCGGCTGGTGGAGGAGGAGCGTCCGGCGGAGGGGAATTAAGGCACCCCTGCCCGCTCCGCACCCCTTCAGCTTTGGACGCACGGGCGTCCACACTCTGACGCACTCTACGTCAAATCGACCTCATGATGCTGTATGGCAGCGTAGGGGTAGATTGCGACCCGCGCCTCGGTCCGGTGATGCCTCTCCAGCAATTGCATCACGTCGTCCCACGACTGCGCTAGTTTGACGTGTTTTGCCGAAATCCGGTTTACGTCTTTCTTTTGCATGTACTGCGAGAATACGATGAGCTGGGCAGCCTGTTCGACCGGCTTCCCATCCGCTTCATATGAATCCCAATAGGGGTGCCCGTCGTAGCTCCAGCGCTCGCCCAGGTAATGCAGCGTGCTCATTGCATCCGGATGCTGAGCGATCAGCACAGCGGATCCGCCGTCCTTGAGGCAGCGGCGTGTCCATCCCAAGCTACTCGACGCTTGCCGATTTTGCGGATAGGCGTTGGCAACCACGATGTCCGCGCTTTCTGCCGTGGGAGTACGTAAGAACCCGTTGGCCATACGACAGGCAGCGTGATGGGCTGCCACGATGTCGCCGGCGAAGATCTCCGCCGGTTCCCGGCGCTCGTTGTAAACGATTTGGACTGAGAAGTCGACCTGCGCCAACCGCGCGGCCTCTTCCATGTCCTTGCGCACGTCGTTCTGGAACACCTTTGCCGTACCGACCGTTGGGTTGGTGCCGAGGCCGGTGATCGTCCGATGGAAGAAGTCAATCGACTCCACCCATGCGACTCCGGGCAGCACCGCCTTCCCTCCACCCCCGTACCCCGCTGTGCCGTGTGCCTTGATGCCACTGACCGTGACGCGAATGTCAGCCTGATTGAAGTGGTAGTTGACCTTGATCTTGTTCCCATGTGAGGTCACGCCAACCTCAACCACGTTCTCCCATATGTTGTGGTTCAGCCAAACGAAGTTGTCTACGACCCAATCGCCGAGCTTGGCGCGGGCTTCAGCATGGGTCAGCGGCCGGTGCGTTCCGTAGGACGTCAAGAAGACGATGTTCTCGTCCTCGAGCCCAGCGGTGCGCAATTCCTCCACCAGCAGTCGGAGAACGTCTGCGATCGGAGTTGGCCGAGTGAGGTCGTCGAAGGTGATCACTGCGGTACGCTTCCCGGCCGCGATCTCATTGAGCGGCGGTGTATCGATTGGTTGGCTCAACCGTTCACGGATTTGCCCCGAATTGAGCCCCGCTCGACCGTGGCCGGCCATATGCTGAACATCGAGCTCCCAGGTGGACGGGAAAGCGAGTTGCTCCTCGATGTCACCAAAATGTTCGTGCGTCCGAATGGTCACGTTGTTGTTGCCCGAGAGCGGCCTCGGCTGTGCCCATCCGTCACGGGTCAGCAGAGACGTGCCGACCAATGACGCAGCGCCGGTGCCAGCCAGAGATAGGAACTTCCGTCGGTTCAAGTCGAATTCTCGAGAGTGATTAGACCGAGTCATGGTAAGGGTCCCTCCGCCGCATAGGTCTTGCTGAATCGTTCAGCACCCCCCCCCGCACCTCAGGCATATGTCTGTCCAACTTGGAGCATTTCGCGGGCCGCGGCAAGAGTAGCGCAGCATCTGCTGAGTAGATCAGATGTCCATGGCGTCGTCAGACGATGGCGTGGGTCTCTAGCCGGACATCGGCGTAGAGAGTACCTTAGCCCTCAGCCCCACATCGGGATCTCTCACATGAGCGACTTCGACCGCCTCAAAACAGCCCTCTCCGACCGCTACGCAGTTGAGCGGGAAGTTGGCGCAGGTGGTATGGCACTTGTCTATCTCGCCGAGGACTTGAAACACCACCGTAAGGTGGCGGTAAAGGTTTTGCGTCCCGAACTTGCCGCAGCCATCGGCCCCGAACGGTTTCTCCGCGAGATCGAGATCGCCGCTGGGCTCGATCACCCGCACATTTTGCCGCTTTTCGATTCTGGCGAGTCTGACGGATTCCTCTACTACGTGATGCCGTACGTCGAAGGCGAATCGCTCCGCGACCGCTTGACCCGTGAAAAACAACTCCCACTCGACGATGCGCGGCAGGTAGCACGTGAGGTGGCGGACGCGTTGTCATATTCACACAGTCGCGGTGTGGTCCATCGAGACATCAAACCGGAGAACATTCTTCTGGCGGGTGGGCATGCTCGGGTGACCGACTTTGGTATCGCACGTGCAATTACCGCAGCAGGTGGTGACCGCCTTACGCAGACTGGGATGGCGATCGGCACGCCTACATACATGAGCCCGGAACAGGCCAGCGGTGAAATTGACATCGACGGTCGCAGTGACCTATACAGCTTGGGGTGCGTTCTGTTCGAGATGCTCGCCGGCGAGCCACCATTTACGGGCCCGCCCGAGAGAATGCTTGCTCAGCATCTCACTGTCGAACCTCCCAACATCACAACCAAACGGCCGGCGGTCCCGCCAGAGGTCGCGGCTGCACTGATGCGAGCGCTCGCAAAAACCCCGGCTGACAGATTTAATCCTGCCGCTCTATTTGCCGATGCGCTCAAGCCGAGTGGCCCGACCGTTGTGACAGCAGCACCCACCGTTGCTGGCGTAACTATTCGATTGACTCCGATTCGAGCCGCTGCTGCTTTTGGCGTCATGTCGGTGCCGGTCATCGCTTTGGTGTACTTGCTCGTCTTCCAGATTGGCTTACCGACGTGGGTTTTCGCTGTAGCGGTCGTTCTGCTTGTTTTCGGCCTACCGCTCGTTGTTGCGACGAGTCTTGCCGAACGGCAGCGCGAAGTTAGGGCGGTGGAGGGATTCGGCCAGTGGCTCACGTGGCGGCGAGTGCTCCTCGGTGGTGTATTGGCGTTCGGTGGATTGACTTTTCTCACGGCTGGGTATGCGATCACCCGAGCGGCGGGCCTGGGTCCCGCCGCCACACTCATCTCCAGCGGAGCCATTGCGGAGCGCGAGCGTCTCATAATCGCCGATTTCGAGAATCGAACGGATGAGCCATCGCACGGTGCGACAGTCACCGAGTTGATGCGAATCGGGTTGTCACGCTCCACGGCGGTGTCGATCATGGACCCGTTACAGCTACAGCGCACCCTTCAGCGCATGCAGCGGGACGTGTCAGAAGGCGTGCCACAAGCGATAGCCCTCGAGGCAGCGGAACGCGACGGATTGAAAGGAGTAATCGCCGGGGAGGTCGTCAGTGTCGGGGCTGGCCTGGTGATATCCGCGAGGCTTATCGCGACCGATGGAGAGGTCCTATTGGCAGAGACCGAAAATGCGCGAGGTCCCGATGCCATTGTCGATGCGGTCGACCGTCTCTCATCACGACTCAGGGAACGATTCGGAGAGTCGCTGAGGAGTATTCGCAGGGGCGAGCCGTTGGACAACGTCACAACCGGGTCGTTGCGTGCCCTGCGCCTGTTTTCACAAGGACTGCAGGCCTTGAACCAGGGAGACAACGCGCGTGCTATGCAACTGATCGACGAGTCCATCGTCGAGGATTCCATGTTCGCAATGGCATACCGCAAGCTGGCGATCATACTCTCGAATGAGGATGAGCAACGCTCGCGAGCAGTGGCGGCCGCGAACAAGGCGTACGAGTATCGAGAGCGGCTGACGGACCGCGAACGGTATCTCGTCATAGGCGCATACCACAGCGTTGTGACTGGAAACCGCGACCAGCAGATCAGCGCGTATCGCTCAGTGCTGGACCTGCACCCCGACGATAC
>JBDHHK010000252.1:0-5584 GCA_039589395.1 Gemmatimonadota bacterium
TACGAGGCATACAGCTGCAGGGTGACGACCGTGTCATCGAGATGGTGGTGGTACGACGCGATGCGACGCTTCTGGTTATAAGTGAGAAGGGGATGGGTAAGCGGTCAGAGTTAACCGACTACCGGGTACAGAAGCGCGGAGGCAAAGGCATCATCACGCTCAAATGCACCGAGAGAACCGGTCACATTGTTGCTCTCAAAGAAGTGCAACCGGACGACGAACTCATGATGGTAACCGGTAACGGCGTTATCATTCGTGTTCCAGTCGACGGCATCCGTGTGATAGGACGCAACACGCAGGGTGTCAAGGTAATGAACCTCGACGCCGGGGACGTCGTAAAGGACGTAGCGCGGGTTGTAAAGGAAGATGATGAAGCTGACGTCGAAACAGGCGATGTTGAGCCCAGCGCCGCACCGGTCGAGGGCCAGGAATAATTCACGCGCCTGACACCTTGGTGACGATCGATGATATACGAGAGGCTGCCGAGGGGCTCGTTGGCGTCGCTCCGGCCACACCGTTGGTGCCTGCTCCTGGTCTCGAGGCGACGACCGGTTTTCCTATCTATCTCAAGCTCGAAAACAAACACGCAACTGGTGCGTTCAAGATGCGTGGGGCGTTGACCGCCGTACGGCGGCTGTCGCCAGAGCAACGCGAAGCCGGTGTATTGACGTATTCGAGTGGCAACCACGGGCAAGCGCTCGCCTTCGCTGCTCAGCGGATGGGTATTCGTGCGGTCGTCGTGATGCCGGAGACTGCGCCAAAGACCAAAGTTGAGGGTGTTAAACGCTGGGGGGGCGAAACAGTCTTCGCCGGTACGACGTCGGAGGATCGGTACGCCAAAGCCCTCGAGATAGCAGAGGCAGAGGGGCTCGCAATCATCCCGCCGTTCGATCATCCCGACATCATTGCCGGGCAGGGCACCGCAGGGCTGGAAATTGTCGAGCAACTGCCGGAAGTAGCACATGTGGTGTTCCCGGTAGGGGGGGGTGGCCTTGCCGCCGGCGTGACAACGGCGCTGTCCGCATTGCGTCCGGAAACAAAACTCACTGGTGTTGAGCCCGAGGGGGCAGCAGCATTCGGTGCCGCTCTCCATGCGGGGCATCCAGTTAGGTTAGAGAAAACACAAAGCATCGCAGACGGGCTGCTTCCGCTTTCTGTCGGGACCATTACCTTCAACCATCTGCGCGGACGAGCAGACGCGGTCACCGTATCCGAAACCGCCATTGCTTTTGCTACGCTTTGGCTTCGAGGCGAGGCAGGGGTGATGGCGGAGCCGTCAGGAGCGGTCACCACCGCTGCGATCCGCACTGGTGCTATTAAACCCAATGGGCCGACGGTGCTAATTGTCAGCGGCGGTAATGTTGACGACAAGGCCCTCGAGGATTTGGCGAAGTTCGAAGCCTAGATCGCCTATGACGACAGCTGAGAGTGCCAGAATCCTGGTTGTCGACGACGACGAAGGTCTGCTCAAGACACTCGCGTGGATTCTCAATGACAACGGCCACGTGGTGGTCCCCGTGTCCGAGAGTGCCGACCTGCTGCCGCGTATGGTTGAGGAACGCCCCGACCTCCTGATGCTTGACATCATGATGCCGAAGGTGGACGGGTTACAGCTGCTGGAGAAGATCAGAGCCGACGAGCGGTGGCGTGACCTCCCTGTTTTGATGATCTCCTCGATGTCCCCGGAAGACGGAACGGTCAAGGCGCTCGGGCTAGGTGCTTCAGACTTCATCTCGAAACCGTTCAGGGTCAAAGAGCTGCTCGCGCGCGTAGAGGCGCATCTGAGAACAGGCCGAGCATTACGCGACGCTCGCAGAGAAGCTCAAGAGAAGGCCGCCGAGGCAAAGGCGCGTGCGGAAGAAGCCGCGATCCGCTCGGAAATGGTGGACATCCTCCATGAAGTCACAGATGCGCTCAACTCGGAGGAGATCTACCATATTCTCGCTCAGCGGGTTGCGCACGTCCTGAAGATCGCAAAGTGCTCGCTCGTGATTCCACAACCCGGCGGCAAGGTTGGCTTGATCATGGTTGCGTCGGACAACCCGATGCTGCGGAATTTAGAGATCCAACTTGATGGTTACCCGGAAATCCGGCGCGCACTCGATACGAACCAACCGGTATTGATTGCCGACGTACAGGTGGACCCGCTCTACTCCGAGGTGAGGGAACGCTGGCGCAGGGAAGGGATAACCGTGGGCACCAAGTCGGCCATCGCGATTCCGTTTGCTCTCCATGGAGCTGAATCAGGGGTCTTCTTCCTCCGCACCATGGCCGACGGTGTGACGTTGACCGAAGCAGATGTATCGTTTGCCGAGGAGGTGATTAAGACCGCCGTCAATGCGATAGAGAAGGCATATCAACTCGAGACGGTGCAGTCTGACAAAGAGAAATACCGTTGGCTCGCTACTGTGGACGCGTTGACCGGATGCATGAATCGGCGCGCCTTCACGGAACGACTCGAGCGCGAACTCGATCGTGTTAGGCGATATGGTGTTAAGCTCAGTGTGATGATGATCGATCTGGATCACTTCAAAGATGTGAATGACAGCCACGGGCACATTGTGGGAGACGGTGTCTTACGTCAGTTGGGTGATCTGTTGAGGGATGAAGTGCGGTCTGTCGACCTCGCGGCTCGATACGGCGGGGAAGAATTCGTGATCCTGCTTCCAGACACGGATCTGGAGGGTGCGGTGGTATTTGCAGAACGTCTGAGAAAACGGGTTGAGGAGCACGATTTCGCGGAGACAGGCGACCCGCTCAGGATTACCGTTTCCATCGGCGTCGCGGCCGCGAGCGTCGAGGGCGGGGTCACTGAACCTGAGTCGCTGATTGCGAAGGCGGATGAAGCGCTTTATCGTGCGAAGAATGATGGTCGAAACCGGGTGAGGCCATGAGCAGACGTTGCCCAAGATGCAAGAACGTGTATGCGGGTGAGGCGCGCTTCTGTCCAAAGGATGGAAGCCCTCTCGTCGATTTGGAAGGACAGGAGGTAGCTACCGCCCCGCCCTCAGACGAGTTGGACGGATCGAAGACGGTGGCGCGAAAGATCGTCCCCAAGGCGGGCGCGTCACTGGATAGGGCAGCAACGTTGGTGGACGAGGTGTTGGACAACCGGTACCGCGTGAATGGACGGTTGGGTGAAGGGGGGATGTCGTTCGTCTATGAGGCTACCGATGTCCATACCGGAAAGCAGCTCGCCATCAAGGTGCTGAGCCCCAAGCTCAGTCGCGATGCCAATTCGGTTCAACGACTACGCCGAGAAGCAGGGCTCGCGATGCGGCTCAAGCACCCGAACGTTTGTCGCATCCTGCGCCTCGGCGAGACGGAGGACGGCCTCATCTATTTGGTGATGCCATACTTGCGTGGCGAGTTGCTGTCAGACCGCGAAGGCAAGGTCGGACACATGATGCCAGATGAAGGTATGGCGTATCTCATACAGTGTTGTTCCGGGTTACACTACGCTCATCAACAGAATATCATCCATCGCGATCTCAAGCCCGAAAACATCATGCTCGTCCGGGAAGATGACGGGTCGGATACGGCCGTTATCATGGATTTCGGATTGGCGAAGCAACGCCAAGCAGACCCGAGCATGGCGAAGCTGACGGCAACCGGAATCATCCTCGGCACACCCGAGTTCATGAGTCCCGAGCAAATTCGTGGCAAGAATATCGATGCCCGTAGCGACGTGTATGCCCTTGGCATCGTGGCGTTCGAGATGTTCACTGCGCGGCTCCCATTCGAGGGTCGATCGCCGCAAGAGATGATGATCGCGCGGTTGCGCGGGAAGCCGACCCCGCTCAAGAAGTTCAGGTCTGACTTTCCCAAGAAGTTGGAAGCCGTGCTGATGCAGTCCATGGCAACAGAACCCAACGATCGGTTTCCGACTGCTTTGGAATTCGGGCATGCGCTCCTCAACGCCTATGAGGGGCCAAACCCGGACCGCCTACGTGGCTTTTTGTAGTAGGCCTGCCATTACCGCTGCACGGACTGACTCCACGCATCAGGATAATTGTGTCTTCTCGTCCATGTCCCGAATGTTGATTTCTCGGCGCTTTTAAGTCTGGAGGGAGTTGAGGATGGAAGGTTCTGAAGGCCATCGGGGAAATTGGGGTTCGAAACTAGCGTTCATCTTCGCAGCATCGGGATCGGCTATCGGTCTGGGCAGCCTGTGGCGGTTCCCTCTCTACACGGGCCGCAACGGTGGCGCAGTCTTCGTGTTCACATACATCATCGCCGTGTTCTTCATCGGATTCACCGTTATGCTGGTGGAGTTGACGATAGGACGGCATGCTCAGAAGAATCCCGTCGGAGCCTTCGAACACATCAAGCCCGGCTCTCCCTGGAAGCTCGTTGGCTATCTAGGTGTTCTGAGCGGTGTGGCGATCCTCTCCTTTTACTCTGTGATAGCAGGCTGGTCAACGGGCTACTTCTACAAGACAGTTGTCGGAGCGTTCCCCAGCCAGATTTCGTGGGATGAGTCGGCCGCCTTGTTTGGGAGTTTCGTAGCCAATCCGGCTGCCGTCCTGATCTGTTTGGTAGTCGCGATTGCCGTTACCTCGTTCGTCATCTCTAAGGGCGTGAAGGGCGGAATCGAACGTTGGTCCAAGATCCTCATGCCGGTCCTGTTTGCTCTGGTCATCGTGATGGCGATCAGGGCCCTAATGCTCCCTGAGGCGAAGAACGGACTCGTGTTCTATCTCAAGCCCGATCTCTCCGCCCTCACTCCGAGTGTGGTCTTCTATGCCGTTGGACAGGCCTTTTTCTCTTTGAGCCTCGGAATGGGAACGATGATGACTTACGGGAGTTATCTGGATCGGAAGGACAATCTCGTCTCTTCCGCAGGGTGGGTTTGCTTTTCGACAACTCTCGTGGCCGTTCTTGCCGGCATAATCATCTTCCCGACCCTGTTTGATACTCTGCACCTGACATCGGAGACATTCACGCAACAGTTTGAAGTTGACACCGGGCTGATGTTCCAGGTCTTTCCGATAATCATCTCACAGATGCCCGGAGGTTACTTCTTTGGTGTGGGCTTCTTCACGCTGCTATTGATAGCCGCTCTGACGTCCACGATCTCAATGCTCGAAGTTCCCACAGCGTACCTGGTAGACGAGCGCGGCTGGAGTCGTAGCAAGGCTTCCTATGGCCTCGGTGCACTAGCGTTGGTATTTGGCGTTCCTTCGGCTCTCTCAGCTGGCGGTGTGGACCTCTTCACCGAGCTCGACTTCCTAGGAAAAATGGACCTGGTATTCGGTAACATCTCCCTCGCCGTCGGCGGATTGTTCATGTGCCTGTTCGTCGCATATGTCTGGAAATTCAAAAATGTTCTAGCCGAGATTTCCAACGGCAACAAGAATTTCTGGCTCAGGCCGATATGGGTGTTCAACGTGGGCGTGACAGCGCCAGTTGCCGTCATAGCAATTCTGATTGCTATCTTCTGGAGGATTTTTACGGGGTAGGTGCGCTAATAGCGGTCCAGGCGCTATCGAGCACCTGTTGCGGTCCGGGATGATCCTGAGGCCACTCTCCGCTGGCGATGCGTTCGAGTACGAGCACCACCAGCTTCAGCCACACCTCTGCC
>JBDHHK010000253.1:0-6731 GCA_039589395.1 Gemmatimonadota bacterium
GGCAAAATATGCGTCCATTATCCCAAGCACCAAGTACATCTCCACACAAACCAATCTGCAATCTGCGATCTACAGTCGCCAATCTGCAATTGTCTATGATTGGCTCTTCAACGGTCACCGACTCATTCCCAACTCCACCGCATCTGTGTATGCTGCAAAAGGAAGCTTGCACCGGAGGTCTTTCATGCGTTTTCGAAATTCACGAACATGGTGGTGGATAGCACTCGCCGCAATAGTCGGAGTGACCTCCGGAAACGCGGCTCTGTCTGCTGTGAGGAATGAAGCACTCGGAATCGGAGACCCGGATCCGAACAGTTGGCAGCATGTGCAGAACGTGAAGCGTGCCACCGGTGCGGGCAGGTGGTATCCGGCCGACGCCGACCAACTTCGCGATGCGGTCGATGGGTACTTGTCGGCGAACACCTCGGTGACTCCGAACAAACCAATCGCGTTGATCGTTCCTCATGCGGGGTACGTTTACTCTGGGCCAGTTGCTGGTGCAATGTATGCCATGCTCCAAGGCCACGATTACGAACGCGTCTTATTGCTCGGTTTGAGTCACGGGACACCACTCCGCGGCGCCAGCGTGCTCGAAGTTGATGCCTATGAGACACCTCTGGGATTAACCCGGACCGACACTGAGGCACGAGACGCTCTATTGGACTGCCCGGTTGTCACGGTCCAGCCGCAGGCACACCTGGGAGAACACTCAGCCGAAAATCAGCTGCCAATGCTCCAGCGTGCGCTCGGTGATTTCGGATTGGTCGAAGTTTTGGTCGGCGAAATGACTGATGAAGAACGTGGTTTGTTGGCTGGCGTCGTTCGCGGTCTGATGAACGAAAAAACACTCCTCGTTGTGAGCACTGACTTCACTCACTTTGGCCCGAGCTTCGGTTATGCACCGTTTCAGGTCAACGTGCCCGATCGTTTGCGTATGCTGAACGACGCCGCAGTTCGAGAGATTCTGGAAGTGGATGTGCCCGGATGGAGGAGCTTCCTCAGTAACACCCAAGCGACCATTTGCGGCCGTAACCCGGTATCACTGCTCCTCGAGACTCTAATGCCTTATGACGATATCGAGGGCAGGCGCCTCGCGTATGCGACGAGCGGGGAGATCACGGGTGACTTTACGACCTCGGTAACATACGCCGGCATCGCGTTCTGGCGAATCGGTGCTGGGCTGGACCAAACCGAACAACGTTTGCTGGTTCGTCTTGCCCGCAATATTGTGTCGGATTATCTGAACAGCCTTGAAACACCGACGCTTGACGTGAATGATTACGACTTCACGCCACGCATCGAATCGCTCGGCGCGGCATTTGTCACACTCCGCAATGAGGGTGAATTGCGTGGCTGCATTGGACACATCTTACCAATGACTCCACTCTTCCAGTCCGTGGCGGAGAACGCGTACCAGGCGTGCCTCGACCCACGTTTCCGAGACAACCCTGTGACTAGCAGTGAGGTGTCCGATCTCGAGATAGAGGTATCCGTGCTCACACCGATACGACGTTTGCTCGACCCGCAAGACGTGCGTGTCGGCACCGATGGACTCTTGATAGTACGCGGACGCAATCGAGGTGTGTTACTACCGCAGATACCGATAGAAGAAGGATGGAACAGGGAGCAGTTTCTTTCCGGCGCGTGTCTCAAAGCTGGTCTCCCAGCCAATGCGTGGCAGGACTCGCTGACCGAGATCTACAGGTTCTCTGCACAGGTGTTTGGTGAGGGGGAGCTCGGTACGCAGCTGACACCCGAACGCAGCGATGAGAAATAGCTCCAAAACGCGTGTTGTCGTCGTCAGGCATGCAGATCTCACGATAGATTCTGCTTTACTCACCAGAAGTGCCGTTCGAGGATTCCTGGATCAGGCAGCCACCACGCTCACCGGTGAGTCTCGACCCGCCGATGCTTGGGCGTGCTGGTTCAATCCACGTGATCGTGTAGCAATCAAGGTCAACTGCTTGGGTTTACCCACTCACCATGTTGTTGGCGAAGCCGTGGCCGATGCGATTGGCGCGGCTGGGGTCGTGCCCGCGAACACGATTGTATGGGATAGAACCGATCGGGAACTCGAGCGGGCCGGCTACAGATTGTCGCGTGACGGTCGCGAATCTCGCTGTTTCGGCACCGACTCGCTTGGCGGTCGAAGGGGCGGCTATGACGAAACCATTTCATCGAGTGGAGAGATCGGCAGCCTCTTTAGCCGTATAGTAACGGAGCAGTGCGATGCATTGGTGAGTGCCGCAGTCCTCAAGGACCACAACCTGGCAGGGCTCTCGTGCACTCTGAAGAACTTCTACGGAGCGATCCATAACCCCAACAAGTATCACGACAACGGCTGTGATCCGTTCGTGGCAGACGTGTGCGCGCACCAGCACATAAAGGGACGGCTGCGGCTGGCTGCGTGCGATGCCACGCGGCCTCAGTACCACGGCGGACCACCGGGCCGACCCATGTGGCAATGGCCCTACGGCGGTCTCATCTTGTCGGCCGACGCAGTGGCACTGGACCGAGTTGCTCTCGAGATCCTCGAGCTGAAGCGCGCTTTGGTGGGCAAACCGCCGTTGGCGGCCGAAAGCAGGCCGGCGCGGTACCTGGAAAGCGCCGCGGCGCGCGGCCTCGGCACATATGACCTCTCCGAGATCGAAGTCTTGAGCATCGGTCGACCATGGCAGGATGTAGCATGAGTATGTCCGGAGGCACGGACCGGCGTTCATTTCTCGAGGCGTGTGGGTTGGGAGCGTGTGTCTTGTGCGGAGGGAGGAGCGGGAGGGGCGGGAGCAGCGGCAGGGAGATTGTGCCAGAACGTACTCGTGCTAACGGCAGTACGGCCGCGCAGGTGGTAGAGCACGACGCGATGTGGTTCGAGAGACTCGAAGACGGAATGGTACGGTGCGAGCTCTGTCCGCGCGAGTGTGTGGTTGCCGATGTCGAACGCGGCTACTGCGGTGTGCGCGAGAATCAAGGTGGAGCCTACAAGACGCTGGTCTACGGGGCACTGTGCAGCGCAAATCTGGACCCGATAGAGAAAAAACCGTTGTATCACTACCTGCCCGGGACGACGGCCTTTAGCGTAGCCACAGCCGGCTGCAACATCGAGTGCAAGTTCTGTCAGAATTGGGAAATCAGCCAGGTCCGTCCCGAGCAGCTATCGAGCTATGAAGTTCCGCCCGGCGAACTCGTTCGGTTGGCATCTTATCGCGACGCTCCCACGATTGCATACACCTATACGGAGCCGGTCGTCTTCTACGAGTACGTGCACGACTCCGCAGCGCTCGCTCGGGAATCGGGCGTGGGAAGTGTGATCATCTCCAACGGGTACATACTCGAGGAACCGCTACGCCAACTGTGCCAGCACCTCACAGGCGTGAAGATCGATCTCAAGGCGTTTACGGAGGATTTCTACCAGCAACACTGCGCTGGCCGCCTGGCGCCGGTGCTTACAGCGCTAGAAGTGTTGGCCGACATTGGTATCCACACCGAGATCGTAGTGCTGCTCATCCCTACGCTGAACGATTCGGATGCTGAGATTCGTGAGTTGGCCCGATGGGTTCACGACCATATGAGTGCGGACGTACCTGTCCACTTCATACGGTTCCGCCCAATCTACCGCATGACCAACCTCCCGCCGACGCCGGTAGCCACGTTGGAGCGCGCGCGTCAGGTAGCGATGGACGCCGGATTGCGCTACGTCTACCTCGGCAACGTACCGTTTCACGAGGGCGGAAACACCTACTGTCACTCGTGCGGAGAGATGCTGATTCAAAGGGTTGGTTTCAGAGTCGAGGACGTAGCGGTGACAGATGGGATGTGCACCCATTGTAGAACCAACATACCGGGCGTGTGGTCTCAGGAGCAGGCACTTGGCGCCAATCCGCGTAGCGACGCCTATTGAAGAGGCTCTGTTTCGAGTCTCACAGTTACCGCACCTACCACAAACAGTGAGCTCAGCACTTTCATCAGAGCAACCACCAAACACGTACCGGCGAGCCCAACGACCGGTACCAGCACCACCCCGGTGACCAGGGCACCCACAGCTGCACCGACATGGTCGGCGGTGTCTACGGCTGCGGCAGCACCCGCAGCGCTGGCCTGGTCGTTCAACCGAACGAACGCCGCGAGCGGGAAGAGCAATCCTCCGATCACCCCCGTCACGCCCACAAGGCAGAAGAGAATCATCTGTGCCACATCGTGTAGGGCCGGCGCCTGGAGGAGGCCCGTTACCCAAGGTAGTGTGGTGGCGAACATTGCTAGGGAGATGTCCAGCGCAAATAGGATCTTGAAGCCCTGCGGAGGAGGTTGCGAAGGCGATTGCGCGCCGAGGTATTTGTTCATCAACGCAGCGCCCAACACCAGGCCGAACATGAAGATCCCTATTGCGAGTCCTACCAATCCGTAGACGTATCCGTACAGTATCTGGAGTGTGTAGAGCAGCGTAATCTCGATAGCCATTGCGGCGAACCCAGTAGTGCCTACCGACCACATCAAAGCGGCTTGTCGTACACCTCTGCCACCTCGGCCCAGGGCGCCGAGCATGCCGATCAACATGCAAGTGAAGATCGCTGCAAATACCCACCAGAGTCTGATCTCGAGAACCGAGGACACGATGCCTGCCCCGCGGCTGTGAGTAGAGCCGCCGGCGGCGAGCCAGAGCTTGAGTTGGTACAGTGACGCCACAGGCTTCATGTCGCTGTTGTAATGACGTGGCGGCTGCGTAGCGATAGCCTCGCGTACCAACGTCCGTTTCGCGGCATCCAGGAGATCCGAACCTCCCTCAAACCAGAGAGGAGAGAAGAACGGAGAATTCACATTCCTGGTGCGGTATCGTTCGGCCAGCAATGCTCCGCTGTCTGTCATAGAATCGGTCTGGTTTGCTGCGACGATCCTCACGGGATCACCAAAAGTGAGTAGCACCTCGGGGAAAACACGTTCCAGCGGTGTCACTACACTCCCGACATATTCGGAGACTTCGGGCCCCCACGCCCCCACGGATCCGGTCAAAGAAAACACCAGTGTACCATTAGCCGACATAATGCGGGATAGCTCGACGAAAAACTCCTCGGTGTACAGCCTAGCTAGTAGCGCCGAGGTCGGTTCGGGTGCCGCTAGGATCACCAAGTCGTAGCTGGATTCGACCCACTGTGCGGCGTGCTTCACGAATCGGCGAGCATCTGTTAGGTGAACCTGTGTGCGCACATCTTCAATCGCCGCTCTGTCCGATGCTCCGAGGTGCGTCGTCACAAGCTCATGTTCCTTGTGGTCCAGCGTTACGTAATCGAGGTACTCAGGGTCGTGTCTCAGCAGCTCCTTCAGGATCCCCTCGACACCTCCGCCCAACACCAGCATTCGATCTGGGCGCGGGTGCTGACAGGCAGCGAAATGCGCCTCGATAGCGTGCGCCGAGTGGTCGGGCCAGGTAGCTGCAACCGTTCCGTTCGTGTAGAGGCTGTATTGATCCGCCAACCTTCCAACTGCGATGTTTTGGTGTTTCGAGTCGTCCCACGCCATTAGCTCGATTCCATGTGCGAAGCTGCGCCATCGAATCAAAACGGACCCGGTGAGGACGAGCCAGGCAGAAGCCGCCGCCCAAAGGTAGACCGGTATCGAAAACACCATCGACCGCGTATGTCGGTATACCAGGTTTGCGGTCGCGACGGCGATTACGGCTCCGCCTCCGAACGCGAAGATGAAGACGTTGAGCCGCGTAACGAACACGAAGGAGAACAGAACACCGCCAACGAGGCTTCCGGTCGCTTCTGCCAGGTATACGAAACCGACCGTTCGTGCCTTCTCGGCCGCTCTCTCGCTTGTTTCCCCGAGCATTGCAGCGGCAGCCGGGAATGCGAGGCCGATCCAAAGACTCACTGGCAGCGTCGTTGCCGCCGAGACGAGCAACATGTTGCCCAGGCCGATGTGCTCTCCCGAGTCGGTTCCCAGAAGAGACCGGGCACCACGGAGGAATAGTACTGCGACGACGAGGAGCAGTGGCATGGTTATGTTCGCAGCCGCAAAAACACGCAACTCTCGGCCCCGCGATCGCAGCAGCGGACGGGTAAGTTGAGCGCCCATAGCCACACCTGCCAACCAGAATGCGAAGACCAGCCCCCACGACAACTCTGACCCGAACAACACCACCTGCGTCTCACGAAGCAAAGTCGCCTGAGCACAGACAGCGTATGCTCCCAACAGGAAGTACAGGAAATAGATGCAGCGCCGCGGCACCATGGACCCATCATAGGTCCCGGCACGGCACTCTGCAATGGATAAGGGAGGTAGTGCTGAGTCTTTTCAGCGATGGGGCGCTACACCGAGCATCCCGGCGTTTGTCGCCCCCATTCGCTCTTCGCGCTCTTGGTTAGGGTGCGGTTGGTAGTCCTGACCTCACCCTCGATGCAAATGGATCCGGATCGTCCGAGCACCAGGCACAACGTAGATCTGGATCGTCAAAGAACCCGAAGTGGCCGCAAAACTCGAACTCGTCGCCGGAACAGTCCCGATCGCAGTCGCCGAATCCACCACAGTCATTGCATGTGATGCCTGGACAGGAATCGAGTTCACCGCCGCATGCTGAAGCGCCATACGCGATGGCGAACGAAAGTAACAGGGCGATCACGAAGAGGGTTGGTTTCTTCATTACGTACGTCCTATGCTAGCTGCATGAATGGTTCTAGCGAAAGGTGACCCGAAGTAGTACGAATATACGGTGTCGGAAGCACTACGTGCCAGCG
>JBDHHK010000254.1:0-7705 GCA_039589395.1 Gemmatimonadota bacterium
CTGCCGGTGGTTTCACTTCCGTGTGTCCAATGCCCAACACCGATCCAGTCACAGATAACCAAGCCGCAGTGGGCTTTGTCGTGAAGCAGGGCGAAGCGGCGAATGCAGCACGAGTATACCCCTACGGAGCGATCACGCTTGGGCAGAAGGGCGAGCAGTTGGCCGAGTTCGGAGAGCTAGTCCATGCCGGAGCCGTCGCAGTCAGCGACGACGGACACCCAGTAGTCTCGAGTCACCGCATGCGTACGGCCTTGGAATATGCGCTTACATTCGGAATCCCAGTGGCAGATCACTGCGAAGACCCCACCCTAGCGATCAACGGAGTGATGCACGAGGGACTAGTATCGAGCCGGCTTGGCCTGAAGGGTATTCCCGCAGCCGCCGAGGATATCATGATTGCCCGCGACGTCTTCCTCGCCGAGCTGACTGGTGGACACGCCCACATCTGTCACGTCTCGTGCAGCTCTGCAGTCGAGCTCATTCGGCGAGGCAAAGAACGCGGCGCCAATGTCACTGCCGAGGTGACTCCACACCACCTCACGCTCACCGATATTTCATGTGAGGGCTACGACACCAACGCGAAGATGAACCCGCCTCTGCGCGAGCAGAAAGATGTAGACGCAGTACGTGAGGGGCTCAAAGACGGTACACTGGACTTGATCGCCACAGATCATGCCCCACACCACTACGAGTCCAAGGAGAGGGAGTTCGACGACGCAGCGATGGGCGTGGTGGGATTGGAGACCGCGTTGGGGATCTGCCTCACAGAATTGGTGGGGCAGGGGGTGTTAACGTTACCCGAGCTGATTGATCGCATGAGCACCAAACCGGCGACGGTTTTCCATCTGCCCGCGGGAACGCTCGCGAAGGGAGCGGCTGCTGATGTGGTAGTTTTCGGTGCGGACGCGAGTTGGACTGTGGATCCGTCGCAGTTCTTGTCTAAAAGCAGGAATACGCCGTTCGCCGGGCGGGATTTGGTGGGGAAGGTTGAACTGACGATGGTAGGTGGTCGAACAGTCTACTCCGCAGCAGGATCCTGATGCAGCGAGAAACGGCACGCCGGATTGCTGAGTGCTGCCGGGCGCTTTATGACGCGGGGCTCATAGCCGGAGCGGATGGCAACATTGCGGTGAGGGTTGCGGCGGAGCGCGCTCTGGTTACGCCGAGCGGAGTACTCAAGTCCGAATTGACTCCCGACGATATCGTCGAGGTCGATCTTACTGGGAAGCGACTGCGCGGGCACCGAACTCCGTCGAGCGAATTGGACATGCACCTGCGGATTCTTCGAGCCCGCACTGACGTGAACGCAGTGGTGCACGCACATCCACCCATAACGACCGGTTTCGGAGTCGCAGGGCTCGCGTTCGACGACTGTGTGCTACCGGAGCTGATCTACCAGATGGGTCATGTACCACTGGTTCCCTACGGTACACCGGGTACACCCAGCCTTGGGGAGGTAGTTGAGCCGTACGTAGCAAGATACGAGGCCCTGATATTGGCCAATCACGGGGCTGTGACGTATGGAGCTGAATTGGATGATGCGCGGATTCGCATGGAGAGTCTGGAGCACGCGGCCAAGATCATACTAACTGCGCGGCTCCTGGGAAGAGTGAATCCGCTTGATCCGGAACAGGTGAAGCATCTTGAAGTGTTGCGCCGCAGCCGCGACATTTCCGGTGTGTATCCTGGATGCAACACAGGCAGGAAAGAGGAGTGAATGGCGGAGAAACAGTCTATGTCCGAGTTTGAGCGCCTTCTAAAGGAGCGAACACAAATAGAGCAGTGGCTGGAAAAGCTTGGTGCGTCCGGCGACAAGACGCCAGCTAGCGTCCGAGAGCGGGTGCAGGCCGACTATCTGAAACGACTCGATGAAGTGCAAGAGGAGCTGAACGGGCACCGGGACGAGATCACTGGAGCATTGGAGAGACATCGCCAAGTCAGAGACGAGCTGATAAAACAACAGTCTGAAGCCCAAGAAAGACGAGCGGAAGGTGAGTTGCGCCACAGTGTCGGGGAGTTCGATGACACCAAGTGGGAAAGCATGAGGAGCGAAATCGACGGATCCTTGAAGAAGATTGGGGAAGAACTCGATGGCGTAGAGACCGAAGTCGCAGATCTGGAAAAGGCCTTGGCGTCAATCACATCTAGCCCCGATGTTGGCAAAACCGCAGCCGAGCCAGCGAAGGCTGCGGGCACCACTGACGCTGCAGTAGATAAGCCGGCGCCAAAATCAGAAGACTTGCCGCCACCGATCCGTGATGCCGCACCTGCCGCGGCTGCGGCGACTGCTGCACTTGAGCCGGCATCAAAACCCGAAAGTGAATCGTCGGATGAGCCTCTCGAGTTCCTGGATGTAGATGCTGGTCAGAAGGAACCTGAGCTAAAACCTTCTCGGAAGAGCGATACAGTACCGATGCCTCCTGACGCGGCTGAACTGCTCGGTAAGAAGGAAGCGGCAAGATCGAGCGGTGAAGTTGCAGCTGGAGCCGAGATTGGAGCCGCTGGCGTAACCTCGTTCTCGAACAACGCCGAACAGCCTAAGAAAGGCGTTGCCAAGACGCTCAAATGTGGGGAATGCGGTGCGATGAACCTGCCGACGGAATGGTATTGCGAGCGCTGCGGGGCTGAGCTCGCAGCGCTTTGACAACCAGCTTAGCTCTTCGTCGCGACGAGCCTACCAAGACGCCGCTTGCCTCTGGCTGCGGCGTTTTTGTGAATCAGACCCTTGCGAGCAGCCCGGTCCAACAACCGCACCGCGGAGCGATACTCAGATTCGCCAGCGCCCTCAGGATCTGTCCGGACCTTCTTGATCGTGGTCCTCAGAGCGGTACGTGCCGCTCTGTTACGTTCACGGCGGCGCAGGGCCTGCCGCATTCTCTTTTTCGCTGAACTGCTGTGTGGCACTCTAACTCCTACATAATTGCGCTCTTCGAGCTTCGAACAGAGCACGAATTGTATCCCGCAAGTGTAGCTGAGTCAAGGCGATAGGGCTTTGACACCCGGTTTGGCCACCGTTAGTATTCGGCCGCATTCCGTCAGACGGGAAGAGGCTTTTGCGTGCAGGGATTTCTCTTAGCTCTACCAGTACTTCTTTTGTCCGTTGTGGCTCATGAGTATGCCCACGGGATAGCCGCGTTGAGTCAGGGAGACTCCACCGCAGCTCAGCATGGTCGATTGACCTTCAACCCAATCAAACACATCGATCCGTTTATGAGTATCCTATTGCCGGCGATGTTGTGGTTTGGGTCGGACGGCGGGTTTGTTTTTGGGGGAGCGAAGCCGGTACCTGTGAATCCTCACAATTACAGAGACTATAGGCGCGGTGACATCATCGTTTCGAGCGCTGGAATCGTAGCGAACTTGATCCTCTATTTGGCCTTCCTGGCATTATCCGTCGCTGTAGGTATTCTTGGTAATGTGATGCCTTTTGCCGTTTCGAGCCTCAGCATTGTGCAGCAGATGTGCCTTACTGGCATTTGGCTGAACGCTCTTCTGGCGTTCTTTAATCTCATTCCGATACCACCGCTGGACGGCTCGCACATACTCATTCACTTCTTACCACCCGAGTTGGCAAAGAGGTACCGAGAATTGGCGCGATTCGGTTTCCTGATCTTGCTGGGACTGATGCTGGTGTTCAGGGAGCAGTTCTTCCTGCTGCTAACTCCGGCTATCTACGCGACAAGAATCGCATTCGGATTGATTGAGCCTTTTATCATCATCTCGGCAGGCATCTGAGATGACGGTCTCCGCCTTCGTCGACGCCGAACGCCCGTTCCTAATCGAGCTGGATGCTTTTTCTGGTCCCTTGGATCTGCTTCTGCACCTAATCCGCGAGCAGGAAATCGATATTGCAGACATCCCGATCGCGCGAATTGCCGATCAATTCCTCGATGTCATCGAGACACTAGGTCTGAATGAGGCCGCCAACTACCTGGAGATGGCGGCATGGCTGTTGAGAATCAAGATCCAGGTTCTATTGCCAAGACCCTTTGACGATGAGGGCTGGGAGGATCCACGCGCACAGCTGGTTCGCAGGCTTCTCGAGTACGAGCAGATTCGCGAAGTTGCGCGTTGGTTGGAGGGCCAGGCTGACCTGAGATCTGCACAATTCAGCCACGGCTTCGTGCCTGAGCCGCCCGAACCTGAACCGGCACCGATTGAACTCGATCTCCAAGAAGTTTTGGACGCGGTCGATCGTGTGCTCGAGGCAATACCCCGCCGAGTGCTTCACAGAGTGGTACCGCGACCGCTCGACGTTGAAGGCGCTACCGAGCGTATCGTCGCATTGATCGAAGATCGTGGAAAACTCGACTTTACCGAGCTTTTCGATGACGAGTCTAGAATAACAGACATTCTTTCCGCACTCGTGGCTCTGCTCGAACTCGCACGGATCGGCAGGGTCCGGTTGAGACAACGAAAACCCTTTGGCAAGATGGGGATATCCGATGGACCGGCTGTCACAACTGGTTGAAGCCGCACTGTTCTCGGCGGATGGACCTGTCTCGGTGAACACGCTCTGCACCCTCGAACGAGACGTGACGAAGCCCGAGATTCTGGATGCTCTGGACAACGTTCGCCGCCAATATGCAGAAGCCGGACACGGGGTAGAATTGGTCGAGGTGGCCGAAGGCTTTCAACTGCTCACCCGCCGCGAGTTCGCCGACGCGATTGCCCGTGCGCAACTCGTGACGCGTCCGAGACGCTTGTCCGGTCCAGCGCTGGAGACGCTGGCAATCATAGCATATAGACAGCCGGTTGGCCGTGCCGAAATCGAAGAGATACGTGGTGTTTCAGTTGAGAGTGTACTGCGATCACTCCAAGATAGAGGGCTCGTGGACGTCGTAGGTCGGAGCGAGGGCACGGGCCGCCCGCTGCTGTACGGAACAACACCAGGTTTCCTGGAGCTGTTGGGCCTGAGGAACCTCGATGAGCTTCCGCGGCTGGAGGAGCTCTCCGTAGCCCTCCGGTCCCCTGAGGATGTCCACGGGATGGGCTGATAATGCCCGCGATGAGGCTACAACGAGTGCTGGCGAGAGCCGGCATCGCATCGCGGCGCGACGCGGAGGAACTCATTCGGAAGGGGCGGGTGCGGGTCAACGGCGAGATCGCTGAGATCGGAATGAGTGCCGATCCGCTTCAGGATGTAGTCGAAGTCGGCGGCCGCAGGGTAAAGCCAGTTTCCTCGGCGTGGATCGTTTTGCACAAGCCTATTGGCTATGTGGTGAGCAAACGCGATGAACGCGGAAGAGACACTGTGTTCGATTTGGTCCCGTCTATCCCAGGCCTCACTTATGTTGGCCGCCTGGACGTCAACACCTCAGGGCTCCTGCTAATGACCACCGATGGGGAAGCGGTCAATCGACTTACTCATCCCCGACATGCAGTCGAACGCAAATACCTGGTCCAGGTTCGAGGAGTTTCGGTATCTGATATCAGACGAGCATTTACCAAGCCGATCGTAGTTGGGGCGCGGCCGGTTCAAATTGTCTCATATGAGGTCAGGCAAGATCGCATCGTCCGCAAAACTTGCGAGGCGATTGGCCTCAGGGTCGAGAAACTAGTGCGCCTCAGCCATGGCCCCATTGAGCTCGGAGAGCTCGGTGTCGGAACGTGGCGTTACCTCACACCCGGTGAGCGAGGTGCCCTACGGAAGGAACTCTCGATACATCTCGACAGTTGACTGTGACGCATTTGAAAAGCATCGTCCAAGCGCACCATCAACTGGGGTAACTGGGACTCGGAGACAGTCAATGACTTCACGTGCATTATCGAATGCCGCCGCGGAACTTCCTGCAAAAGTGAAGAAGGAAGTCGGCAAACGCATTGTCGGGCAGGAGGCAATGGTCGACCGATTGCTGATCGGTCTGTTAACCGGTGGTCACATTCTACTCGAAGGCGTGCCAGGCCTTGCCAAGACGCTAGCCGTTAGGTCCGTGGCAGAAGTCATACGCACCAAATTTCAGAGGATTCAGTTCACTCCCGATCTGCTGCCGGCGGATATCATCGGAACCATGGTCTTCGACCAGAAAACGAGCGAGTTCTACCCACGGCGTGGACCCCTGTTCGCAAACCTGATTCTCGCTGATGAAATCAACCGCGCACCAGCAAAAGTGCAATCTGCGCTCCTCGAAGCGATGCAAGAGTTACAGGTGACGATCGGCGGGGAGACGCATGATCTCTCTCAGCCCTTCCTGGTGCTGGCCACTCAAAACCCCATCGAACAGGAAGGTACTTACCCCCTTCCAGAAGCCCAGCTGGATCGTTTCATGCTCAAGATCCGCGTGGGCTATCCATCGCGGGAGGAAGAAAAGGAGATCCTGTGGCGCATGTCTGGCGGTCGGCCAATAGAGCTGCAGGTCGTTGCCGAACCTAGCGAGATTCTGTCGATGCGCAGTGCAATTTCCGAGCTATACATGGATCAGAAGTTGGTCGACTATGTGGTAGACGTGGTGCGTGCAACGCGGGAGCCTCATTCAGTGGGTCTGCACGAAGTTCGCCCACTCATAGCATTCGGAGCCAGCCCACGCGCAACTATTTACTTGGCACAGTCCGCCCGAGCACACGCGTTCTTGCAGGGGCGCGCGTATGTCGTTCCGGAGGACGTCAAGGCAATGGCGCCAGATGTTCTGCGGCATAGGGTGTTGCTCACCTTTGAAGCTGAGGCCGAGGACGTGTCTTCAGATCAGGTGATCGTCAAGATCCTGGAGGCTGTGGACATTCCGTGACCACACCGGCTCGCGTTGTCGGCGCTGACGTTCTGAGGCAGGTCAAGCGCATCGAACTGCGCGCGCGCCGTCTCGTTACGACTCTGTTCTCCGGCGAGTACCGCTCGGTATTCCGTGGACACGGTATCGAGTTCGCGGAGGTCCGCGGCTATCAGAGTGGCGACGACTTTCGTGCAATCGACTGGAACGTGTCAGCTCGAATGGGCTCGCCGTACGTTAAGACCTTCGAGGAAGAACGAGAGCTCACTCTATTGCTCGTCGTGGACCGGTCGGGTTCCGTCGAGTTCGGGCAGCCCTGCACGAAGGCTCAGCTTGCCGTCGAGGTAGCAGCTGTACTTGCTCTGGCCGCCGCTCGGCAGAACGATAGAGTTGGCGCGGTGATGTTCTCCGAAGGCATTGATCATGTCGTTCCACCCGCGAAGGGCCGTCGCCACACTCTGCGAGTGATTAGGGATATGCTGGCGTTCTCGCCACAGGATCGCGGCACAAACATCAGCGCCGCACTTGCGTACGTGTCGCGACTATTGAGTCATCGTGGAATAGTCGTGATCCTCTCCGACTTCCGTGCAAAGGGCTGGGAAGAGCAACTCAGAAATCTCGCCGCCAAGCATGAGGTGGTTGCGATCACAGTCGACGATCCTCGGGAAACATCGTTGCCACGTGTTGGCTGGATCGAGCTGGAGGATAGCGAGTCAGGGAGGCGGCTGGTCGTAGATACATCGAGCGAGGCAACCTGCCTCAAGCTCCAGATGGCAGCCGAGGAGGCGCGACTGGTGCGCGCAAAAACGTTGAAACGCACCGAGGTCGATCACATTGCCCTCTGGACCGACCGGCCCTACGCCGAACCGCTGCACAAAGCCTTTGCCGACCGGGCACGCCGACTGAGACGATGAACCTCCCGGCCGTCGTCTTGTTCGCTACTCAGGCCTTGGTATGGACCATTTCACCTCCGACCGTTACGGTCGGAGATACCGTACGGA
>JBDHHK010000255.1:0-5438 GCA_039589395.1 Gemmatimonadota bacterium
GGCCGATCACAGTCCTGAGCTAGTATCTGGCTTCGAAGTAGAGATTGCTGCGGTTGCCCCTCTTGAAACACACGGAACGGTGCGGGGGGTACTGGCAGCAGTGCGGGACGGACCCGAGCCATTCACCTCCGACGACATTCGCCAGCTGGTCACTGTTGCCAACCAGACGTCGATGGCGTTGGCTCACGCGAGTTCGGTGGAGATGCTGAAACGCGGAAAGGAACAGTGGGAGGCCACTTTCGACGCCCTCACAACCGGAATCGCCGTGGTTGACAGCACGTTCCGTATCAGACGTGCCAACAAGGCTCTCGCAGAGATGTTGGATCGGCCGGTAACCGGGTTAATCGGTCTGGATCTATGCGAAGAACTCCCTGACGATTCCAAACAACTAGGCGAATACCTCAACGCGGTGAGGATCGGCGACGAACCGCCACCGCTGACTCTACACTCGACCACACCGGAGAAACGCATACAAATCACAGCGTCCGGAATGCCGGGCGCATCGATTGCCTCGGTTGTCGTTTTGATAGAAGATGTCACAGAACGAAAAGTGATCGAAGAGCAGTTGATCCAGAGCGAAAAGATGGCAGCCGTCGGCCAACTCGTGTCCGGTGTGGCCCACGACCTCAACAACCCGATCACGTCCATTGCCGGCGTGGCCGATCTCTTGGTGAACAGAGATTCGACACCGCCGGACGATCTAGAGCATTTCATGATGATTCACGAGCAGGCGGAAAGGGCGTCTCACATCGTCCGCAACCTGCTCACCTTCGCGAGAAAGGATCCTGTCGAAACCAGCCACGCCGATGTCAACGACATTGCGCAGAGGGCGGCGGCCCTGATCAACCATGACATGAAGCTGCGTGAGGTGGAATTCGAGTTGAAACTCTCGGAACGCCTGCCTCACGTCCGAGGTGACAGCAACGAGCTGCAACAAGTTGTGCTCAATCTGCTAACCAATGCCATCCAGGCTGTTGCGGAGAACCCGCCGCACAAACCCCGAGAGGTAACACTCAGCACTACGTTGAATGAGGGCCGCGTGATACTGGACGTATCGGACTCGGGACCCGGAATCGATGAGAAGCTGCTCCCTCAGATCTTCCTACCATTTGTCACTACGAAGCCCCCCGGTGAGGGAACAGGCCTCGGACTCTCCATGGCTTTTCGTAGCGTTCAGGCACACGACGGTACCATTGAGGCTCGACCTCGCGCCGTCGGGGGCGTGTCTCTCATCGTGTCTCTGCCTGTGGATGATTCGCACGAAAAACGTGCCGCACGGGCAGCTGCGGACTCAGTGATCCACTCCGCGCCGGACCTATCCGCGTCGGCCGGAAAACTGTCCGTTTTGGTGTTTGATGAGAATCCTGCAGTGCGGCGGTCGCTGAGGCTGTCGTTCGCCGAAGATGGTCACTCGGTCGACGCAACGCGGGATGCGTCGCAAGCGCTTTCACTACTTCAGAACAACGAATACGACCTAATAGTAGCGGATGCCCGTGCACCCAATACCGCCGGGATTGCATTCGGAGAAGTGCTGAAGAAGGACCGGCCGGACCTGTGCTCCCGTACAATACTAATGACAGCCGATGTTCGCTTTGAAACGGACGCTTGGCTGAAATCGCTCGGCTGTGTCGTTCTCCGCAAGCCCTTCGATCCGGCAGAACTTCGGGCTATGGCGGGAAACCTACTCTCCAAGCTGAAAACGGAAAACTGAAACGATTCGGAGCACGAGGGGTGCTCCCGCTGAGCGCCTGCTCCTTGACCGTGCTCCCGCTCGAGAGCAACGCCGTTAGAGGTCGCTTCAGACCTGGCGGCTTTTCCTGCCCAGAACGGCCCGGAGCCGCACGGAGAGTGCCCGGGCTCTAAACGGTTTAGAGAGAAAATCGTCAGCGCCCATTTCGAAAACGCGGACTTCATTGTCTTCGTCCCCCTGGGCCGTCAGCACGACAACAGGTATGCCCGTAGTAGCCGGTCGCGACCGCAAATGGGACAGAACTCCATAACCATCCAGCCCTGGCAGATTGAGGTCGAGAACGATGATATCCGGTGCATGCCTGTCGATCTGATCTAGTGCCTCTACCCCATCACGCGCTTCAGTAACTTGGTACCCATCTCTCTCGAGCAGATCTCGCATGACGCGACGAAGTTGATCTTCGTCGTCAACCAACAGCACTTTCGCGTCGATCGGTATTACACCAGTTTCTTCTTCTTCGGCCTCCAGAAGCTCAAACGACCCTTCGAGTCCCTTGCCCTCCGCCGGAGGAGCGGGCTGAGTCGAAACGCTGACATCCACTGTCGGAGCGCTGCTCCGGGCCTGGGCCGGTGCTGGCGTTCCACCTGACGGGCGTCTCACTTTTCCCGACTCGCGAGCTGTCCTCAAGGGGTCTGCTTCTTCATCCTCAGAAGGCACATCCACCACGCGTAGCAATTCGTCTACCGTGGAGTCGCCCTTCAGCACGTGGGCCAGTCCGCTTTCCCACAGCGATAGCATACCACCCTTGATCGCCGCCTCGGCGATGCGATCGGCTGTCTCACCCGAGGCGATTCGCCGCTCCACCTCAGGCGTCATCTTCAAGATCTCGACGATCGAGAACCTTCCTCGATACCCGGTCATCGCGCATTCAGGGCATCCCACGGCCCTGAACAGCGGCGAACCCTCCGGAATCCATTTTTGCAGCTTTCGTGGGATCGGATCGACCCACACTTCTTTGCAGGTCTTGCACAGCGTGCGCATTAACCTTTGGGCCACCACGCCGCGCAGGGCGGACCCGATCTTGAATGCTTCGAGGCCTATGTCCACCAGCCGAGTTACCGCATTGGGCGCGTCGTTGGTGTGCAGGGTCGATAGGACCAGGTGCCCCGTGAGCGATGCCTGAACCGCGATCTGAGCGGTTTCCCGATCACGGACCTCACCGACGAGAACCACATCGGGGTCCTGCCTGAGTATGGACCGCAAGGCCGATGCGAAGTTCAAGCCAGCTTTTTCGTTGACCTGGACCTGGACGATGCCAGGAAGCCGATACTCAACCGGGTCTTCTACCGTAACGATGTTGACGCCCACGCTCTGCACATGCCTTATGGCCGAGTAGAGTGTCGTTGTCTTACCCGAGCCTGTAGGCCCGGTTACTAAGATGATCCCGTCTCTATTGTCGAGCAGTTCTCGAATATCCGTGGATTCCTTGTCGCTCAGACCCAAGGCCTCGAGCGACAACACCGTCTGCGAAGTGTCCAGAACTCGGACAACCACCTTCTCGCCGAGTGATGCCGGAAGAGTAGACACACGCAGATCGACGGGCATACCGTTCACCGCTACTCGCGCCCTGCCATCCTGTGGACGCAGCCGGTCGGCGATGTCCAGACCGGAGATGATTTTGATCCTGGAGATCAGCGGCAGGCCCGCAGCACGCGGGATCTTCATATGTTCCCGCAAGACGCCGTCTATGCGGAACCTGACGGCTATACCTCCCTCTTCGGGCTCGATATGGATATCACTCGCCCGTGCAAGGATGCCTTCCGAGAAGATGAGGTCGACCAGGCGCACGACCGGTCTTTGCGATGCCTCTTCCGCCGAGATCGAAAGTTCGTCGGTCAGTTCCGGGGCATCGTCCAGCTGAGTGATCTCGGCTTCCACACCTCCCATGCCCTCGATGAGCTGCTCGAGAACGTTCTCGGGCAGGTACAACTCTTCGATTTTGCTCTCGATGGCCGACGGGCTCGCCAATACGACCCTCACCTCACGGCCGGTTGCGAATGCCAGCGTTTTTTCGCAATCGAGATCGAAGGGATTCGAAGAAGCTATTTCCAGGTAAGAGTCGGTGATGCGCAATGGCAAGATGTGGTACTGACGGGCAGCTTCCTGCGGCACGGCGTCGAGCGCCGCACGCTCACACTGCTTCATGTCGGCGAGCTTCAACCTGAACCGTCTGGACAGGGCGCTGAGCACCTCTTCGTCGGCTGTAACGCCAGCAGCTACTGCTGTCTGCCACAACGACTCTCTTACATCTTCGGCCGCGCGGATTTCCTGCAGTTTATCCTTCCCGACCAACTCCTCCAGAGTCGCCGTAAGCCACTCATCCCTGAACTCCGTCGTCACTCCACCTCCGAGTCATTCATGCCGCAAATTGCTCTAGCAAATTAAGTTATGCTCCAATTTCATCCTGCGCTACCACGATAGAGCCCTCCGGACAGCGCTGTTTGAAGGCTACCTACAAGATCGGCCATAAATCGCGGCTGACATCAAAAATCGCACCGAACCTCCCGTCCCTGAGACTCATTCCGAATTCAGCCCTCAAGAGTGAGTGGAACCACTCTACGGCCAGGCCCACGACTGGACGTACCCCGTCCGACGGGCCGCCTAAGCCGTTCAGAACAGACCCACCAGACCATCCGGCCGACACAAATGGAGCCAAGAACATCCTGCCGCCTGTAGATACGCGTGAGCCCAACGGTACAGCGACAAACGGAACTGGGATGCGCCATTCGAGTGCTCCGAACGCGGCCCGCCGACCGCCCCAAGCCCGGAACGGCTCACTCACGAGCGTACCTCTTCCTCCAATAGAAAAACCTCTGTGGGCCGGCAATTCACTCGAACCCCAGCCCACCCAAGCCCGTGTCACCAGATCGGTCCCCGCGATTGCCATTGCTCCCCGGCCGCCAGCAAGCACCCGGAGATACTCTCCGTCTACCCATGTCCCGCCTTCGACGTTCAAATGCGCGCTCACACCATTCCCGGCCGTGAAGCCAGCACTCCGTCTTTCGATAGCCACCTTCGCGAACAGCAATCTGCCTACGCCAAGCGGCCGATTGTCCCGAAATGTCCCGGTGGCGGGATTCGCAACCACCGCCATGCTTTCAGTATCGATCGCTCCTAAGCTTCCCTTTAGAAACGAGCGCGGTCCCAACGCTGCCCGCACACTCGCAACACCCTCGGTCGCGAGGTAATAATCCCCATAATCGTCGGCAAACTCCTGAGCCAGGATCGAGTTCAGTGCCGGTGATATTACCCTGTTTTCGCTCACATCCCTGACCGCCCTGCCCCCCGACAACTGAAGGGTGACCGAACCGAACGTCTTCGCGAGCGACCCCTGTCCCTTGATGCGTCGATCATCGATTCCGTATGACCCCCAGATTCGCAATTCGAGCGAACCATCCCCAGGACGGAACACTCCCCCGAAGCCCGGCGCCAAACCTTCAACTCGGTTGAAATGGAGCAGGTCGGATACGGATCGTGCACCGGGCTGCGCCCTCACGAACCCGCTGAGCACCTGTTTTTGTGCCAGTTCCATCACCTCGGCCCTAACGTCCTCGAGATCGAACGTCACACCAGGCTCGGAGATTTCGCGCACGGCAGCGTCCAGCGGTTCGAGCCACGGAAAGGTGTCTCTAACTGCCTGAGGCGCAGCCACGATCTCGGGCCCGCGGAACAGAGCGTCTGAGATCCC
>JBDHHK010000256.1:0-5420 GCA_039589395.1 Gemmatimonadota bacterium
GGGGGGCGGAGCAGTTCTTTGGCTGGCTCTATTACACCGATCCCGGCATAGGACCTGTGCGTGTCACGCTGATATCGGAGCCCATCTATGGTGTGCTTCGTGATTATGTGCTCACGAACCAGCCGCTGGCGTATGCCGGAGGCGTCCTGATTGGAATTCTGTTTGTATTCCTGGTGGTTATGGCGTTGTTCCATTTCCGGTTTTGGTGCCGTTACCTCTGTCCGCTCGGCGCCCTGCTCGGGGTGTTCTCGAAAACCGGCAGAATCCACTTAAACCTGAACAACGACCGCTGTAACGACTGCAGGATGTGTGTCGCATTTTGTCCCGGCGCCTGCGATCCACATCTCTCGGGCCGGTGGAAGAAGGAAGAGTGTTATCTCTGTTTCACCTGTCGTGAGCTGTGCCCGTCTGCCGCTATTTCCTTCGACATGAAGTTCGGCGACCACACGAAGGTACTAGTGGGACCAACAAATGCTACAGGACACACCGAGTCGACGGTTGGGAATAATGATTGCTAAAAAACCAAAGAAATCGCGTCCGAAGCACAAAGTCGGGCGTCGCGCGTTTTTGTCGGCGGCAGGCTCCGGCGCGGCGGCAGCCGTAATGCTGAAGGTCCCTCCCTACGTACAAGGCAGAACTTTCAACCCGGTGCTCATCAGGCCGCCCGGATCTCTTGCTGAAAACGAATTCCTAAAGAAGTGCGTCCGCTGTGGCGAGTGCATGAAGGTCTGTCCCACGAATGCCATTCACCCAACGACGCTCGAGGCTGGGCTTGCCGGCATCTGGTCGCCTATGCTCATCATGAGCGCGGGCTATTGCGAGTTCAACTGCACCCTGTGCGGGCAAGTGTGCCCGACCGGAGCCATCGAGGAACTGACTGTAGAGGAGAAGCAGGCAGTATTCATCGGGACGGCGTACATCGACCGCTCGCGCTGCTTGCCGTTTGCCTTCGACCGGGAATGCATCGTGTGTGAAGAGCATTGCCCCCTGGAGGAGAAGGCTATCTGGTTCCGAGAGGTAACCCTCATCGACCACGGCGGGAACGAGGTCTATCTCCAGCAGCCGCAGGTGGATGCGGAGTTGTGCATCGGGTGTGGCATCTGTGAGGAACGTTGCCCGGTAAACGACCCGGCGGCTATTCGAGTTACGAGCGGCGGTGAGACCCGCAACCCCGAGAACCAGTTCCTTCTGGATTTGGGCTCGCCCTACGGCTGACTGAGTCAGATCGCACTGTGGCGATCCGACTATGGCAGTTCGCCGAGAGGCGACCTGATTAAGTCAGGTCGCCAGACAGGCGACCTGACTCGTTCACCATTGGGCTCGGCTGGCCCGTTGCTTCCAACACGCTAGTCCATATGATGCCCTCGGGGTCGATCCGCTTGCGGTTGCGGACTGCCAACTCCAGAGGGACATGGATGAACAGGTTGTTCCAGGACCCGATCAACATACCGGTCTTTCCCGCCATGGCAGCGTGTGCGGCATGTTGTCCCAGGAACCCACAGAAGATCCGGTCGTTGGGATTAGCGGGTACCGACCGAATCGTGTAGCTGGGGTCGATGTACTTGATAGAATGGCGCACACCGCGTTTGGTCAGGTATTCTCCGATTTTCTCCTTCAACAAGACGCCGATGTCACCTAGCTTCTCGTTCCCCGAGGCATCAGTTCCTCGGTCTCCCTCAAACAGGTGTTGCCCGGCACCTTCAGCCACAACTACCAGCGCGTGGTCGCGTTCGGCAAGCCGTTTTTCCAGGACAGCCAAGAACCCGTTGCGACCGTCCAATTCGAAAGGCACCTCCGGTACAAGCACGAAGTTCGCGTCTGCGGTGGCGAGAGCGGCATGTGCCGTTACAAAACCGGCGTTCCTCCCCATCAATTTGACAATACCAATACCGTTCATGGCGCATATCGCTTCGGTATGAGCGGCACGAAGGCTATCCACTGCAGTGCTCACTGCGGTATCGAAGCCAAAGGTACGCGATACTACGCCGATGTCATTGTCGATGGTCTTGGGAATTCCTATAACACCGATACCTAATCCACGGGACTTCACCTCGTTGTGGATCTCGTCAGCCCCTCGTAACGTACCGTCGCCACCAATGGCAAACAGCATCCGGATGTCTTCGCGATATAGGGTATCAACCATCACATCAACAGGTTGAGGGCCACGCGACGCGCCGAGGAACGTGCCGCCATGCTCGTGGATATTGCGGACCACGTCGGGCGTTAGGTCGACGAACGGAAGTGAAGACTCCGGATTCAAGCCGGCGTACCCGTATTGGATTCCCTTGATGATGCGGACACCGTACCCATAGGTCAGCGTGTGGACCACAGAACGGATAACGTCGTTGGTCCCAGGACAGAGACCGCCGCAGGTTACAATAGCAGCCTTTACATTCAGCGGATCGAAGAACAGCTTGTCCCGAGGGCCGGCTTCCTCGAATGACATGATCTGTCCGGTCTTTTCCAGTCTGTCCGTCAGCCGTTCCTCCGACGTGTCGTACACTACTCGCGACCCGTCGTCAACGAAACGCAGATGGCGAACCGGTGAACCGATCGTGCGGTTGCCCAACGAATCTATGGTTGTTTCCGATTGGCCGTCGAATACTGGGAAAGAGCTGGTCATGCGTGTTTTCCTCTGTTTGTCGACGCCTTCTTAGCAGTAGGCCTTCGCATCCTAACTCAACTATCGTCCACCAACTGCCGACACTTGGCGGTGCAATGACGCCTCGAGATCGGCGATGTTCCGGATCCGTACTGGAAATGCTACAGTTATAGACGCTAGATCACAACGTCAAGGAGCACGTCATGAACCGCGACGAACTCGACCCCCGCCTGCCACTCGTCCAGGACGCGGACCTGGCTGGAAAGATCGTTCTGGTGCGAGTGGACCACAACGTCGTGAAGAAGGGAGTGATCCACGATCCCTATAGGATCGACGCAACCTTGGGCACCTTGTACAGCATTGTCGAGAGTGGCGGTCGGCCAATCCTCATGACTCACGTAGGACGGCCGAAGGACAAGAAAACCGGGCATATCACGGTGAGCGATGACAGTTCTGTCGAACCCGTCGTGGACTACCTCGAGCGCAAGCTTCACACGACTTTCGCGGTGCCCAAATTCCATGTAGATCCTGAGAACGGCATCGAGCAAATAGATACTTCCGTCAACTGGCACATTCGGGATCTGGAAGAGCGGCGAATCGGCGGCATCTACTTGCCCAACACCAGGTGGTTCACCGGGGAGGAAGCGCGCGGCCAAGAGAAGGACGCGCTTGCTCGGCAGCTGGCGGGTTTGGCCGATGTGTTTGTGAATGATGCGTTCGGATCGTGGCAGCCACATGTGTCCACGGTTGACGTCACCCGATACCTACCGTCGTTTGCTGGATTCCTGATGCAGAAGGAGTTGATCAACCTCAGGCAGGTACTCGAACCCAAACGACCGATAGTGGCGATAGTCGCCGGCGCTAAGTACGACACCAAGATCGGGCCGTTGAACGAGATCTATCGCAAGGTCGATCATCTGATCCTCGGCGGCGTCATATACAACACGTTCCTCTGCGCCAAGTATGGAGTGCGAATCAAGGGAGTGAGCGAGACGGATATCGCCGCGGCCGGAGATCTGGTGAAACAGGACGCAAAAGCTAAAAAGGTGGTCGAATTACCGGTGCTCGTGGAATCCGACGTCTTCCCCAACAGGGAGGAAGGCAAGTACCGGGAGATTCGGATCAGCGATCTCAAAGAGGGCACAGAATACGGGTACGTACTCGACGTAGCTCCGGAATCGTTTGAGACTCCCGAGGTAGCCGATGTCTTAGGATCCGCGAAGACCATATTCGTCAACGCGGTCATGGGCCTAACTCCACATTTCTGCGACGGCTCGGAAAAACTCGACCGCACGATAGACAAGAACCGGGACGCGATGAAGTTCTACGGCGGCGGAGACACGCTCCAGGAGTTCAAGAGCCTGTCGCCAGGGCTCTATCTAGCCGCTATGGATAGTGCCCAATACTACTTCTTCACCGGTGGCGGAACGGTCTTGAAGGCGATAGAGGAATCAACCCCCTACGGATTGGAACCGGTGAAGGCGCTGATGATAAACGGCGGAGAACAACCACACATCTAATAGTCTTTAATGATCAATCGATCGTCTGCAACCGGTCGCCTCAGCGCCCGTCTCTTTCCGCATCGAGACCGCTCGGTTTGGTGAGGGTTACCTATGGTTCGATCATTAGACCGTCTAATTGAGACTCAAGTCACCCGCGTCCCTTGTTTCAAATCAACTCTATATTAATCTTACTTTAGACAATCTAAGGATGATCGGAGCGTTTGTGACCTGGCTGCGAGCGGTTCTGGTTCGTTTGGGATGGCGCGGTGGACTCGACCGGCTCGAACGTGAAATCAAAAACGAGCTGACGTTCCACTTCGAGATGAAGGTGGCTTCGAACTTGGCGTCGGGTATGAATGAGGCCGATGCGCGCAGCGACGCACAACGGCGCCTGGGGAACGTCGCCGACATCCCGCAAAGAGGCGCTGAGATTCTCGCCGGCGCACCTCCCGCGCCCGATAGCGGTGGTGGGCTCTTCGCTACACTCCAAGATCTTCGTATATCACTTCGTCACATAAGGTCGAATCCGGGGTACGCCATTTCTGTCGTCGGCGTCCTGGCATTAGGGCTTGCAGCGAGCACAACAGTCTTTACATATCTGCGAAGCTATCAGCAACCATTCCCTGGGGTCGATTCCGCCGGTCTTGTCAGCGTGTTCAACAGAACCGATGCGGATTCATATGCAGGTTTGTCTTACCCTGACTATATGGATCTCAATCGTCTGAACAGCTCCGCCTTCCTGGGGGTCGCTGGCGACCGAACCGGCTTCGCGGCAAGCGTGCGGTTCGAGGGAGGCGGAACCGAGGTGCTTTTCGGGAACGCGGTGACGGGCTCCTTCTTCTCGATCATGAAGATCGAAATGAGCCTGGGACGTCCAATACTCCCGGACGACGATCATCCAGATGCTGAACCAACCGTTGTGCTCGCCGATGCATACTGGCGTTCGCACTTCAACTCCGATCCAACAGCAATTGGCCAGACGCTGTATCTGAACAACAATCCTTACACGATTGTTGGTGTTGTGAGCCCCGAGTTCCGGGGATCGACTGCATCGAGCCGCCCCGATGTATGGCTCCCCTTCGCGGAATACCGGCGGGTTTACTGGGCGCGCTCAAATATCGAGGAGAACCGGGATGCCGGGGTGATGCAGGTCTACATCAAGCTTGCCGATGGAATGACCCTGGAACAGGCAGAAGCAGAAGTCTTTGCATTCGCTCGTGGCCTGGATGCAGGCGCGCCACTCGAGGTGGGCACACGAAGCTTCTTCGTCGCTCCAGCGACCTGGATACATCCACGAGCCCGCGAGGCCGAAGCCA
>JBDHHK010000257.1:0-5357 GCA_039589395.1 Gemmatimonadota bacterium
CGGCGGGCAAGTATGTACTCCGCTACAGGTCTGATGAATCACATTCGCCCGAATCATGGAACGCCGATCCGCCGCGAGATCGCCGCAATTATGGCGTGACAGTTTTTGTGGAGCGCTGATGCATTAGATGCAGCGCATGCCGTCCTCCCTCTCCTCCCTCCTCTCCGCCTTACACTATCTTCCCCCCACCAACAAACAGATTTCTCATGAACGCATCACAGCTTTTCAACGTGCCCTCAAAGGTCATCTGACTATCGATTTTTGAACGCAACGTATCTTCTGCGTCGACTGGGAATCTCACTACCGCTTGAACCGGCCGAGCGCTGAACGATTGCCCGCCCACCTGAAAGATCTCGAACACCGCACGCGTTCCAGGGTCGTTGCCGAATACAAGGTCGAAAGTGAATGTACGAACACCCGTCAGATTTCCGGTCCATCGGACAAACCGATCTCGGTAGTTCTTCTCGAACAACTCAGTTGTCTCTGAGCTCATATTTGTGGGAGCGAAGAGAGTTTCGCAGACAAATCGAACGTCCAACTCGCCGCCATCCACTTCAACCGGCGTTGAAACAGGCTCAGACAACTTCGATGCATACTCTGCCATCTTTTTTGCTTCTTCGTCTTCTGGCTCTTCTTGGTGGACCCTGGTGAACGCTTCGGCGGCAGCCTCACCCTGACCGGTAGCCAGGAGAATCTCGCCTTCGAAGACGTGAAGGTCTCTGGCGTCTGCATCGTGTTCATCCGGGACGGTGTGGATCAGTTCCAATGCTTCGTCCAGTCGCCCCTCCTGGCGCGCTTCGATTGCCTTGTCCACAGTCTGATCTTCAGCACGATCGTCCATCATGTGATTTGCTAGGCTTGTCATTCGCTCGATCATCCGCTCGACTTTGGCGGCGTCACGTTCCACATGACGCCGTTCCCACTCGACCTTCAAGTCGTCTATGCAGGAACCCTGATACGTCGTCAGAAACCTCGCCGCCCGCATCCGACGAGACAGTGTGAGGAATTCCTTGACTCGCTCTGGATCTCTGCCTTTTACAACGATGGCGTCATCGAACCCCTTGTCGCCAACCTCGATGTCTTGGCTGCCGAACATCTTCCCGATACCTGCCAGTAGGCCCTGCTTGGTCAGTCGTAGTCCGAGATCGAGCGATTGCGGGTAGCTAACACGGAACCTCGTGTAAGTAGTCTGGTTCTTGCCGCTGCCTCGCGAGAATGTGGTAACGAGCACCGAGCACCCGTTGTGGATACCGGAAATCCGTGGACGCGAGAAGAGCTGACCTGGCTGAAAGACCAGCTGGAGTTTTCGCGCTACCGACGCCCACGCCTCATTGGTCTTCTTTGACTGAGCGATGCCGATCGAGATAGCTACGGCACCGACTCCGATGATTGCTAAGAACAACAAGCCGTTCATGGCTCCACCTCGCTAACCCGGCCGTTTGCCAGGAAAAGAGTCTTCATAAAAGCGTCACAGCTAAAGAGGACACCGCTGAAGGTGATACGCTTATCGACCAGAGCGCGGAGCTCGTCTTCTGCGTCAACGGGAAACTGCACGACTGCCTTTGCTGTTCGTCCAGCTCCGGGAGCTTCGACGGCATTAGCGAGTTCGATTTCTGCTCTTGTGCCGGGTACGTCGCCGAACACCAGATCAAAACGGAACGTTCTGACATTGATCAACGTCCCTGACCAGGCGACAGAACGTCCTTTGTAACGGCTCTCGAACAACTCCGTCGTTTGCGCAGTTGTATGACCCTGCTCAAATAAAGAGTGGAGGACAACACCCGAGTCTAAGCCTTCGACGTCCGACGACATCAGTGCCTCGACCCCTCGTTGCTGGGGCACCTGCTCAGACACTTCAGTCTGTTGTGGCTCATCGCTCCCTTGTGCATTGAAATCGGCAGTTTCAACTGAAGGAGGCGCGTCGAAATGCTCTTCCGTTGAGTACGCTTCGTCCACCGGTTCACTTTCATCCAAAGGCAATTCCTCGAGAGTGAGTCCTTCATGCGCCGGTGGAGACGGATGGACGATGAGATGTTCGTCCGTGGTTGTTTCTTCGTGAGCTGTGAAAGCAGCCAAATAACCTGCTGCTTCCGCCTTTTCCTGCACCAGCAGCTCCGCCAGAGTTGTCATTCTCTGAATCATCTGAACGATGTGGTCTGGGCTCCGAGCAAGATTTCGCTCTTCGTTTTCGATCTTATTGTCATCTATGGAGGAACCCGGATAGAGCGTTAGGAATCGTGCGATACGAAGTCTCCGCGTCGGGGTGAGAAAGTCCAAAACTCCATCGGGATCTCGGCCTTTGACTACTACCGTTTCGTCAAAACCTCTGTCGCCCGTTTCGATGTCTCGAGTACCCAGCTTTCGAGATATGTATGCCATTGGGCCCTGCCGAATGAGACGAAGGCCTAGGCCGAGCGGCTGCTTGAAGGAAACGCGGTAGCGAGTATACACCCTGTTGTCGTCGCCACTCTTTGAGATTGTATCGACGCCAACTGATAGGCCTCGCCGAGTCCCCGTAATCGTCGGACTGCTCAGCATGTCGGCATGATCGAACTCGAGTCCAAGTCGCAAAGCCGCGGCAGTCCATGCCGAGTCGGAGCCACTACTGCCTGATCTCACGGCCGCGACGATGACGCCGACGACCACGACCATCAGGATCACAATGAATGCCTCCACTAGCCAATCTCCTCAGCCCGGTCTCGCGTCGACCACCGCCAATGTGGGTGAAAGGCGTTCCAAGCGCTAGGGATTTGTGACTGACCTGAATACCTTCTCGACCTCCTCTACGCCGGCCAGGATTCGTGCAACATTGTCGCCTACTTCGCCGGCTGCGATGAGGTTGGTAGTGAGTCCTTCGACGCTGCCGACGCCAGTCGTGAGTCGCAGTAGTCCGAGCCGGATCGTTTCGAGCGCAGCCACCACTTCTGCAAGGTGTGCTTCCGAGTTCTCACGAATCTCCTGCAGATCGGCGGGAAGCTGCACGTTGCGCGGCAAACCGGCTGCCTCGGCTTCATTGAGTTCGTTCAGGAACTCACGGAGTTTGGTGGCGTCGGCTTCTAGCCGGGTGAGTGTGGCCGGCACGTCACCCAGTGCCTTCCTTGTTTGTTTGGGAAGTGAAACAAACAGTCCTTCTGCGGCTAACCCAATCTGGAGTTCAGTTGGACGATGCGTTGCACGCACCTCCGCAACCCGCTGCCGCAGGCCGACGCCACCAAGCTTGAAGATCATCTTTCCCAAACGGCTGTTCCAGAATCTGAGGCGGCGCTCGGCTTTCTTCAGATTGCGGCGCTCCTTCTCATCGGTTGCGCCTACCGACGCGGCCACGAATCCAACCGCGGATGCACTTCCAATTCCCACCAGTATGGCAGCTGGGGTCGGTGCTAGTACCGCAAGATCTGGGCGTAAAGCCAGTACCAAGGCACCTGCCCACCAGAGGGTCCAGGACCCACCCATTCCGAAGAGCGAAGTCTGCCTCAACAGTGCTCGTATGCGTTCAAACCTGCTCGGTTGCCTGAGCGGAGACTCTTCCCGACGCTGCTCTAAGTCTTGGCGAAGTGCGATTCCGAGATCGGCAAGTGTATTCCCTGAGGCCAACAAACGACGCACTCGCGGCGGCACGATTACGGATGGCGCACCCAGAACGAACGCCCAGTAGGCGCCAAACACGAACGTAAGCTCCGGAATCATCACAGCGGTCACTACCGACGGCAATGAAGCAAGGGAGGCGATAGTGAAGTATGCTGGTGCGTCACCGCCGAGATCGACTGGATCGTATAAGAATGTGCGTACGGCAATCGGGATCTGCTTCCTTGCTGTGGCAACAACGTCCAGCGCCTCGGCGAACGATTCGGCTGAGCCGAACCGTTCATCCGGATTTTTCTTTAGGCATGTGTCTATGATCCGCGCCAGACGGCTTGGTGCTGTCTTGACCACCGTCGCAATCTGTGGCACAGGTGTGTTTCGGACGTGCTGCAGAGTTTCGTGGATGCTGCCCGACTTGAAGGGTAGGCTTCCGGACAAGGCGTAATATGCGACCATGCCCAGAGAGTACATATCGCTGCGTAGGTCAACGCGTTCTCCGGCCGCCTGTTCGGGACTCATGAATTCGACTGTTCCGACTATCTCGCCCGCATCGATCGCGTCTGACTCATTCATGATGCCGGCGATTCCGAAATCCGCCACGAGAGCACGTCCGCTGCCTTCTTCGAGCAGTATGTTGTCGGGCTTGATGTCGCGGTGAATGACACCTTGTGAATGTGCGTAGCTCAACGCGTAACCAACTTCTCTGAGCACCCGCATACAATCCGATGGTGCGAGTGGTCCCTGCCGAGAGATGCGCTCACCCAATGTCTCACCGGCGATATACGCCATCGCGAAAAAGACGTAGTCACCGACCTCGTCCACGGAGTGGATGGGGACGATGTTGGGGTGGGACAACTTCGCCGCGGTACGTGCCTCGCGCAGAAACCTGGACCGAAGATCTTCGTTTTTCGAGAGATGCTGGGGCAGCACCTTTAGCGCCACAGGGCGGTCCAGCCTAACGTCGAGCGCTAGATAAACGATTCCCATTCCGCCGCGCCCCAACTCCATCTCGAGCGAGTACTTCCCCGCGAGGGCTTCCTGAAGGGCGAAGAACAAGGCGTCGGGAGTGGTCATGAGGCTCCTAGGCGTGGACGGTGTTGGATGGAATATCCAATATCGAACAAGGAATATCCAATGATGAAGTGCTTTGGCCCGAGTCATTGAATTGGGAATGTTCAATGCCCTTTCTGGGCGAACCACTTGGATATTGGGCATTCCTTGTTGGATATTCAGACTTCACTCGCAGTACTGCAGAACTTGCAGTTGTGCGTATCTTTCAAGCCCACCACAACTTCAACTCAATTCGGTGACTCATGATTGTAGCGATACTAGTAGCAACAGCATTCGTAGTTGGCATGTTTGGTTCCGCCGACGCCCAGACACAACAATACGACAACGAAATCCTCGATCTCATGGCGAATCCACAAATCCAGGCTGCGTTCACGAAAATCGAGGAACTCGATCCCTGGTCGCTGGAGAAACTCATCGAACTCACTGAAATACCGGCGCCTCCCTTCATGGAGACGGACCGCGCAATGCGTTACGCCGAACTGATGCGTGAGGTGGGAGCCGACAGTGTTGTGATCGACGAGGTTGGCAATGTGATCGCCTGGCGACGGGGTACGGGTGGCGGTAAAACCGTGGCGATGGCGGGCCACATGGACACCGTCTTTCCCGAGGGAACTGACGTCACCGTCAAGTTCAGGGGCGACACGATGTACGCTCCTGGTATCGGTGACGACACGCGCGGCTTGATTGTCGTTCTCACAGCGCTT
>JBDHHK010000258.1:0-5286 GCA_039589395.1 Gemmatimonadota bacterium
CACGCTCTCGGTTAGGAGCTGGCGAACGAGCCTGCCCTTGCCCGCACCTAGTGCCACACGGACGGCGATTTCCTTCTGTCGCGCGTCGGTCTTTGCCATCAGCAGGCTCGCGATGTTCACACACGCGACGATGAGAACCAGGAATACCACGCCCATCAGGAGCTGGATCAGGCCTCTGTCAGTTGGCCCAGGGAATACCTCACGGAGCGTCTCGATATTGATTCCCATATCCGTGTTGGCTTCCGGGTGCAGGTCTTCGAGGCGCGACGCAATGGCGGACATTTCGGCCTGGGCCGAGCTCGGTGTCGTGCCGGGTTGGAGTCGTGCAGTAACGAGGATAGCCCGATTGTCGCGATCGGAACGACGACTCTCGAAATCATCGGCGATCCACAGACCGACGTTTCCAAATAACCAATCGAACGTCTCCGGCATGACGCCGACCACCGTGTGACTCCTGCCGTTGACGACGATCGACCGGCCGACCGCGTCCGGGTCAGCTCCAAACCTACTGCGCCACAACAGCTCTCCCAAAACAGCGACAGGCTCGTCTTCCATTCCTCCCTCGTTTGGGTAGAACGTGCGCCCGAGCAAAGGCTCGGCATTCAACTCGCTGAAGATGCTAGCTGTCACCGTAGTGGTGTTGACACGCTCGGGACGGTCTAAGCCGGTCAGATTCGCGACACCGAATTCCGAGGCAAACACCGACTCGAACGACGTGGCCTGGTCGCGCCAATCCAGGTAGTTCGCTACCGAGACAAGGCCTTGATCAGATGATGAGTTGCGGTTGATCTCCCATAGAATGACGATGTTCTCAGACTCGAGGTATGGGAGTGGACGTAGTAGCCATTGATTCACGATAGAGAAGATTGTTGTGTTGGCGGCGACACCTAGCGCCAGCGACGCTATGGCTATGGTCGTTACCACTGGTGTCTTCAGTATCATCCGAAATGCGTATCTAAGGTCGTTTCGCAGAGAACCGAGCATCTGCCAGCTCCTTCTTGGACTTGGCGGGTAAACTCTTCTTCGACCCCGGCCCGCAAGACGCGTGGCGAATGAGTGCCGGTGCTCACGGAGGGCAGTGCCAACCAGCCCACGGATTTCGCGCACCCAGAGTCTTGTTGCGTGTGTCTTTTCGGGCCCTGTTCCGTTCAGCGCATCGGCAAACGACGACAACAACTCCGACCCGAACTCGCGGTAGAACGCCTTCGGCAGAAACAGCCATACCAAGAAGGCGAAAAGGCGCTGCCCCGCGGGACTGCGGGACCGTGAACGATTGGGAACCGTCATTCAGGGAGTGCGGGTCGAGAATTCGGTTTCGCGTACCATTTCGGCGAGCCTTCTGATACGCCCAGCTTCGCACGCCGCCACCTCACGGCCGAAATGGGTTATGCGATAGTAACGCCTTCGCTCGTCGTCGAGGTCAGGATCAGGTCGCATTTCGGATCTTTCGACCAGCCCGTCTCTCATCATGCGCTTGATTGCACCATACAGCGTGCTAGTGCTCAACACGACCTCGTCTCCACTTCGTCTGCGTATGTCTCCGATTATTCCGTAGCCGTGTCGATCTTCTTCAGCCAGCGACAAAAGGATCTGGAAAACCGGTACCGACAGTGGAAGCATTGTCTCTGGGGGTGAGTCTTTTTGGTTGTTCATCCGGGCTCTCGAGCAAGAAGCAGTGGGTGACTATTGCCGTCTGAGATATATCCTACGAGGGAATAGTTGGGGCGGTTTCAACAGGGAGTTTCGGCCGCGGAGGAACGCCGATGGACGCGGATGTTTTGTTGGGTTGGGCGGGGAAACCCAATCCCTTGCTGTTTCCGCGTACCTCCGCGTCCGTCAGCGGCTTGTCAGTCCGCAGTGTGAGGCAAAGGATTTGCCGCGGAAGAACGCCGATGGACGCGGATATTTCGTCGGGCTGGGAGGGGAAACCCGATCCCTCGCCGTTTCCGCGTACCTCCGCGTCCGTCAGCGGCAATGATCAACGTTGCAGGTTTAGCGCTACCCGTTTCCGGCGCTGCCCAGCACCTATTGGTTCTTATGTTTCATGAGGTCTATCAAACCATCGCGGGCGGGTGCAAGGTACTTCCTGGGGTCGAAGTTCTTTGGGTCCTCGGCCAATGCCTTCCGTATCAGCCCGGTCATCGCGAGCCTGCCGTCGCTATCAATGTTCACTTTGCATACCGCCGACCGAGCGGCACGCCTGAGTTGGTCTTCCTCAACTCCGCGGGCACCCTCGATCTTGCCGCCGTACTGGTTGATCATCTCCACATATTCGGGTACCACGCTCGAAGCGCCGTGCAGTACGATCGGGAATCCGGGCAGCCGTTCTTCGATTTCTTCCAGGATATCGAAACGGAGCGGTGGAATTTCTGCGTCCAGCGGAAACTTGTATGCACCGTGGGAAGTGCCAATCGAGATCGCGAGGCTGTCCACGTCAGTTCGACCGACGAAGTCCTCTACCTCTTCAGGCTTTGTGTAAAGTGACTCCTCGTGCTGTACGTGTTCCTCGATGCCTGCCAGAACGCCAAGTTCCCCTTCAACCGATACATCGTGCTGGTGAGCGAAATCAGCGACTTTGCGCGTGAGCGCAATGTTCTCTTCATAAGGCAGGTGCGATCCGTCGATCATCACCGACGAGAATCCTGACTCGATGCACGAGACACACAAGTCATAGGAATCACCATGATCGAGGTGCACGACGATTGGTATCGCCGGATCGGAGATCTCCGTCGCCATCTCGACAGCGCCGCGAGCCATGTGAATTAGCATCGTTTGGTTGGCGTACTTGCGAGCCCCTTGCGACACCTGAAGTATCACAGGGCTACGAGTCTCGCTGCACGCTGTAATGATCGCCTGAAGCTGCTCGAGGTTGTTGAAATTATACGCCGGGATCGCGTAACCACCGTCCATGGCTTTCTTGAACAGCTCCTTGGTGTTCACCAGTCCAAGTTCTTTATAGTGCACCATCTGTCTTTTCCTTCCTTAAATGCCGATTTGGATCCCGGGTACAGTGGGATCGCGAAGCTCGTATCCACGCATTTGAGTGGAGATAATGTTGCATCGCGCGCGGCTGGTGCGCGCGGATGCGGAACTCTAATTAAACGGGGTAAGTGAGGAAATCGGAAGCGGTCTGCTGCGGTCCGGTCAGGTTGGCTTCATTGCCTTCGTGACCGCTTCACTGAAGCGCGTCCAACTCTTCGCCGCATTCGCCAACTGCTTTCTGCCCTTACGCGTGAGCGAATAGAATCGTGCTTTCCGGTTGTTTTCGCTGCGTCCCCACTTTGAAGTGAGCCATCCACGTCGTTGCATACGGTAAAGAGCCGGGTACAGGGAACCCTCGTCCACAGTCAAAACCTCATCCGAGACATCTTGCAGCCGCTCTGTGATTCCGTACCCATGTCTTGGTCCCTCCTCGAGAGTTCTGAGTATGAGCATCTCGAGGGTGCCTCTCAGCAGGTCACCGCGTTCAGGATTCATGATCTCCTCTGAGTTGTTGCATGCTGTTTGATCTATACCCTGACGAAGACATGTCGCTTGACGCCTCCCTCTACTCTTCCCTGAGCGATATCACTGCATCAACCCGGAGTGCGCGGCGAGTTGGTAGCCATGTCGCGACAATAGCGGCTGAGAGCAGGATGAGTGGTGCCAGGGTGAGAGAGATCGGATCGGAGGGTTCCACGCCGAACAGTAGTCCGCGCACGAGACTAGATGCCATCATGGAGACAGACATTCCTACTAGTGCACCTAGGCCGACGGCCACTATCGCTCTATTGGCGACAGACATCGCGATATTTCGATCAGGGGCGCCGAGCGCCAGTCGGACTCCTATCTCACGCGTCCGTTCGCCGACAGCAAGACTCAATACACCAAAGATCCCCACAGAGGCGAGGATAAGACCGCATATAGCCAGCACAGAAAACAGCTCTGCGTTCATTCGCTGTGGGTAGGTGAAACCACTCACAACACGGGAGTAAGGTAGGGCGTTCACCAGAGCAAGCCTGGGGCTCACGTCCCTCAGTTCCTGGCGCAGCAGCGGTACCGCGGACGCTGGATCGACATTGGGAGACACTAGAAGAGCGTTCCCTGGCGTGTAATAATGTTGCGGGTAGCAGAGGTACAAGACTGCTTCTTGCTCGCCGAGCAGCGACGATACCTTCGCATCGCGCACCATGCCAACGATTTCGAAACCACGGGTGGTCTCGCCCGAGTCATCCACCTGCCACACCCGCCTTCCGGTGGGGTCGTCACTGTCGAAGTAGCGACGCGCGAGTGTCTCGTTGACAACGGCGACATCAGGGGCGTCGGCGTCATCAGTGACTGCGAACGGACGCCCTGAGGTGACCTGCATCCCTACGACCTCATAGAAGTCGGGAACGACCCGCGCTACCGTGAATGTGACATTCTCGGGTTGACCTTCGACGCGATAATCCTCTGACGGATGACCGGAGAGCGGTGCTTGGGCGGCGACAGTCGCCGCTCGCACCCATGGCTTATCGTTGAATCGAGCCACAATGTCTCTGTAGAACAGCTCTCGCTCATCAATCGGTATTCCCATGCTGCTAACCGATATGTAGCTGGAGACCAGATTGTCGGTGTTGAAACCGGGATCAACGTTTTGCATTGCATCCAGGCTGCGGTATACCAAACCACCGATCACGAGTAGTATCACCGACAGCGCAACCTGCAATGAGACCAGGAGATCTCGTGCGCCCAGGAATGTTCTGCCCCCAGATCTGGTACGCAAACGGCTCGATCCCGCTCCCGCCCAGAGGTACGACACCAAGTCGCGGCGTGCAACGCGGAGCGCCGGAAGCGCACCAACCACAATCCCAGCGATCACTGAGACCGCAAAGGCAAAGAGGAACACATGGAGGTCCACCGATACCTCTCGGGGTACCGCTGCGCCCCACACACTCGGTGTGTCGAAATACGAACCAAGCCGAGCCGAGGCGGGGCCTGTGAGCGAAAACGCGATAACGCCCGCAACGGCCGAAAGCAGGACGTTCTCGATGAGGACTTGACGCACGAGGCGCCATGGTGTTGCTCCTTGTGTGGCCCTCAGCGCCATCTCCTGGCGCCGGCGTGCCGCGACGGACAGCATAAGATTTGCGACATTCGCGCATGCCAAGAGGAGCAGTCCCGCCGCGGCCGCCAGCATCACTCTGCCGGCAGTGGCTTCGGCCTCGCGGGCTCGTGGATGTATCCAGGTCGCTGGAGCGACGAAGAAGCTTCGTGTGCCCACCTCGAGTGGCGCGCCTGCATCCAGGCCACGAGCGAATGCAAAGA
>JBDHHK010000259.1:0-5218 GCA_039589395.1 Gemmatimonadota bacterium
GCATAGGCGTTTGTTGCCCGTCGCGCCTCGACGATACCAGTCGCCTTGCGCTCGCCGACGTTGCATTGGCTGCAGATGTACGCCTCACGGAGGATCCGATGGCACCGCCGTACACACGCCTGCCTCTGGTGGTGCTGTTCGAAGGCCGCAACCGCGTACGCGAAGTGCTTCGTAATCTGTTGTCACCGTACACTACGACTGTCGGACTGCGATAGCGGTACCTGGGATAGTAATCCCAGTAGCCGTAGTCATACCCGTAGCCATACCCATACCCATATCCATGGCCGAAGTACCATGGATCGTAGTAGCCGTAGCCCCACCACGGGTCGTAGCAGCCCCAGCCGCCCCAACGATAGCAGGCGCTGCGTGCGTAGTGACGAGACGGCCAACCTAGGAAGCCCATCCTCCACCAGGGCCTGTAAGACCAAAGCGGATCGTAGTATCCGCCGACGTGGATTCCAACATTGACTCCGCCGTAGCCGTAGTAGTAGGGGTCAGCGTAAAGCGACAGCCGCGTCTGTTGCCTGGCCGCCACAACTGCATCACCCACACCGTACTGAACGAAGTCGTAATCGAAATAGGCACCCGAAGCCAAGCGGAGAACCAGGTCGGTGATCTCCGGTTCCGGGTCGTCGGCAACGTACCAAACGTCGCGCAGCCCGTAGTCCCAGTGATCGCCGCGTAAGTACTGTTCGAATTGGAACGGGTCACGTGAAAACGCGGCGAAAACGGTGCCTACACCCTCGGAGGAGTAGACTCGGAACGCCTCACGATCACCGCGCCCGCGAATCTCGAACTCGTCTCCGCCTCGGACGAAATTGTCGTGAATCGGATCGAGTGGGAACAGGACCCGCACGCGTCCGTCTGGCTCTGAATGCAATACGAGTAAGTAGCCATCAGCCTCAGTGCGGACGTCGACCCGCACGCGGTCACCTAGCCGAGCGTGATCCTTGCTCAGCCAGAGCTTCACGGGAGGATCGTCCTGCTGAGATAATGCTGTCATCGACATGTCTGCGACATCTGTGACAGCGACAGTTAGCGAGAACATCAACACGCTCAGCATATCAACCTCCAGTTAACCTTTGGCTGGTCGCGTACGACCTGCACTCTCATGAATATGGCGAGGGTCTGGGCCGAAGCGCCAGCCAGTGGGCATCGTGGCTACGATTCTACGTCGCCACCACCGCAATGGGGAAAACGCTCGTACCGTCCCCACTCGAGGTCATTGCCAGATGCGTGCCATGCTGTAAGTCTTTATCTGACAACATTTTAGGTTGTAGGAAGAAAAGCGATTTCGTCCACTTCATGGGACGGATTGTCCATTTTGCGTTTGGTCCGGGTTTGTAGTGACTGGATCCACGGTACTTGCTCGAACGATGCTCTGTTTCCCGAACTTTTCGTTGATGTTGTCCACGGCGCGCATCAGAGGCTCCTCCTTTTTTGGTTCGGCGTCCAATAAGGAGAGCTGCTCACTCGCGATCTCGTCTTCCTCTTCGAACTTCGATACAGCTACACCAAGTAGCCTCACGCCAAGCTTGCGTTTCTTGCGGAGTCTGAGCGTCAACGAGCGAGCGACCTCGCTAATTGCACTGTCAGATGCAACCGCCGTTGGCAGTGTGCGGCTCGCTTGCCGAGTCGTGAAGTCGGCGTCACGCAGCTTGACGGTGATTGTGCGTGCTTTGCGCCCTTTGGCACGTAGGTCAGCCGAAACACGCAGTGCCAGACGCTGCAGCTCTTTGTCGATCGCCCGATCTTCGTGCAGATCGGACGCGAAGGTGTGTTCGTGGCTCATGGACTTGGATACCTGACGCCTCGCTACTGGAGCAGAGTCCATCGCTCTGATCTTGCGGTAGATCCAACGTCCACCCCGATCCCCCAACCATTCGGCCAACTCGGCCTCGCTCAAGGCAAGCGCATCACTTACCGAGCGCAAGCCTCGCTCCGCGAGTCGCTCCTGGAATCGCGGGCCAACCCCGGGAATGTCTGCCAGCTGCAGTTTGGCGAGAAACGACTGTTCCCCACCGGGTTCGACTAAACACACTCCAGTTGTGCAGCCGTGGTGAGGTTTGGCTTGCTTTGCGGCGAGCTTGGCCACCAGCCTCGAGGTTCCACCACCGATTGAGACTGCGATACCCGTTTCTTCCAACACGGTGTTGCGGATCTCGACGGCCGTTTGAAAGAGCGGTGCCTGTCTGTAAAGGCGTTCGGTGCCGGTCAGGTCGATGTAAAACTCATCTATGCTTGCGGGCTCAACGACTGGTGCGAGCCGTTCGAGGACTTTTCGGATCTCCCGGCTCTTGTCACGGCACGCGCTTCCAGGAACGGGGGTGCAATACGCGTCTGGGCATAGACGGATAGCCTGCGCCATAGGCATGCCCGAGCGCACACCGAACTTGCGAGTTTCGTATGAAGCTGAAGTAACGACGCCGCGGGATTTTGCGGAGCCACCAACAATCAAGAGTGGTTCAGAGCCGGCACCTTCAGGGTCGATGAGCCGAGCGACGGCCACAAAGAAGGCGTCTGCATCGGCGTGCAGTATACGGCGGGTCTGTCCGCTAGTTTCGTCTCTCCAGCCTTCGCCGCACATCTAGAGGCAGAATCTCCCAGGCAAAACGAACCGGGACCCCCCGTTGCGTTCGGAACGGGTCGCTGGCTGAAAATCGTACGCTCGCATAATGGATCGCAAATACACCACGCCGTAAGTCAATCAGCGGTCCTCCGCTGGCGCCTACGGTGGTTGCGGCGGTGTGAATCACCTCTCGGCTCGTCGTGTCGCTGATGCTCCCATTCGTGATCAGAGGTTGGATCAGGCGCCGCGATGCCAATTCTGCCGCAAGGAGACGCACGTCATCCGTGCCCACGGCCTGCAGGATCCTTTCGCGCTGATCTCTGTTTTCGCGATATAGCAGGTTACGCAGCCCAGTTGGGTAGGCGATGAGAACTAGTTGGTCGCCCGGACCTGCCGTACCTGCAGCGCCAGCAAGCGGCAACACCGTAGGCACCGGAGTGGGGCCTATGATTCTCGCGACTGCAACGTCAGCCAAGTTCGAGACCCGCTCCACAGCCAGCGGGTAAGATTGTCCACCAGGCGGAAAATACGCTCTGAGGTCGATGAATCTTCCTTCGACGTTCTGCCCACGCGATCGCAAGAAGGAGAGGTATTCATCTCTCGCCCACGGCTCAGCGACATGGCGGTTGGTGAGCAAGACGCCGGCTGAGTCAATCAGGAACCCGGTGGCGGTACCTTGATGTTGAACCGGGTCTCCGGATCCTCCAAAAGAGAGACTGGGTGTGGGCCGCCCACCGGGTCCCGGCTCAAATCTGTGGATTCCCCGATCGTCTACGTCATATCTGAGTAGCCGGTCTCCGTCCGCCTCGGCGTATCCGTAAGTGAATACAAGCAAGGCCACACCCCTGGACAGCTCCCTTATTGCCTCGGCATCGATCCTCGGGTCGCTCGCCACCCTACGCTGTTCCTCGGCGAGCAGTGCCTGAAGCGAATCCGCCCGGAGTTGGAAGGAGACGATATCCGCCTCTAGCGCCGATCTGGAATCTCGTTCAGCCGCGAGCGACTCTGATAGCTCGGAAAGCGCCCGTTCCAATTGCGCTCTGTCCAGCTGCTGCCAGACGAAGGCTGCACCGATGGCTAGCGCGGCAACGGCCGCAACACCAAGTACCGCTCTTCGGTTTCGTGTGCCGTGTTGTACGGCAACCTCTAGCATGTCACGGGTGGAGGAAATCTCTCCTGTGCCTGGTCCACCCTTCGTTGCCTCGGATAACCGCGTTGCCGTAAACACCTCGGACGCCCGTGCAAGCTCGTTTGGGTCCAAGGTTGGCATCGGTTCGGGGCCCGCACCGACAACAAACCGACATCCCGGTCCACCCGCTCCAAACTGGACGAGGTCTCCGTGCTGTAGAACGTGCTCATCGGTCAGCCGTTCGCCGTTCACGAAAGTGCCGTTACGACTTCCGCTTTCGCGGAGAACATAGCTTCCGCCCTGGAACGACAGCGTGGCGTGCCTCGCTGACACCAGCACTTCGTTTGGTGAGAACAGGATGTCACAATCCGGATCTCGGCCAATGGTCGAATCCCCCGCGCGCAGCTCGAAGGCCGTGCCCGCCCGACTGCCTGTGAGAAATGTCAACCGTGCCGTCATTCTCTTCTCCGACCCAGATTGGGAGTCACTGAAGAGCTAAGTAATACGAGGTGGAAGTGTCAAGTTGGGAGGCAGAGGAGCAGAGGAGCAGAGGAAGCAGAGGAGGCAGAGGAGGCAGAGGAGGGAGAAGAGGGAGAGGCATGGGCGGCATAGGCGTTCGCGCCAGCCAGCTAGCTTCTGGCCCGCCGTACCGCCCGTGAAACCACGTTGCGCCGTACCACGTAAAGAGTTACGTACCTCATCATCGATTCCGCAGGGAGATTGGCCATGAAACCGGTACGCAGGCTAATGGTGACTATTGGTGCGCCATTGATACTAGTCGTTGGCGTCGCAAGCGCATTGGGCATTCGCAAGGGTTCCGCGCTGATTAGTCAGATCGAGGCGTGGGGTGATAGTCTCGAGCACAGCTCAGGACCAGTGGAACTCAGGGTGGGGTCCGTGCCAATCATCTCAAACCTGTATGTGGATGGCGACAGGGTGGGAAGCTATGAGCGGATCGTCGTGCTTCGACATGAGCCTGGGGGCGTGGACAGCCTACGCATAGTGGTCGAAGTGCCAGACTCCGATCATCTCGCCCATTTGAGCGAGTGTCATCTTCAGGCAAACCCAGAGGCTCTCGAAGGCGATTTCCCTGAAGGCCTCAAACATGTGATGCACTGTGTGACCGAGGCGGAAGGGCTTGTTCCGTTTGGCAGCGTTGTTTTCCACGGTACGGATCGCGCGACAACACTGCTCGTGGAACCGGAATTGGTGCCGTGTGGGTCGGCGAACAACCGCGGTGAATGCCTGGACCGGGACGAACTTCGCCGAGACATGGAGCGGTTGCGCGACGACATCCGCCGAGACGTTCGCAAGAAGGTGCGCAGGAATCGCGAACGAACGAATTGATTTCTAATTGTTGCAGCAGAAGAACGGCCCCGTCTCGGAATTGACCGAGGCGGGGTGTTTTGTCTAGTGTGTGTCTCCCTCCAGCACCGCCATACCCTGCTCGAACACGATGTCGACAGGAATACCGAGTGTCGCTAGCCGATCGAGCTCCGCCTGGAGCGCCGGTCCGACCA
>JBDHHK010000260.1:0-5151 GCA_039589395.1 Gemmatimonadota bacterium
TATCCGGGGCATTCTCCCCCCGTTCCCACTTGGACACCGCCTGAGGCGTGACCTGAACCGCGTTGGCCACGTCCGCCTGTTTCAGCCCACGTTGCTCCCGTCGCTCACGCAACCTGCGTCCCAAATCTTCGAGGAACATTCACATTCTCCATCTGAGGCCGCCGCTGCAGAGCGGCAGTGCTGAGTTCGACCGGGCGCACGCAAGGCACCGTTGAAGGCAAGATCGCGCACGGGCAGTGTGTGCTCAATGGCGAGGCGCTTTAGTGGGTTCAACCGGCTGTTGAGGAACCGGTGCGTAGAAGATCCACTCACGAAGTGTCCAGGTACAACAGCGTCCCCATTCCGAAGGCTCTGATGTGGCCAAGAGAGCTTGTCGCCAAGCTGTCCTGATTAGGGAAGAGCGATTAGTGCACGGCTCCTCGTCGCCCAACGAAGGACCCGTCAACCGATCCAGCGGGAGTACCTGCTTCCTCCCGCCTCTAGCCAACCCTCTCATTGAGTCGTACAGATCGCGCGAAGGTGGATGAATCTCAGTAGGGTGGATGGTCTGGCGTAAATCGGAATACCGGTACATCTTAACTTGTTATGACCGACGCCGGTAACCGTCTGAAAGCTGCTTTGTCCGACCACTCGGTCGTGGCGGAATAGCCATGGGTCTACTTGGCTCAAGAGAGGTAGGACGAACATGAAGTTGCTTCTCGGAATTCTCTTCCTAGCGCTGAATGGCGTCGCAAGCGCTCAAGACAGGAGCGCAGAGCAACAGATTCGGGAGACCCTTCGGGCACTGCCCGAGGCGTTGAGAGATGGTGCCACGGTGCTCGGTTATGAAGATAGTGGTCGCCAGATTCTAAGGGCGGGCTCCGGCGAGATGATCTGTTGGGCGGACGACCCCAACTTGAGCGATGCCCGAGGGGCTTTCTTTGTGAACTGCTTTCCGAAGTCGTTAGAAGCGTTTGAAAACCGGAGGGCAGAACTGTCATCAAACGCAGACTTGTTCGAGATCCTTCGTTCCGAGGTCGAGAGCGGACGCCTCAATATGCCTGAAATGGCAATTCGATATACTCTACGCGGTCATTCCTCGGAAGGAGCGGTGCCACTCGCTGCCCTCCACGTGCCATTCGCCACGGCTGAATCCACAGGCCTCTCGACGGAGCCCGATCACTTTCGGCCCTGGCTGATGAATGAGTCGACGGTGATGGCGCACGTCATGCTGCCAGGTCAGTAGTAAGAGGCGCACAACAACCGATCATGGCCGAGACCTTTGACCGCCTGAAGACTGCGTTGTCCGACCGCTATTCCATCGAGCGCGAACTCGGCGCCGGTGGCATGGCCACCGTCTATCTCGCGCACGATCTCAAGCACGACCGCCAGGTGGCTGTGAAGGTGCTGCGGCCCGAACTCGCTGCCGTGCTAGGTGCCGAGCGCTTCCTGAACGAGATCAAGGTCACGGCGAACCTGCAGCACCCTCATGTCCTGGCGCTGCACGACTCGGGCGAGGCTGAAGGCTTCCTCTACTACGTGATGCCGTATGTGGAGGGTGAGTCCCTACGGCAGAGGATTGCGCGTGAGGGGCAACTTCCGCTCTATGACGTTGCGAGGATTCTGGGCCAGGTGGTGGATGCGTTGGCGGAAGCGCATGCTAAGGGGATCATCCATCGCGATATCAAGCCCGACAACGTTCTGCTCTCGGGACGCCACGCGGTGGTGTCCGACTTCGGCGTTGCCAAAGCTGTGAGCGAAGCCACGGGGTTGCAGAAGTTGACCACCGCTGGAATCGCGCTGGGAACTCCGCACTACATGGCACCGGAACAGGCGTCGGCCGACCCCAATGTCGATCGCAGGGCCGACATCTATGCCGCGGGCGTGATGGGCTATGAGATGCTCGCCGGCAGGACACCGTTCGTTTCGGATTCCGCGCACGGCGTGCTTGCGGCTCACATGACGCAAACACCCGAACCCGTCACCCAACACCGGGAAGGGGTACCCGAGCAGCTCGGCGCCGCGATCATGCGTTGCTTGGCAAAGAACCCCCAGGACAGATGGCAGACCGCAAACGACTTGCTGAATGAAATCGAGCAGACGGTAACCCCAACCGGTGCGATGACTCCGGCTAGAGGGTTGCCCCCAACACGCGGTGCAAAAGGTACACTGGGGTGGATCGTGGCGGCGGCAGCAGTGCTAGTAGTGGTGTTTGTGTGGCTGTCGCGCGGATTCGGATTGAGTGACCGGAGTGATTGGGCCTTGCAGGTTGCCATCCCGGAGATTCAACGGCTGACAGAGGACGGGCAGTGGGAAGACGCTTTTGTGCTGGCAACTGAAGCTCGAACGGTGATCGGCGATGAGCCGCTCCTGGCGGATCTGTGGCAGCAGTTCTCCAAGGAGTTTGCATTTCGAACCGAGCCCGCCGGGGCGGAGATCTCTTGGCGCAGGTACGGTGACTCGAGTGGCAACTGGCAACACATAGGTACCACGCCGTTAGAGGGTGTGGCCCTACCGTTCGGCTACCCATCGGTGAAATATGAACTGGAGGGCTACCAACCGGTTGAACAGTCGCTGTTCGCGCGTTGGCTTAGCGACCTACCTGTGATACGCCTCGATTCCGTGGGCGTGCTACCTGCCGGGGCCGTACGTGTGCCCAGTGGTGAATTCGTAATCAACGCTCCCGGTCTTGAGGGTTTGGATGCAGTCGAACTGGGCGACTATCTCATCGACCGATACGAAGTTACCAACCGCGACTACAAGGAGTTCGTGGACGCGGGTGGGTACGAGAACAGGGAATACTGGGAACACCCATTTGAGCGAGACGGACGTGTGCTCTCTTGGGACGAAGCGATGAGCCAATTCGTGGATCGGACCGGAAGGCGCGGGCCGAGTACCTGGGAAGTGGGCGATTACCCTGGTGACGAAGGCGATCATCCTGCGGCAGGTGTTAGCTGGTATGAGGCTGCGGCCTATGCGCAGTTCGCCGGGCGAGATCTGCCGACCATCTATCACTGGAACAAGGCGGCGGATGTCTGGGGAATGAACTGGGTCGTGCCCCGCAGCAACTACGATGACGAGGGCACTGCGCCGGTCGGCGCGCACGGTGCTCCCTCTGGCTGGAACGTGCACGACATGGCGGGGAACGTACGGGAGTGGTGCTACAACATCAGCGGCAACGAGCGGTTCATCCTGGGCGGTGGTTGGAACGACGCGCCATACATGTTCAACGACGCCTATGCACAATCTCCGTGGGACCGCTCGCCCACCAACGGTTTCAGGCTCGTGACCTACTTGGAGGGTGAAGCGAACTTGGCAGTAGCCAGCCGTCCGATCGAGCGCCCGTTCCGCGATTTCCTCGCCGCCGAGCCGGTGTCGGATGACATCTTCGAGGTATACCTGACGATGTTCGATTATGACCCCACGCCGCTCAACGCTGTCATCGAGGCAGCCGACACGACCGATGATTGGATAAGGCAACGGATAACATTCGATGCAGCTTACGGTGGCCAACGGATGGTAGCGTATCTCCATTTGCCCGTGAACGCTGAGCCGCCGTATCAGACCGTGGCGTGCTTTCCCGGTTCCAACTCGATCTTCACGAGGTCGATCGAACAGGACATGTCGAAAAGCGTGTGGGACTTCATCGTCAAGAGCGGTCGGGCGTTCTTGTATCCGGTGTATGATGGTACTTGGGAGCGCGGTGGCAGTCTCACCACCGATCAGCCCAGCGAATCGAACTCCTATCGCGACTACGTGATCAGGTGGGCCCAAGACTTGGGGCGTTCACTCGACTATGCGGAGACGCGCGAGGATCTGGATACTGAGCATCTTGCGTACTACGGCTACAGTTGGGGTGGTCGCATGGGTGGTCTAATGCTGGCAGTTGAACCGCGCTTCGACGCGGCCGTACTCTATGTGGCCGGTCTCAAGTTTCAACGGGCACTGCCGGAAGCCGATCCATTCAACTACGTGTCGCGAGTCCGTTCGCCGGTACTGATGCTGAACGGCCGCTGGGACAACTTCTTCCCGCTCGAGACATCGCAGAAGCCGATGTTCCAGCTGCTGGGTACGCCCGCTGCGGACAAACGCCACGTTGTCTACGACGGCGGTCACTTCGTGCCGCGTCCTCAACTCATCAGCGAGACGTTGGACTGGTTGGACAAGTACCTGGGTTCGGTGCGGAGGTAGTCTAATACAGAGTGTGAAGTGCAGAGTACGACGTTCAACGTACAGCTCGCCCGCCTCCGCGCTACCCTGGCCGCCCTCTGATGCTGCAGGGCAACGCGAAGCCCCACGGATACAAAATCCGTTGTACCCCGATTGTGTCCCTTGGAGTCTTGATCCCGGAGCCCATCGAAGGACCCGCCGAGGCTTGGCCGGGAGTACCTAGCGGCTTTGGTGCATGGCTCGGGGCTGAGCCCAGGTTCCCCGTTCCCCGAGAGAGATTCACCACGCTCGGTAGCTGTCGGGCATCCCTAGGCGGTTCATCGTATTGAGGATCTTGCTCGACAGCTGCACCTCAACTCGTTGTCCGGCCAGGGTTCGACTTCGCATACTCCGACCGATGATCCTCTTGTATCGGTACATGGCATTCTCCACCATGGCCCGCTTACTGTAGCCTGAATCTTTATGCCACCCGCGCCGCCCGAGTATCCGGATGGAGCGGATGTTTCGATTTCTTTCCTTCAATGCGGCCGACGGTCTTGGACTTAGCTGCGCGTCGCGTCCAGGTGGGATGAGCACCCTCACTGCTCGTCCTTCACCTCGCTCATGGGTGGCTTCGTAAACACCCTTGGTATCGTACGCACCGTCCGCGGAGACCGATGCCACGGGGTCAGCAATCTGCTCAAGCAAGACTGGCACCTGAGCACAATCATGCGTACGGCGAACGGTCAGATCCGATGCGACGATCTCACCTGTATCAGCATCTACAGCGAGGTGCAGCTTCCTCCATGCCCTTCTCTTGGGCGGCTTGCGCAGATTGCCGACGTGAATCCTGAGGCCGGTGCTGTCGATGAGCAGGTGGATAGGTCGGTTACCTGCGACCGCATTACACGGGATCTCACCCAGCATCCTGAGCCGCCGCGACAGAGTCGTGTGGTCGGGAATGGGGATCTCCACCTCAAGCTTGTCTGCCAGCGATCGCAAGAAGCCTTCGGTCTGTCGGAG
>JBDHHK010000261.1:0-8155 GCA_039589395.1 Gemmatimonadota bacterium
CCCGGTAGGTACGCGTAATACGTCATCCGAGAAGAGTTGAATTCGCTCGGCGATGCCCCATCCGTGCATCGCCTCTAGATCGAGTGTCTTCAGGATCAGGAGATCGAGAGTGCCCTTGAGCAGGTCGTCCTTGTTGTTGTTCATGGCCGTTCCTGTAGAATGTCTACGTGACGTTGTGTAGAAATTCTACGGGAAGGGATAGGGGAAAGTTTCAGGTCTGAGTTGGATTCACCTGAACTGTGTCTGCCATGTGAAAACTAAATGTCCAATGCCCAACAAGGAATGATGAATATTGGTCATACCTTGTTGTCCTCTCCCTCTCATCCGTCAGAATCGATAGGTGTAGTTGAGCTTCGTCGTCGCGCCCTGTGACAGCGTTGTCAGCCGGAATCTGTCGAACAAGGCGTCGTCCATGTTCTGCCAGTTGTGGGTGTAGACCAGGAACAGTTCGCTGCCGGGTGTGATTATCCAGCGGAATTTCGCAAACAAACCTACGATGTCGGTCACGTCGTCGTATTGAACATTGTTTGTGAACGACATCCACGGGCTCATCTGCCACTTGGCGTCAGTGCGGATGACGTTGGTTGTGAAGTCGCCTTGCGGCAATGAAACGGAGTTCCATTCGTACTCAGTCTCCAGGCTGATACCCGGAACCGGCCTAAATGTCAGGTCGACAGAATACTCTTTCTTAGTACCAGACCAAAACTCGCCCCCAGAAGCCCTGAGCCTGGTGGAGAGTTTTCGGTTGCTTGCAGTCATTATGAACGCTTGCCAGCTGAGTGTCTCGTAGTCACCCATCGGTACCGTCACGCCATCGTGGATCTCGAAGTCGAAATCCAGTGAATCGCGGAGATGAGTCACCTCGAAGTTGAACCAGTCGCCGCTGTGGAAGTTGAGGCCGAGCAGCGTAATGTCCGTCTTCTGTGTTTCTCGCGTCCAATCCATGTTCATCAAGTACTCGAACTGTACCCGCCAGCGAAGCTGGCGAATGCCCAGTAGATCTTTGGGTCGCGGTGCAAACATCACGGTCGGCTGGACTCTCCTAAGCCCAGTGCGGCGGGTGAATCCGACGGCAGGATCGAAGCCGTCTCCGATTTCACGGTAGGAAGTGTGTATCTGCCACACGTCGTTGGGGTAGTTGATTCTTATACCGCGGGCGGTCAGATGGCTTGCGGTGATTTCTTCTAGCCAAGAGGTCCCTTGCTCAACAGGGTTGGTGTGGCCGACGAAGAACGCCTCGAATTGGAAATTCTTGTCACCCAAAAACCTCGACGTGAAAAAGTCTACGTCAGCGGCAATGGTGTGGCGATCAATCGGCGCGTTGCCGGCTTCGTCCGCGGCGGTCGCTCGCCTCGTGTACATCGCACCGATTGTCGATTGCTCGCCGATTGTCCGCTTCACCCTGACAACCGTGAAATCTTCGGGTTGGATTTGTGTTGTGTCAGTATCGTCGATCATAACGTCCGAGTCGGTATGAACGTGTACCACGCCAATTTCGTTTCTGCCAATCTGTCCGCCGAGCCGTCCACCATAGAGAACTGGGACCGGCTCGCCTTCGTAGAGGCCGATGTTGCGGCTGAAATACGGCGTTACTCCACTGCGTGGAGAAAAGCTGTACACGCCCGAGCCCTCGAGGAAGAAGTCGCGTTTCTCCGGAAAAAAGAGAGGAAACCTCGTGAGGTTGACCCTGCGTTCGTCAGATTCCACTTCAGCGAAATCGGTGTTGACCGTAGCTGCGGCTCGGAGGCTCGGCGTGATGTTGTATGAGACGTCGATGCCGGCATCAACTGGATAATCCGTGTCGTCTTCACCGTTCGGCATGTGTCTCCAGCCCGCGAGAGCGTAGGGCACTGCTTCGAGACCGATGCCCTGTGACATTCCTTGTAGGCCGGTGAGACGCCCTGCATGCACCGGTCTGGTGAACTGCTGGTTGCGACGGTAGCCGGTCCAACGTGACTCTTCCTGTTTCCGACGCACGGTGCGCTGAAAGTTGATGCCCCAGGTGTCCTGCTCGGGGTTGAAGTTGAGCGTCCGGAACGGTATGCGAATCTCAGCCGACCATCCGTCCCCATTTCGGTCGACGCGCGCTTCCCAGATTCCATCCCACGACTTGTTGACGCCGAATCCGCCGAACATTCCTCCACCGCCGCCACCACCGCCGCCGCCTCTGTGCCCGCCTCCTCCACCCAGCAGACCATCGCCCATGAGGCCGGCTGGATTGATCTCGAAGAAGTAGCCCGTGCGACCGTCGAGGAAGGTGTCGAGTATCCACATGAACCGGTCGTCAGTCATGAGAAACGCATCGCGTTCCTTCTGATATGCGATAATCCCGTCCGGATCTGAGTCATGGAGGACTGCGCCGATGTAGAGGTTGTCAGAGTCGTAAGCGACGTACACCTCGGTGACCTCCGTGGCGTCCGCACCTTCGTTTGGATTCTCCTGCAGGAAACCGGAGGCCGGCGTTTCACGTCTCCAAAAAGACTCATTCACCCGACCGTCCAGATCTACGCTCTCGCCTTGTTCGATCTGAATCGCGGCGATGGACGGCTTGTCGCCGTTCGCGGACGACGTTTCCTGTGCCACAGTCGGGGTCACACAAAGGCTCGACAGGCAAACGGCACCCATCCAGCACGCTATCACCCACCCGACATGTATCCGATAGGCCAAATCTGGGATCTGTGTGTTCGAATGGTTTGAGTTGAGGGAGTTACTGATATCAGCGTGAGAAGAATCAACCTTTGGCACCGCACCCCCGCATTTATATCAAAGAGAATCAATTGTCGGCGTCGTACATTATACGCAGAGATGAGGGGCAGCGTTGAATACCGGAAGGCTGAGCAATTAACTCAGAATATCCACTATCGAAGTGGAGTCCACTTGGACATTGGATATTCCTTGTTGGATATTGGATATTGAGTGCGGTCCGTTTCCCAATCCCAAGGAGTCCCGAATGACCCGACGATTCAGCCGCCGCGATTTTGTGAAGAGTAGCTCGGTCGCGCTTGGCGCCTTTGCTCTGCCTGCGTCCAAAGTACGTCTGGTGCAGGAATTCGATCTCGTCGTCAGAAACGGGACGGTCCTCGACGGCACAGGTGGACCGATGTGGCAGGGAGATTTGGGAATAGTTGGAGACACGATCACCGCAGTAGGCTCGATCGATCCAGCGCGAGGTTCCCTGATTCTGGATGCCTCAGGTCTCAATGTCTCACCGGGTTTCATTGACATACACTCGCATTCGGATAGCAGCATCTTCGCCTACCCCACGGCAGACAGTAGGAGCCGGCAGGGCATCACCACTGAGGTCACTGGGCAGTGCGGCTTCTCCGCAGCCCCGCTCGAAGGAGTGGACGCGGATATCCGGCGCGCAAATATGGAAGAGGAGACGGGAGCTCCGGTTGAGTGGACGAGCATCGCTTCATATTTCGACACACTCGAGGAAATCGGGATATCCGTCAATCAGGCATTCATGTTGGGCCACGGATCGATGCGGCAAACGGTGGCCGGGTTGGAAAACAGACTTCTTACCGACGCGGAGATGGCGTCCGTGGTTCGGTCGGTCGAAGAAGGCATGGATGAAGGAGCTTTTGGCCTTACGACAGGCCTCGAGTACACACCAGGTACGTTCACCCCCACTGATGAGATCGTCACACTCGCACGGGTGATAGCACGGCGAGGGGGATTCTACGCATCACATATTCGCAACGAGGAGTCAGGCCTACTCTCGGCAATCCACGAAGCTATTCAGATCGGCAGAGAAGCTGGGTTACCAGTGCAGATCTCTCACTTGAAAGCAGCGGGCAGGCCGAACTGGTCGAAGCAGCGCGCCGCCCTCAACCTGATCGAGTCGGCACGCCGAGACGGTGTACATGTTTTGGCCGATGCGTATCCCTACACGGCTTACTCCACCAGCCTCACGATATTTCTGCCAGCGTGGGCGCTGGAGGGAGGATGGGATGGCCTCGGAGCGCGTTTGAACGATTCCGCTGACCGGGCGCGAATTCGCGATGAGGTAAGAGAATCCGTGATGGGAGACCCGGGTGAGTTCAGCCTCATCGTTATCGCCAGTACGAAAACCGAAGAGAACCGGCACTTCGTGGGAAAGAGCGTTGCAGAGATTGGCGAGGCATGGGGGACTGAGCCCGCGGAAGCAGCACTGAGGCTTCTAGTGGAAGAGGAAGGGGCCGTGGCCATGATCGGGCACGGCATGAGCCCGGAAAACGTCGAGATGGTCCTCTCCCACCCACTGGTAATGGTTGGCTCCGACGGCGCAAGCATTGCCCCAACTGGAAAGGCTGCGGAAACGAGACCGCACCCACGTTTGTATGGCTGTTGTCCGAGGGTGCTGGCGCACTATTGCCGCGAAAGAGGGATCTTCGATCTACCCACTGCCGTACGAAAGATGACCGGCACGCCAGCCGACCAGGCTGGCATAACCGACCGCGGTCGCATCGCGCGTGGGAAGAAAGCCGATCTGGTGGTGTTCGACGCAGCTACAGTGAAGGACGAGGCGACTTTCGATGATCCGCACCAGTATGCTTCCGGTATCTCATACGTGGTGGTCAACGGACAGGTTGTGGTCGAGAACGGGGAACATAGTGGCGCGCGACCGGGGAGAGTGCTACGGAAGAGTTGATAGAACTTCCAACGTCCCGCTTCCAAGGGAACAGAAGCTTCGTGGATGTTGGACGGTGGGTCGCCCTCCTTCCTTTCCTGGAGAATCACTGCCTAACCTCTCCGTTCTATTTCTCCGGCGGTGAGCGGTTGCGTTGCCCGCCGACTGTCACACCCCGCCTTGTTGAATATGTCAACCGGGATTGTGGCTCGCCTGGGAAGATCGTGGCCCTGTCAAATGTCCCACAAACGCTCTCTCCTGCCCCTGCAACCCCCTCGCGCCACCTAGGCCCCGGCCGCATTTTCTGTCCCACCTGAATGGGGTGCGTGTGCGTCGAAGCACCAGGTACTGCCAAATGTAGCATTCATGCGATGTTAGGGCGTCCTCAGGTAGTACCTGAAGTGGAGAAAAACCCACCGAAGTAGCATGTTCTTACTCCAACTCTTACTCCATCTCGATCTACTCGCTGCATTCGACGCGTTTTGGCGGTAAAGGGGCTATTGGCCAAACCATCATTGGTGGGATTGGGCTATTGGCCAAACCATCATTGGTGGGATTCGAACGCACGACCCCCTGAACCCCATGCAGGACTGGAACGCGATCAGATACGACAAAATGTAGCATTAAAGCGGTGTTCTGGGCGTCGGTGTCGTATCTCGGAGCAGTTCCGTGGGTCGAATGTTGTACGAGACTCACAACAAAACTCACAACACGGTCACCGGCGGAGGATGTCCCAAGGGTAGAGGGCGGCCGATGGCGGAGTGGCCCGGCGTTTGCGTATATTTTGAATGTGACAGGGGTGCCCACTTCACGGGCTGAGATCACACCCTTTGAACCTGATCCGGTTAGTACCGGCGGAGGAAGTCGAGGATGTCACTTCCACACTGCGTCACGCAGATGTTCAACGCCCGTAGGGGCAAAATCACCGAAGCCATGACGTCAGTTGCAGAGAGAGAGGCTCTTTCACCCGAGCTCGTGCGGGATGAGCTCGCTCGGGGACAGCTGATCATCCCGGCCAACATCCGTCATCTCCAAGGTGACCTCGAGCCCATCGGCATCGGCAAGGTCACCACGGTGAAGATCAACGCCAACATCGGCAGCTCTGCGGTCTCATCCGGAGTCTCCGAGGAGATCGATAAGGTCAGGCTCGCGGCGGAATACGGTGCCGACACCGTGATGGACCTTTCCACCGGAAGCGACATCGATGCGACACGCGAGGCAATCATCGCGGCATCGACGATACCGGTGGGGACGGTACCGGTCTACCAGGCGGCGCTGCAGGTAGACCACGCACCTGACCTTACGGTAAGCGACCTGCTCGACATGATCGAACACCAGGCCGAGCAAGGCGTGGACTACATGACGATCCATGCCGGCATCCTGCTCGAGCATCTGCCGCTCGTTCGAGACCGACTCACCGGAATCGTGAGTCGCGGTGGCTCCCTGCTCGCTGTCTGGATGATCGCGCACGGCAAGCAGAACCCCCTGTACGAGTGTTTCAATGACGTACTCGACATCCTACGGCAATACGACGTGACGATCTCGCTAGGCGACGGCCTACGGCCGGGGTCGATCCACGACGCCAGCGACCAGGCGCAGTTTGCCGAACTTGAGACTCTGGGCGAACTCACGAAGAGAGCATGGGCGCGGGATGTGCAAGTGATGATCGAAGGTCCCGGTCACATCCCTATGCATGAGATCGAAATGAACGTCCGGAGGGCGAAGGAGCTGTGCCACGGAGCACCGTTCTACACCCTGGGGCCGCTTGTAACTGATGTCGCACCGGGATACGACCATATCACAAGCGCCATCGGTGCTGCGATGATCGGCTGGTATGGTGCCGACATGCTCTGCTACGTGACGCCAAAGGAGCATCTCGGTCTGCCCAATGCGGAAGACGTGCGTGAGGGCATTATTGCACACAAGATCGCAGCGCACGCGGCCGATATCGCTCGCCAAAGGAGAGGCGCGACAGAGCGTGACCATGCTATGTCGCGTGCTCGCTACGCCTTCGACTGGGAAGGGCAGTTCCGGCTCAGTCTAGATCCCCGGCGGGCGCGGGAGTACCACGACGAGTCGCTTCCATCCGAGCACTCCAAGCGTGCGAGCTTCTGCGCGATGTGTGGGCCCAGGTTCTGCGCGATGCGCCATTCCCGGACGTTGGACGACATGATCGCAGACTTCGAGCAGTCACCGCAAGCTGTAAAGTGCGACCCGGTTGCAGATCCTGTCTGACGCTGGCCGATGACCCGTCTTGGGATGCCGACAGCTACCGAGTGGGGTGATCCTCTCCGGAACCAGGGATGCTGGGTTCAGTTCCGAGCCGTGCAACACGGCCCATCAACGCTTCAATGCAACTTCGCTCCGCAGCACTTCTTGTACTTCTTACCGCTGCCGCACGGACAAGGTTCGTTGCGGCCAGTGCGACTGTCGGCGGCGGTCGGTCCGCCGGCTCCTCTTCCTGCCAGGTGAACCGCTTGCCAGATCGCCATGCCTATTTGGGCGTATCCTACAAGGGCATCGGGAAACACATCGCGGAGCTTCGCAGCGAACGTTTCCAGCATTGACGCCGGTTTGCCGGATTCCTTCACAATGCCCTCGGCCACGGAACGGGATCCGAAGAAAGTGAGTGTAGTCAAGATGGCTCCGAACTCTTCGTCCAGTTCCTCGGGCAGGGACTCTTCCCAGCTTTCTTCGAGCCAGAGATGCCCGGCCGAAAACCCGCGGGACCACTGGGATACGGCTGCATCGGGCTCCAGGTTGGCAAACAGATCTTCACTGAACTCACAGCCCGCCGGCCACCGATGCCCCTTGGCGTGAACGACATCGTTAATGTCGTTGTAGAGCGACATCAGCACGCCCATCACCTGCCGCGCTTCCTCCATGTCTTCGATCTCCGGTTCCCCTCCGCCGAATATGAAGGGGAGCCACTCCGATGGCTTAACGAGGTCCGGAGCAGCCGCAACCGCGAAGAGGAAACCTCGAACCTCACCCAGCGAGAACGTTCCGTCCGGGTTTGATGGCCGGGACAGGAATGCTTCCAGCGCGGCCTCTCCCTCAGGTGTTAGAGGGCCGATGGGGGGCATCCGCATTATCGCCTCTGTTCGTTTTTTGCGGCTACCTGAATTGGCGGCTGCACCGTCAACCTAATGCGGGTGTCGATGAATTGAGGCCTAGGGAAGCGTCCCACCTCACCACTCGGTGAACGGAAGTCCATTGTCCGCTGCGCGCCCCCCAAAACCGGGCTCCCACATTTGGCCATGTCAGTTCAAGGGGGCAGTCGACTACTTCATCGGTGGCGACTGCGGATCGGGGCATCACTACAATGATGCGGTGAAATCCGGAGCCATGCACCAACGCCACGGCCTGATTAACTCCTCCTCTTCCGCGGTCTACTGCTCACCTTCCTCTGGTGAGGGGGGCGGAGGAGGAAACCTCGCCCCCCCCGCTGTCCTCTCACTGTTCACCACCCTGGCTGCTGGGCGGCACCATTCCATTGACGCGGAAGTAGACGACCAGGTTTCCGTAGTGGCTCCAGTTGTG